>JBPCTR010000218.1:0-15506 GCA_051011575.1 Acidimicrobiales bacterium | reverse complement strand
TCGACGAGCTGACCTCGGCCGGCGTCGTCGGGGTGTGGGACCACGAAGGAGACTGACACATGCGATTCGGAACGATGGTGCCCCAGGGATGGAAGCTCGAGCTCACCGGAGTCCCGGAGGACGAGCAGTGGGAGCGAATCCGTTCGGCGGCACATTCACTGGAGGAAACCGGATGGGATTCACTCTGGGTCTACGACCACTTCCACACCCATCCGATCGTGGCGCACGAGAGCGTGTACGACGCCTGGACCCTCATGGCCGCGCTGGCGGTCGAGACCTCGACCATCCGCATCGGGCAGATGTGCACATGTGTGCTCTATCGCCAGCCGTCATTGCTCGCGAAGCTCGCCACGTCGGTCGATGCGATCTCGGGCGGCCGGCTCGAGGTGGCGATCGGTGCCGGCTGGTCCCACAAGGAGTTCGCGGCCTACGGCTACGACTATCCACGTGACGGGGTGCGCCTCGACATGTTGGAGGAGACCGCCCAGATTTTGAAGGAGATGTGGACCACCGATGAGGCCCACTTCGAGGGTGAGCACTACTCGGTCGCTGGTGCCATCACCCGACCACGGTCGCTCCAGAAGCCGCATCCACCGCTCTGGATATGCGGGCCGGGCGAGAAGCGGACGCTGAAGATCGTGGCCAAGTACGGCGACTATTCGAATTTCGGAAAGAGCGTCGAACAGTTCGAGCAGAAGTCGGAGATCCTTGCCGGCCACTGCGAGGACGTCGGCCGCGACTTCAACGAGATTCGCCGCACCGTGCACATCCAGTCGATCGTTGGCAGCGACCGCGCCGACCTCGACCGCAAACTGGAGATCGCCGGTCGACGGCGAGGTTGCTCGCCCGAGGAGTTCGAGGCGAAGAACCTGGTCGGCACGCCGGCACAGGTAGCCGAGACGATCGCCGGGTACGCCGACGCAGGTTGTTATGAGATCATTCCGTTCTTCTACGACATGGGCGAAGCCGACAGCCTCGAGATGTTCAACGCTGAGGTCATGTCGCAGTTCCGATGAGTGATCTCCGCCGTCTGCTTCGGCCACGGTCGATCGCCATCGTCGGGCTGTCGGCGGAGCCGACGAAACACGGCCAGCGCGTCGTGGCCAGCATGCGCAAGGTCGGGTTCGGCGGCGAAATCCTGGGCGTGCATCCCAGTGGTGCCGACGTCGCCGGGGTTCTGGTTGTGGCCTCGCTCGCGGACCTCCCCGTGCCGCCCGACGTCGTGGTTTCGGCGGTCCCCGCCGCCGCCGTCCCCGACGTGGCCCGGCAGGCCGCCGAAGTGGGGGCCAACGCCATGATCGTGTTCGCGGGCGGGTTCGCCGAAGCCGGGTCCGCGGGCCGTTCGATGCAGGACGACCTGACCGCGGTGGCGGACGAGACATCGCTGCGAATCCTCGGTCCGAACTCCGGCGGTGTGATCGTGCCAGGCGCCGGGGTGGCCATGAGTTTCCTCACCTGCCTCGACCGCCCTGCTCACGAGATTCGCTCGGGTCCGGTCGGCATCGTCACCCAGAGCGGAGGCACGGGCAGCTACCTGCACAACCTCGCCGCCGGAGGCGGGGGAGGCTTGGCCGCATCGATCTCCACCGGCAACGAGGTGGATATCGATGTCGCCGACGGAATCGCGGCCCTTGCGGAGATGAGCGAGGTCGGTTCGATCGGCGTGGTGCTGGAGACTGTTCGAAACGGCGATCGATTCGTTGAGGCGGTTCGTCACGCGGGTCGGCACGACACGCCGGTGGTCGTCACTCGGCTCGGCCGTTCCGATGTCGGCCAGCAGATGATGAAGAGCCATACCGGTGCGTTGGCGCGCTCGGATCGGGTGCTGGAGAGCATGCTCGAGTCGCTCGGTGTGGAGATCGCCGACACTCCCGCCGAGATGCTCGACATGGCCGAAATCGTCGCTCGAACCACTCGGCCCTCGGGCGATCGAGTCGGTATCGTCACCCACTCGGGCGGCATGGCGATCCTGTTACGCGACCTGGCCGAGTCGACCGACCTCAGTTTTCCCGCACCCAGTGACGCGCTCGTCGACGAGGTCGCACCGCTCGTGCAGCAGGGATCGGTTGCCAACCCGCTCGACATGGGAGGCATCATCGGTGGCCCGGGCCGGTTTGTTGAGACGGTCGATGCTTTCGCCTCGAGTGGCGACTTCGACGCCGTCCTTGCCGTCAGCTCGGCGCATCCGCGAGCGCATTCGGCTGAGCGGGCCGAGTCGTTGGTCGCCCTGAAATCGGACGTGCCGGTCGTGCATCTCTGGATGGCCGGCGACGTGGGCGCTGAAGGGCTGGACCGGCTCCGCCAGGCATTTTTGCCTCACACCGAGGAGCCTCGGGCCGCGATTCGTGCGCTCGCCGCCATGTGCCGAAGGCCCGCTCCGTTCGCGGCGGAGACGGAGCGCGTCGCGGCCGACATGGCTACGGGCCAGCCAAGCACCGAGTTCCGCGCCAAAACCCTGCTGAACTTGTGGGGCGTTCCGGTCGTCGAGCACGCGCTCGCGAAAGACGCATCCGAGGCCGTCGCGTGCGCCGATCGGCTTGGGTATCCGGTGGTGCTCAAGGTGAGCTCGCCCGACATTCTTCACAAGACCGAAGTGGGGGGCGTGCGGCTCGGCCTCCATTCGTCGAAGGCGGTGGCTGCCGCTGTGGACGAGATGCGCCACGACCTCGCGTCGACCGCGCCGAACGCGACCGTCGAGGGCCTCCTGGTCGAACGCCAGGTGTCCGGTGTCGAAATGCTCATCGGTGCGGTGCGTGACCAGATCTTCGGCCCCATGGTGATGGTCGGAATGGGTGGAGTCGCCGTAGCGGCGTTCAACGATGTTGTGATGGTCCCGGCCGGAGTCGAGGCGTCGTATCTGGCCCGGAAGATCGAGCAGCTCCGAAGCGGGCCTTTGCTCACCCATCCGAGAATCGGCACGCCCGCCGAGGTCGCGGCGCTCGCGGCCCATGCCCTCGTCCTGGGGAAGCTGGTCACGGACACACCGTCGATCGCATCGGTCGAGGTGAACCCGATCGTGTGGGCTGAGGGTCGCTGGGTCGCGCTCGACGCCGCGATCGAACCAGTTGTGCCCTAACGCGGCGACCGACCGACCGACCGGCGTCAGCCCACGCCGGCGAGTAGCGCGACCTCGGAATCGGTGGCACCCGCATCCCGCAGCATGGAATCGATCGCCACCTCGGCGCCGCCGAGTCGCGACGACTCGACGCTCGCCAGGACCACGGCCATCGCGCGAAGTCCGGCGGCGGTGTCGACCTCCATCGAGCCCTCACCCCGAACCGTGGCGGCCAGCTCGTCGAGCTGTTCGACGAGCGGATCGCCCACCACGAGGTCGATCGGAACGTCGTGGTCATCGACGGTGTCGACAAGAAGAGTGCTCTCGCGGTCGACGGACGTCTCCTTCCAGAACCGGTGGTCGACGCGGCCGCGAATGTTGCCGTTCTCACACTGTGCTTCGAGGGAGAAGAGCCCGGGTGTCGTCCAGTTCGACGTGAGCGTGGACACGACTCCGGATGCGTGGCTGAGGATCAGCGTCGACCCATCGGGAACCGGCTTCGCCGTGTTCGAAACGAGCCTCGCGTTCACGGCCTCGACAGGGCCGAACAGCCAGAGCAGGTTTTCGACCTGGTGGATTCCGACCTGGATCAACACGCCGGCTTCAGACCCGGCGACCCTGGTGTGCCAGGCGTTGGGATTCAGGTGAGCGCCACGACCGTTGCTGAAATTCGCATGCGCGAATCGAACCGGGCCACCGGATGAGTCGATCCATCTCTTCGCCGCGCGAATCACGGCCAGTCGCCGGGCGTGGTGGGCGACCCCGATCGTCGACCCGTCCGGGGCCGCTCGCAGGAGGCGGAGCCCGCTCGCCAGGTCGACGCTCACGGGTTTGTCGACGAGCGCCGGCCTCCCGGCGTCGATCACCTGTAGGGCCATCTCGACGTGGAGATCGTTCGGCGTGGCAACGATCACTCCTTCGACCTCGGGATTCTCGAGCATGGCCTCGAAGGCGCTCGCGCGGTGTTCGACGTCGAAGGCGTCGGCGAACTCGGATCGACCTGACTCGTTGCGGCTGAAACACGAGACGAGATGCACCGAGTCGGTGCGCGCTACGGCCTCGGCGTGGGCGCGGGCCCATCGGCCCAGCCCGACGATTCCGAGGCCGACTGGACTCATTCGTGAGTGTGTTCGTGGAGCGGACGAAGAAAGCGGTCGGCGTTGTGGCACAGCACGGCGGCCCGTTCCTCCTCGGTGAGAATGTCGACAGCCTCGACACCACCGACGGGGTCCTCCGATGCCATATCAAACGGATAGTCGCTACCGAGCACGACCTGATCCCAGCCGACGCGGCGGCCGAGGAGTTCCAGAGCAAGGGGGTCGTGCGTGAGCGAATCGATGAAGAACCGCTTCACGTACTCGCTCGGTGGCGTGGACTTCACGAACTCCTTCGCCTCGGTGCGCTGCTCCCACCCATGGTCCCAACGGCCGGTTTGATACGGCGTGAAGCCGCCGCCGTGCACGAAACCGAATCGCAGTTCCGGATGGCGGTCCATCACACCGCCGAAGATGATCCGTCCCATGGCGATCGTCGATTCGAGCGGGTTCCCGATGAAGTTCTGGAGGTACTAGCGGGTGAGCCTGTCGATCCCGGCGATCGAACGCGGATCGGGGTGGAGCCACGCCGGTAGGTCGAGGGCCTCCATCTCGTTGAACAGCGGCGTGAAACGAGGATCGTCGAGGTCGATACCGTTCACGTTCGTGCCGATCTGAATGCCCCTCGTCCGCGGGTATTCGGCGACCCGCCGCAGCTCGACGATCGAGGCATCGATGTCCTGGAGAGGAAGGGTGGGGAAGAGGTGGAACCGATCCGGGTCGGAGTCGGAGAGTGACATCAACCCATCGTTCTGAAGGCGGGCGAAGTCGACGCCGACCTCGTCGGGCACGTGGTAGTGAAAGTTGGGCGGCGGAATTGCGATTATCTGACGGTCGATGCGCTGGCGGTCCATTTCGGCGATCCGAAGCAACGGCTCGAAGATCCCCGCGGGAAGCGGCCCAAGTCGCTCTCGTTTGGGGTATTTCAGAAATCGTCGTTCGCCGTCCTCGATGAGGACGGGTCCATGATCGGGTTGTGCCCGCTGCATCTCGCCGAGAGCGTCGGGCACGATCGCGTGCGCATGGAGGTCGACTACCACGTGATCCATGTCTGGTGACCTCACTTCCCGATGCCAGCCATTGCTTGAGGTCAGCCCACGGAGACGTGTGCGCCGAGCCGGGCCGACAGGACTGCGGCTGACTCTCGAACCGCTTCTCCGATCGCGTTCTCGTCGTATCCCTCGAACCGCGAGAGCGGACAGGTGAGAACGATCGAGCCCTGGCATCGATTTGTGTTGTCGTAGAAGGGTGCTGCCACGGCCACGCCGCCCTCGACGCGCTCGCCCCGGCTGACGGCGTACCCGTGGTCGAGGTCGGCCGATCGCCGATCGAGAAGTTCGTCGGCCGTGGTCAGCGTGTGCTCGGTAAGTGGGGTCAGCTGCGTCGAGGTCAGCAGCGAGCGGGCCTCGGCCTCGGGGAGGCCGAGAAGGATCGCGCGGCCGGCGGCGCCGGCGTGCAGCGGAATCGGTCTACCGAGATCGACCACGTACCGAAGCGGCTTCGAGCTCTGGAACTCGAAGGTGAACACGGCCGAATGCCCGTGGAGAACGCACACGTACGAGGTTTCGTCGTACTCGCCGACGAGCGACGAGAGCACCGCACCAGCTGCGGTCGGAAGTGTGTCGAGGGACGAAAGCGTTCGGCCGATCATGAACAAGCGGGGCCCAGGTTCGTACTGGCCGTCCGAGCTCGTCAGGATCTCGAGTGACTCGAGTTGTTGTAGGAGTCGACCAACGGCGCTGCGGTCGATGCCGGTGGTGCGGGCCAGTGCCCGAGGGCCGACCGGCTCGCCCGCCTCGACCAGGGCTTCGACCACGAGGAGGGCCCTCGACAAGACGCCGTCACTCACGTTGAGCTCGATTTCTTGGCCGGAATCCCACCCATGAGAACGTAACGGTAACGGTGATCGAGCAGCGGGGATAGTTGGCGGCCTTCGCCCTGGGGGTATGCCACCCACATTCGCAGCAGATGGCGCTGGCGCTCCGGATCGGGGTGATCGATGTAGCTCTCGCGCGCATGCAGCATCGACATGTTGTTCAACAGCTGGATGTCGCCGGGCTGAAAATCCATCGACAGCGCCATCCCTGGCCGGTTCGCGATGTCCTGCACGAATTCGAGTGCCTCGATCTGTTCGTCGCTCGGAGCCAGCTCGTCGCCATATCGAACGACAGAGTGAAAATAGGCGAGCGTCGTGAACCGGGTGGACACCTTGCCGCCGGCCTCGCTGTACATGGGTTGGGTGTACCAGGGCTGTTCGCCATCGGGCTGCTCGCCTCGCCAGTCGATGTTGAAGTGGCCGTAGAGGACCTCGAGGAGATCGGGGCGCTCGCCTTGAACGACGTTGTGAACCTCCATCGCGCTCACAATCTTGCTCTCTCCGCCCTGCATCGCCGTCTCGAGGCAGAAGAGCCCGAGCACGTCCACCGGGAGCTGGTCGGCGTGATAGTCGAGCTTGGAGTTCGTCTGATACGAACGCACGTCGGGGTTCGTCATCGAGAGCCCGAGGTCGCGCACATGGCCCATGATGTGGCCCTTCGAGTTCTGCGAGACGGGCGTGCCGTAGTGCACACCAAGGGCCCAGTACAGGATCTCGCACTGCTCCTGGGTGTAGCGATGCCGGGGGATCCCTCGGAGGAGGGCGAATCCGGGGCCATCGTCGATGAGTGAACGGGCCTGCGCGAACAACGGTGCGCATACGTCGAACGGCAGTTGCTCGGCGTCGAATGGGATCGTCAGATCGAGGGAGGTCGCCCTTCCGATCAACTCGTCGATCTCGGTGAGCATGGTGTCGTCGAAGTGCAGGATCCAGCTTGTGTCGTCCTGGAGCTCGTCGCCGCGCCACACGTCGGGGCCGGTCACGGGTGCAATCATTCTTTTTCGTCCGCTCGGTCGGTGGGCCGGGCCCGGTGGTCCATCTCGGCCAGCGACCGTTCGGTGTCCTGCAGCTCCCATGTCAGCAGGCTCCGGCCACCCGCATCACATACCCGAGGAACGTGTAGTACCCGACGAGCGCGCAGAGCTCGACCACCGACTCGTTCCCGATCCTGTCGATCGCGTCGGCGAGGAGCTCGTCGGAGACGTCGCTGGTGGCGCAGAGTTCGCGAACGAACGAAATGATGGTCTCGTCGTTCTCGATCGGTTCTCCGTAACCGGACTCGAGGTAGGTGATGGTCTGTTCTTCCACGCCAGCGTCGCGTGCGAGGCCGACGTGGCTCGACCATTCGAAGTCGCAGCTGTGCACCTGTGCGGTGGTGATGATCGCGAGCTCGCGGTCGTGGCCGGAAAGGCTTCCCTCGTACCGGATCTGATGACCGAGCTCTGCGGCTGGTTGGGCGAGTCCGGGCGCGTGCAGGAGTACCTCGTAGGGGCGCAGCATCTTGCCACGGCTCTCCACAACCCAGTCGAACACTGCTTGCTGCCGTTCGTTGAGGCCGTCTCGGGACGCAAGGAGGGGAATGCGGCTCATGATGCTTCCTTCGTGATGTCGATCTTGAACAGACGGGCGGCGTTGCCACCCAGCACCAGGTCCCGGGACGCTTCGCTGAGGCGCGCCCTGCTGATGAACTCGAGCGGGTCGGTCGGCCCCATGTCGAACGGGTAGTCCGTGCCCATGAGCACGCGATCGTCGCCGAACTCATCGACCAGGTATTCGACCATCTTGGGCTCGAACACTGCCGTGTCGAAGTGGAGCTTGTGAAGGTATTCGCTCGGCAATCGGTCGATGTGGCGGCGCATTTCGGGCCGCACCCCGAATGCGTGGTCGGTACGAGCAAAGTAGAAGGGGAGATAACCACCGCCATGCACAACGACCATCTTCAGGTCGGGGAAACGCTCCCACACGCCACCGAGGATCATGCGCGACACCGCCACGGTCGAGGCAAGCGGCATACACACGACGTTGATGAGGTAGTACTCGGTCATTCGTTGGCCGTGGGTGAATCCCTGCGGGTGCATGATCGCGGTCATGTCGAGCTCGACCGCCTTCTCCCAGATCACATCGAATCGTCGATCGTCGAGATCTTCGCCCAGGATGTCGGCGTTCATCTCGAACCCGTTGAATCCGAAGTCGCGCTTGGCCTCCTCGAGGACTTCGACCGCGACGTCGGGATGTGACATCGGGATGTTGGCGACCGCCGCGAACCGGGTCGGATTGTCGGCGACCACCTCGGCGAATCGTTCGTGTTGCAGGCGGCACGCGCGGATCGCGAGCTCCGGCTCGAGCCAATAGAAGTACTGCGGTGGTGGCACGGCGAGAAGCTGGACGTCGACTCCCTGTTTGTCCATGTCCTCGAGCCGGGCTTCGGGTTCCTCGAACTTTGCCTTGATGTGGGGCTGGGACCGGAACTCGGTGTTGTAGCGGATGCTCTCCTCCGACGAGAAGAACGTGCGCGGATCCATCTCGGGTACGAAGTGGGGCTTGGCGAGCGCGGCGCTTCCCGGCACGGCCAGGTGGGTGTGCACGTCGATGCACACACACCCCGGTTTGTGGGCCGTCGTGGGTTCCCAGACCGGCCCGAGCTCGGGCCACCATTCGTCGGGGGCGGTCTGCTCGCTCATGTTTCCTCCAGGGTTGTGATGCCAGCGGCCACAAGAGTTCGTATGCGTTCGGGGTCGAGGCCGGCCTCCTCGAGAATCGCGGCGCTGTGCTGCCCCAACCTCGGCGGCGGTTTGCTCACCACCGCCGGAGTGCCGAACATCTGGAACGGGATACCGACCATTCGTACAGAACCAGCGGTCTCGTGTTCGATGGTGGTCACCATCTCGCGGGCCAACGTCTGTTCGCTGGCCAGCGCCTCGGCGACCGTGTTGATCGGCCCGCACGGGATGCCGACGGGTTCGAGATCGGCGATCCACTCGGCGCGTGTGCGGGTTGCGATCGCCTCGCCCACGAGGGCATCGATGTCCTCGCGGTTGGCGACGCGATCCCGATTTCTGATGAAGCGCTGATCGTCGGCCCATTCGGGATGACCGAGCAACTCGGCGAAGCGGGCGAACTGGCCGTCGTTGCCCACCGAAACCGCCAACTCGCCGTCGGCTGCGGGGTAGGTGCGGTAGGGGACGATGTTCGGGTGTCCATTGCCATAACGGCCGGCGTCTTCGCCCGACGCCAGGTGGTTGGCCGCGACGTTCGCGAGCATCTGAATGCCGGAGTCGTGCAACGACACCTCGGTTCGTTGCCCCCGACCCGTGCGATGGCGCGCTTCGAGCGCGCCAAGAATCGAAATGGTGGCGAGCATGCCGGTACAGATGTCGACGATCGCCACGCCGAGCTTCACCGCGCCGCCATCGGGCTCGCCGCTGATCGACATGAGCCCGGACTCTGCCTGGAGGATGAAGTCGTAGCCAGGCATCCCTGCCTTCGGCCCAGACGACCCGTATCCCGACACCGTGCACCGAATGGCGTGGGGCGCGTGCTCGTCGTACCACTCGTCGCTGAAGCCCCAGCGTTCAAGCGTGCCGATCTTGAAGTTGTCGACAACGATGTCGGCTCCGACGATCAGATCGCCGAGCACGGCGCGCCCCTCATCGTGCGTGAGATCGAGCGTGAGGCTGCGCTTGTTGCGGTTCACCCCGAGAAAGTACGCCGACTCGGTGCCAACGAACGGGGGTCCCCAGGCCCGAGTGTCGTCACCCGAGCCCGGACGCTCGATCTTGATTACCTCGGCGCCCATGTCGCCCAGCCACATAGCGCACAGAGGACCGGCGAGCACCCGGGTGAGATCGACGACTCGAAGGCCGTCGAGCGCCCCCGGCTCCGATGCCACCATGTCGGCGATCAGCCCTCTCGGGCGCTGCGGGAGCTCTCGCTCTGATTGTGCCCGTCGTTGAAGTTCGTCATGTAGGTGTCGAGCTCGGCCTTGTTGCGCTCGCGGAAGGCGTGGAAATTAGCGGGACGCTTCTCGAGGAACGCATTCATGCCCTCGAGCGATTCCTCGGTACCCCAGATGTTCGCGAGAAGCTCCATACCGTGTTGCCAGGACGGGTACAGGGCATCGGAGTCGTAGTTGAGGCTCACCTTGGTCGCCCGGATCGTGGCCGAGCTGTAGCCACGAATCTGACTGACGACCTCTTCGACGCGACCGAGGAGTTGGTCGGCGGGAACCGCTTCGTTCGCCAGGCCGATCGACGCGGCCTCGGCACCCGAGTACCGCTTGCACAGGAAGATCATTTCCTTGGCGCGGCGCTCACCGATGAGCTTGCCGATGTACTGGGTTGCGCCCACCGTGGGGCAGGCGCCGACCCGCGCTCCGGTCTGACCGAAGATCGAGTCGTTCGAGGCGATCACGAGGTCGCACCAGAGCATCAGTTCGTGCCCCCCGCCCACGCAGGCTCCCTCGACCATCGCGATCACGGGGATGGGCAGGTTGCGACAGGTCATCGCCACCTTTTGCATGCGGTCGTTCCACATGTACGAGTTGGCCTTGTTGAGCTTCATCATGGCGTGGAAGTCGCCGCCGGCAGAGAAGTGGCCGTGAACCCCGTAGACCACCGCGGCCACAATGGTGGGGTCCTCACGGGTCGAGTCGAGAGCGTGTGCGATTTCGTCGAGCGTCTGTTCCCGGAACGCGTTCCGCACTTCCGGACGATTGATGCCGATCCAGGCGGCGTCGTTGCGACGTTCGTAGACGATTTCCGTGTACTCCATGGGGGCGAATCCTCCCGAGGTTGATTGCCAGGTGTCGGCCGCGAGCGCCCGGTTGTCGGGGGCGCATCAGCCGGAGAAATGCACGATACATTTTATATGATGCGTCGGCGAGCCGTCGGGCCGGAACCCCGCGGGTGGTCGATCACCTACCCCCTCGGGACCGCCAGGCATCCGCACGAACGGCTCGCGATCGCGATTTCGGTGGGAGCGATAGGAACCCTTCGATCGGCCGACGGGATCGGAGGCCGCGCTGCGTTCCTCACCGCGGCGGTGGGTATGGCGTCGATCGCGGTCGCGTGGCTTCCGGTGCGCACGTGGGCCCACCGTGGCGCGTCAGTCGATGGGGAATCGGCCGATGCCGGAGCGCCGGCGCATCACCTCGATCGCTGACGAGTTGTCGGCGTCGGCGAGGCCGGTTTCGGCCGCTTCGTTGAGCGCCCGTTGCACGGTGGCCACGAGGTCGTGGGACGCGCCGATCGATTCGGCGTGCGCGTTGATGAGGTTCGAGTCCTTGAGGCTTTGGCGGACGCGTGATGCGGGAGGCTCGTGGTCGGCGGCCACCATCCGATCGCCCCAGATGTCCATGGCTTTCGAATAGGCGGCACTGTCTCTCAGGATCTCGAGCATCGGCTCGAGATCGACACCGGCCTTCTCGGCCACCGCCAGCCCTTCGGCTACACCCGTGCGATTGATGGAGAGAACGTGGTTCACCACCAACTTGGCCCGCGATCCCGATGCGACGCCGCCGACCGCGTAAACGCGACGGCCGAGCGGTTCGAGAAGATCGGTGGCGCGGGCCACGTCAGCGTCGGCCCCGCCGACCATGAAGATCACATCGCGTTCGGCGAACTGTGCCGCGTTGCCCGACACGGTGGCGTCTACGTAGGACGCGCCGCTCGCGGCGAGTATCCGCGCGGCCTCGATCGAGTCGGTCGGGTCGCCGGTGGTCGTGTCGACCACGAGCAGCCCGGTAGATGGCGTCCGGGCGATCTCGGAGCAGACGTCGAGGGTGATCGTGCTGTTGGGGAGGGAGAGGATCGCGACGTTTGCTCTGTCGACCGCAGCGGTCACGCTGTTGTGGGACGTTCCACCACGAGCTTCGTGCTCGGCGCGGCGGTCAGGGTCGGGGTCGAATCCCGCAACCCGATGCCCACTGCTCAACAGGTGAGAGGAGAAGTTTCCGCCCATCAGACCCAGGCCGAGCATGGCGATGTCGGGCATGTCAACACCTCGAGACTCCGCCATCAGAATCGGTAGAGCTTCGAGGGTGTGTCCACGAGGATCTTCTGCCGGAGGGTGTCGTCGGTGACCCACTCGCCGAGTGCATCGACGAGGTCGCCGTCGTTCGGGTTCACCTCGTACTTGTTGGGATGGGGCCAGTCGGTGCCCCACATGAGTCGGTCGGGGGCGGCTTCGATCAGTGCGTGCGCCATAGGGAGCACGTCGTCGTATGGCGGTAGGTCGGTTTCGCTGACCCGGTTGGCGCCCGAGATCTTCATCCAGGTGTTTCCCGCCCGCATGAGCTCGAGCAGTGCCTGAAAGCCGGCTGCCTGCACCCCGGCAGCGGCCGGCTGGTACGCGAAGTGGCCGATCGACATGGGCACGGTGAGGGAATCGAACACCGGCAACAGATCGATGATGTGCGATCCCGGGAAGAGAAATTCGATATGCCACCCCAACGGCCCGATCCGTTCGCACAACGCGGGGATTTCGTCGAACGAGATCGGCATGCCGCCCAGGTTGTCGGTGTTCAAACGGACGCCGCGAACGCCGGCCGCGTCGAGGGCCGACAGTTCGTCGTCGGAGATCGACAGCTCGCACGCGATCACGGCCCGGGCACGGTCGTCGGTGTGGGCGTTCAGAGCGTTCATCCCGTCGAGGATCGCGGCGTTGTCGATTCCATAGGTCGAAGGCTGGGTGAACACGACCCGATCGATGCCGAGCGTCTTGTGCAGATGTTTCAGGTCGTCGAGGGTCGACTCGGGTGGGTTGTAGCCGCGCGTGGGTGAGAGCGGGTAGCCGCTCTCGAAAACGTGCACGTGTGTGTCGATCGATCCCGCCGGCAATTCCCATGAGGGGGCGTGTGGATCCCGATCCGGGGCGATGCATTCGCGAATGGTCGTGGTCATGTGGAACTCCTGGGCCGACGAGCGCCGCATCGGGCACCTTTCCGAGCGATCATATATGATGCAGGACGCCTGATGGCGTGAAGAAACCACAGGGAATCAGGGAAATGGGGACCGCAATGCGTGCACACCGATCGGACGGACCGGTGATCGACATTCACTGTCACCGCGAGTGCGGACCGGCCACCGAGATCATGAATGTCGAGGAGGAGAAGCTCGGCCGGGTCCGTCTGCAATACGGAAGCGACCTCACTCGCAAGGTGAACAAGGCCCAGCTCGAATATCTCCGGCCCAAGATGGATTTCTTCGAAGAGCGCATCAAGGACATGGATCGCATGGAGGTCGACATCCAGGCGGTCGCGGTGGCGGTGTATCAGTACTACTACTGGGCCGACGCCGAGGTCGGTGCTCGGATCACGAGGGTCATCAATGAGGAGCTTGCGGAGAGCACGGCGGCGTTCGACGGTCGTTTCAGCCCGCTCGGCACGGTCCCGCTCCAGGACACCGAGGCCGCAATCGCCGAACTCCGGTACTGCGTGAACGAGCTCGGTATGCGCGGGCTCGAGATCGGAAGCCATGTCGACGGCGAGGAGATCGCCAGCCCTCGGCTCGACCCCTTCTGGGCCGAGGTCGAGAAGCTGGGCGCGGTCATCGTGGTGCACACGAATGGACACACTCACAAGGAGCGCCTCCAGGACCACAACTTCGTCAACATCATCGGGCACGCCTTCGAGGCGACGCTCGCCACCGCTCACCTGATCTTCAATGGCGTCATGGACCGTTATCCCGACTTGAAGATCGTTGTTGTTCACGGCGGCGGGTATCTGCCCGCATATGCCGGCCGAATCGACCACGCATGGCGGGCCCGGGAAGATGTGCGGGAGGGTGTTCCCAAGCCGCCGAGCGAGTACCTGAAGCGATTCTTCTTCGACACGATGGTGTTCGAACCGGACCAGCTGAAGTTCCTGATCGACAAATACGGCGCTGATCACGTGATGCTCGGCACCGACTACCCGTACGACATGGGCGACGACGATCCGCTCGAGTTGATCGGAAGCGTGCCCGATCTGTCGCAGGATCAGATCGACCTCATCAGCGGTGGAAACGCCGCCCGCCTCCTCGGTTTCACGTCGTGAGCGGCATCGGACTGGCCGTCATCGGTTGTGGCACGATCGGCCGAATTCGTGCCGTGCTCGCTCGCGAGCATCCGGGCGTCACGTGGCTCGGCCTCGCCGACGTGCACGAGGACACGGCAAAGAAGCTGGCCGCCGACACCGACGCCGACTTCGTCACCACCGACACGGCCGCGCTCCTCGCTCGACCCGAGGTCACGGCCGTGATCGTGGCCACCGACGAGCGCGAACACGTCGATCCAATCATGCAATCGGTGAGCCACGGGTTCCCCATGTTCATCGAGAAGCCGCTCGCAACCGACCCGGTCGAGTCTGCCAACGTGTTGGCCGCAATCCAGGCCAACAATGTCGATGCCGTGGTCGGTTACACCAACCGATTCCGCCGCCGTTTCCTCACCACCAAACAGAAGCTGCGCGAAGGGCAGATCGGCGAAGTCACGAGCGTCGTCACCAGGGCGTTCATGAACCGGATGGTCGTGTACGCGACCCTCAGCAAGGCCGACGATCGCACCAACCTCACTCCCATGGTCGTTTCGGGGACGCACAGCCTCGACATGTCGATGTGGCTGATGGAAGGCAAGAGTCCGGTCGAGGTCTACGCCCGTTCCAACGACAAGCTACTTGGCGAGTGGGGCACGAAGGACGCGACTTTCGGCCTGTTCACCATGGACGACGGCACCATCTTCAGTATGTGCATCAGCTGGGCGCTTCCCGTGGTGTGGCCGGGCGCGGTATACGGGCTCGAGATCGGCATCGTCGGGACCGAGGGTGTGATCGACATCGAGGACACGCACCGCGACGTGATAATCGCATCCGAGAACCCGCAGCCTGCCGGCTATCGGAGCCGAGGATTCGAAGCGCCCCTCGACCGCCATGTCGATTTTGTTGGAAGCTATCCTCCAGGCGATCTCTCCGACGGAATGTTGTGGGGGCCGATGCGCGAGGAAACCCTCACCTGGTACAACCGACTTGCCAAGGGCTTCGACACCCCCCATGCCACCGCCGCCGAGGGCCACCGCAATCTGCTGCTCACCATGGCCATGGATCTGTCGGCCAAGACCGGAAAACCGGTCACACTTCCCATCGAACCAGAACAACTCAAGGAGGGCTGATCATGTCCACGCTGAACGTCGCGGTCATCGGACCGGGGTGGTGCGGAGGAATCCGCGCCGTCGCCTGCGCGCAACACCCAATCTGTGCCGACCTGCACATCGCCGAGACCAATCCCGAACGTCGCGCCGAAGTGGCCGCTGCTACCAACGCAGTCACCGCCACCGACGATTGGGAGGGTCTTCTCGCGCGAGACGACATCGATGTCGTGATGGTGTCGGCCACACCCGAGACCACGCACTACCCAATGACCAAGGCGGCGCTCGAGGCCGGCAAGCACGTATTGCTCGAAAAGCCGATGGCGCTTCGGCTCGATGAAGCCGACGAGCTGATCGACATCGC
>JBPCTR010000217.1:0-34779 GCA_051011575.1 Acidimicrobiales bacterium | reverse complement strand
GATCGGCGGATTGCTGGGGTGCTGCTGGCTCGGGATCGCTGGCTGTCATTTTGGTGTCTTGCACCGTGGATCGGCGGGCTCTCGACCCTTCCGGATGCCTTCTCTAGTCGGGGCCCTTCGCACCCTTGGCCGCCCCGTGATAGGGCCACTTTTTCATGGTATTGCACCAGCGCGGTGGCTCTGGTGCGAGGAAAACTCTGTCCCGCTGTGCGGGCGTGAGGCATCGTGGCACGACGATCCCAAAACGCGATGCGCCGCGGGTGGCATGGGCATTCGACCAGACGTTGTACGCGTGGGAGCTGCTCGGTGTGATCGATGACGCTGGCCGGGTGACGCCCGTCGGTCGCTGGCTGCTTCCGCGGGCCGCATTGTCGGCGTGGAGCTGACTAGGACGGGTCGATCTGGGTGATCGCCCGGCGGGTGGCGAGCGCCGTGGTCCTGACGACGTCGCCAGCCGAGATCGCCAGGCCGAGCCGGAGGTATCGGCGTTCATCGCGGAGTACGGCAAGCACCGCCGACCGGTTGCCGAGATCGAGTGTTCGAACTTCGTCGAAGCTGTAGCCGGGGGCCAACGCCTGCATGACGGCCCGAGACACCGCCTCATCGGTTGCCTCGGCGGTCGACGACCCGACGACCTCCTCTCCATTCTCCCGAATCGTTGCCCGGGCCCGCACCCGGTCGGGCAGATTCTCGAGCACGACGGTCGGGATGTCGTCGAGATCGCCGCCGTCGTCGAGATGGAACTGATGTAGGACGCGAGAGAAGGCCCTGGTTACTGAGACGATTCGTTGCGCGACCTCGGCGTTCTGAATCCCACCGAACACGTACAGGCCATCGGAGTGGGTGCCGGTACTGCGCACGTAGTGGCCGTCGAGGTCTCCGTGGCGGAAGGCCGCGCTTGGCTTGCGGCCGTTCGACAGCATGGTCGTCGTGTGCATCAGGCGGAACGTCTGCGTGGGGGAGAGGGTGCTGAGCGTGGGGGAACGCACGAAGAACTGCGGCTGGTCATCGTGGGGGGCGTGCAGGTAGAGCGCCAGTGAGATCGAGCCGAGTTCCTCGATCAGATCGAACGAGGCTTCGACGATTGTGGCGAAGAGTCGATCGATCGGAGGGGCGGCGCCGATGTCGATGGTGGCGTCGGCCCGAATGGCCGGCCGCGTGCTGCGACGGCGCGAGGCGCGGGCTCGATCGGCGAACGACATGGGGAGATGATATCGAGCCGAAACCGCGCGGTCCGTAGCGGCTGGACCAGGAGTCAGCTGGCGGTGGCGAGAAATCGAAGCGATGGAGCCGAAGAGCGAATCCGGCCGGAGGCCTGACGCGATTCGAGCTCGGCGAGACCCTCGGCGCACTCACCTGCGTAGGGACACCAGCCGCACAGTGGACCCGGATTGGCCTCGTATTCGGCCGAGGCCGTGCTGGTGGCGATCTTCTCCCAGGTGGAGTGGAGACCATCGACCGATGCCTGCAGGAGTTCGTCGGTCACCTCGGTGTCGATGATGCACTGACCGAGGTACAGCAGGCGGGCAGCTTGCGGTCGCTCGCCCGTTTGGGCTTCGATCGCAGCTGCGTACAAAAGCACCTGATCGAGGCGGGCATCGGCGAACCGGCGCGAGGGAGCTCGCCCCGACTTGTAGTCGACGACGACCAGGCCGGATGAGGGATCGCGATCCAACCGGTCGACGATGCCGCGAAACGGGACGTCGACGATTGTGGTGTCAATCTTCTGTTCGGTCGCTTCGACGGCGACCTCGGCGGGATTCTCGAGCCGCCACAACCCCTCGATCGCCGTCCACGACAGCCATCGGAACCGGCGCTGTTCGGTCTCGTCGAGGCCGAGGGCAACGAAGTCGGGATCGGCCTCGGTTTCGGGCCAGACCTCGCGCGAAATCTCGCGGGCGCGGTCCGTGGTGCGAACCGCAGGGGATTCCTGGAGGAGCAGTTCGAGTACGCGATGGGCGAACGTGCCGGCCAACGCGGCCTCGCCCGCCGGATCGGCGAGGCGATCGACGTAGCGGAACTTCCATCGTTTGGCACACGACCGAAACGTGCTCGCGCTCGACGGCGACAGATATGGCGGCGGCCCGTCTTTGATTCCATTGAGTGAGTCGTCGATGACCGTGTCGGCCGCGTCGTGAGGTTGTTCACCGCCGACCTCGCCCGCGACGGCGTACAACGTCTCCGAGAGGTCGAGGTCGTCGTCGAATGCCATCGATGTAGTTCTAGCAGGCGGGTGAGACATCGACGTCGGTGGCCAACATCCGATGGAATTCATCGCGCTGCGGCTGCGCCGGAGGCGGCGAGCCGCTCGTCGTCCCTCGTCGCTGGCCCGGTGGACTACACGTCCAGCGAGTCCGCGTCGAAGAGGGCCGAGTTCTTGATGATGTAGTCGCGTCGGACGCCGACATCGGAGCCCATCAGCACGTCGAACATCTTCTCGGCCCGCTTCTGTTCCTTTTCGGCATCGTCGATGGTGAGGCGGCGAAGGATGCGGGTCTCGGGGTTGAGGGCGGCGTGCTCGAGCTCGTCGACGTTCATCTCGCCCAGCCCCTTGAAGCGCTGCCAGTGGATGTTCTCTGCCTTGCGGTTGCCCTTCGTGAGCTCGGCCATGATCTGTTCTCGATGTTCGTCCGAGAAGGCACGGTAGGTCTCGCCTCCGACCTTCGTGCTGAAGAGCGGCGGCTGGGCGGCGAACACCCGGCCGGCCTCGATCAGCGGTCGCATGTACTTGTAGAGCAGTGTGAGCACGAGGCAGCGGATGTGGCTGCCGTCGACATCGGCGTCGCACAGGATGATGATTCTTCCGTAGCGCGTGCCGTCGAGGTCGAAGTCCTTGCCGCTGCCGCCACCGATCGCGGTGAACAGAGCCTGGGCTTCGGTGTTGTCGAGAACTTGTTTGAGCGTCGCTTTGCCGGCGTTCACAACCTTGCCCCGAAGCGGGAGCACCGCCATGTACTCGGCGTTGCGGCCCTGCTTGGCGGGCCCCGCGGCCGAGTCGCCCTCCACGATGAGGAGTTCGGAGTCGGGACCGTGCGTGCGGCAGTCGGCGAGCTTGCCGGGCATACCGGTGCTCCCGAGGCTGGCGACCTTGCGCTTGTTGTCGAGGGCCTGCTTGGTACTGACGCGATTGATGACGGCCGTGGCGATCTTGTCGCGTAGGCCGTTCACGTGGGTCTTCTTGGATCCGACACCGTTGAACCAGTCGGTCATGCCCTGTTTGACCACGTCGTAGACGATCTTCTCGACACCGGGCGTGCCCAGCTCCTGTTTGGTCTGGCCGCGGAACTGCGGTTCGGGGAACGTGACCTTGACGACGGCGACCAGGCCCTCCTGAACGTCGTCGCGGCTGGCGCGGTGTTTGTTCGACTTTGCGAGCTTGGCCAGCTTGCGCATGTCTTTGAGCAGCACATCGTTGGCGGCGCGCGTGAGCGACTTGTCGTAGCCGGCCAGGTGGGTGCCGCCCTGGCCCGTGGGAATCGTGTTCACGAAACTCACGATCTTTGTGTCGAAGCCGTTCACCCATCGCATCGCGATATCGACCGTGCATTCGCGGTCGACCAGAGTCATCTTGCCGTTGACCGGCACCTTCTCGTTGAAGTGGTCGATGCCCGACAGCGTGATCACGTCGGTGACGGTGTCGGCCTCGCCGGTGAGGTCGTTGACCAGGTCCTTCAAACCGCCGCGACTCAGGAACTCGACCGGTGCTCGCTTCGAGCCGGTGCGCTTGTCTTCGACCGTGATACGGAGGCCGGGTACGAGGAAACAGGCGAGCTTGACCCGGCGTTCGACCTCGTCCCAGTCGATGGCGGCCTCGGGGTCGAAGATGTCGGTGTCGGGCCAGAAGCGGATGCGGGTGCCGGTCTTCTTGGTACGAGCGATCTTTTTCAGCTCGTGCCCCTTCGAGAATCGGGAGCCGGAGAAGTGGCCGGCGACCCGCTCGTTGAAGTCGAGCGCCCACGTGTGGCCTTCTCGGTCGACCTCGACCGTGAGCTTGCGAGACAGCGCGTTCACGACGGACGCACCAACGCCATGCAGGCCGCCAGACGAGCTGTACGCGCCACCGCCGAACTTGCCGCCGGCATGCAGCTCGGTGAGCACGACTTCGAGGGCCGACACCTTGCGCTTCGGATGTTTGCCCACCGGAATGCCGCGGCCGTTGTCGGTGACCTCGAGAGAGCCATCGCGGTGGAACGTGACGAAGATGCGATTGGCCTCGCCGGCCGCAGCCTCGTCGACGGCGTTGTCGATCAGCTCCCACAACAGGTGCATGAGCCCGGGCGACCCAGTGCCACCGATGTACATGCCCGGTCGCTTTCGAACGGCCTCGAGCCCCTCGAGTGTCTCGATCGAGTCGGCGTCGTAGCCGTTGGCCTTTGCTTTGTTGCGGGCGCGGGATTGGGTTGCGGTGCTCATGTTCTCCTCCATCACCAGCGGGCCGGGCCCACGGCCAGGATCGGCTGGTCGGTGGCTGTGCTCACGAGGTCGCGTTTCGTGGGCTCGAGGGTGACGGGAACCGGATCGGGGGCGGGTTTCGTGGGGTCGTCGTCGGAGCCGACGATGGCGAGCAGGTCTTCGAGGCCGCAGATGCTCGCGTACCGGAGCGACTTCTCGTCGGTGAACCGGGTGATGCGCACCCCCACGCCGCCGCGGCCCTTGCTCTCGAACTCGGATGCGGGCGTGACCTTGGCGGTACCCCTGTCGGTGACGGTGACGATCGCTTCGTCGCCGATGATCACGCCGGCGCCGATGACGGTGGCACCATCGCGCAGCTTCATGCCGCTCACACCGGCCGCGTTACGACCCTGCACGCTGATCGAGTCGATCGTGGTGCGCAGGACCTGCCCGTCTGAGGCGACGATCGCCACGTCGGTTCCCTCGGGGGCGGTGAACGCGGCGGCGAGGCTGTCGTTGGGTTTGAGCTTGATGATGGTGGTGCCGGAGCGAGTACCGGCGATCTCGTCGGGGTTGAGGCGTTTGGCCACGCCGTTGGCGGTGACGAGCACGAGCGATTCGGCAGCGTCGGTGCCCGGCGCCACGATCGTGAGCACCTCTTCACCCTTGTTGGTGCCGAAGGCCTTGCGCACCTCGGTACCCCGGCTACGGCCGCCGACCTCGTTCAGTTCGAGGGCGTGGGCCATGCGCGCGTTGCCGTCGGAGGTGATGGCGAACACCGGCGACCGGGTCGATGCGATGCGCGACGCCACCAGGATGTCGTGGCGGCCGGGGGTCGCCCGCTTCGCCCCCTCGGTGGGCGCTCGGCCGGCCATTCCGCTGGTCGACAGTGTGAGCACGCACGGCACGTCGGGAACGTCGTCGTCGCCGTTGGTCTCGAGTGACGTGAGATCGATGGCGGCGTATTCATCGTCGGAGCGGATTTCGGTGCGGCGGTCGGTGCCGTACTCGTCGACCGCTTCCTTCAGCTCCTTCAACACGAGGGTGCGCTGGCGTTGTTCGGAGGCCAGGAGCTTCTGGGCGTCGGTGATCTTTGCCTCGAGCTCGTCTGCCTCATCTTCGAGTTTCTGCACCTCGAGGGCCGTGAGCTTTCGTAGCCGCATGTCGAGGATGTGTTCGGCCTGTACCTCGGAGAGATCGAACTCCTCGATGAGAAGCGCCTTGGCGGTGGCGCCGTCGCTCGAACCCCGGATGATCTGAATGACCCGATCGATGTTGTCGAGGGCGATGAGCAAACCGGCCACGATGTGGAGGCGGGCCTCCCACTTCTCCAGGCGGAAACGGGTACGCCGCACGATCACGTCGAGACGGTGCTCGACGTAGCGGTGGCACAACTCCCAAACCCCCACGGTGGTGGGCACGCCATTCACCAGCACCACGTTGTTGACGCCGAAGGTCTCCTCGAGCGGTGTGAGCCGATACAGGTTGGCGAGAACGGCTTGGCTGTTGGCGCCCGGCCGCAGGTCGATTTGGATGCGCATACCCGCGGTCTTGTCGGACAGGTTCTTCGCACCCTCGCGCTCGTCGACGCCCGGAAGTTTGCCCACCGACGCCAACTCGTTGATGCGGGTGATGATCTTCTCGGGGCCGACCATGTAGGGCAGTTCGGTGATCACGAGCGCCTGGCGGGAGCGGGTGAGTTTGATCGTTTCGGCCTTGGCTCGCACCCGGAACGTTCCGCGGCCGGTTTCGTAGGCCTCGCGCAGTCCGTCGTCGACCACGATTCCACCCGACGGGAAGTCGGGGCCCGGCAGAACCTTCATGAGCTGTTCAGTGGTGGGCTTGGGCCGGCGCTTGGTCATCACAAGTTCGATGGCGTCGTAGACCTCGCGCAGGTTGTGGGTGGGCATGTTGGTGGCCATGCCGACGGCGATGCCGGTCGTGCCGTTCACCAGCAGGTTCGGGATCAGGCCCGGCAGCACCTCGGGCTCGTCGCGGAGACCGTCGAACGTGGGCCGGTACTCGACGGTGTCCTCGCCGATCTCGCGCACCATGGCCATGGCGGCCGGCGAGAGCTTGCACTCGGTGTAGCGGTAGGCGGCGGGCGGATCGTCGAGCGTGCCGAAGTTTCCCTGCGGCGTGATGAACGTGACGTTGCGAGTGAAGTCCTGCCCCATGCGCACGAGCGTCTCGTAGATCGCCGAGTCGCCATGCGGGTGGTACTTACCCATCGTGTCGCCGACCACACCGGCGCACTTCCGGAAATCGCCGTCGGGTCGGATGCCTTGTTGCAGCATCGAGTACAGAATGCGCCGCTGAACGGGCTTGAGGCCATCGCGCACGTCGGGGATGGCGCGGGCGGTGATGACCGACAGTGAATAGGCGAGGAAGCTCTCGCTCATCTCATCGGCGACCGGGGTTTCGATCACCTCGGCGGCGAAGTTGTCGGAGAACAGACCGGGTTGTTCGGGCATGGAATTGGGGGTCTACCTGCTCTGGGGGAAGGGACCCCCCGACCGTAGCGGCGTGGACTCACAGATCAGCGGAGCGCGGGTCACTTGGACCCCGCGAACGCCACGATCGGTGGCTGCGCCATCACTTCACGGGTTATCGATGGGCATGGGCTCGAGATGGATGGCGTCATTTTTCTCGCGGGCCGTCTCGGGTTCTCGTTCCAGTTCGGGTTGGGGGGATTTCGTTGGGGGTGGAGGGTCGTAGTCGCCAGCGCCTCTGTTTGAGGTCGTGGTAGGCCGTGAGTTTGTTGTCGTGGATGTGGTGGTGGCAGTCGGTGCAGACGAGGGCGAGTTCTTCGATGTCGGTTTTGCCTTTGCCCGGGGCGTTCCAGGGCATCGCATGGTGGGCGACACATTCGGAGGGGTCGGCGCCGCAGAGGACGCAGCCCTTGTCGCGGGCGATGAGGGCGGAGTGTTGGGCCGATGTTGCGTGTCGGTGGCGTCGGCCGTGCCACAGGATCTGGCCGTTCGTGTCGAAGAGGCTCCCGATGAAGGTGCCGGTGCACAGGTAGCGGTCCATCACAGTCGTTGGGAGGACCGAACCGTTTCCCCGGTGACCACGAATTGATGCCGCGTCGTGGTCGTCGACAGCGATGCCGATGTGCACGACCGGCGAAGCACCGATGGATCCTGAACGGCCATCCCCGCTGCGGGTAGTGAGCTGGTGGAGGGCGTCGTAGAGGCGTTGGTTGCGGGTCCGGCGATGATCGTTGGCGGCCGTGTTACGGCCGCCGTCGGCCCGATACAGCCCGTCGGCTTTCGCTGACAGTGTTTTCCAGATTTCGTCGACGGTTTCGTCGTCGCCTTCGGCGTGGATGACGTGATTGCCTCGGGCGTTCTGATACTTCTTGACCAGCCGTTGCCGGAGTTGACGGGTCCGGCGTTGTTCGTGGTCGTCGTCGGTCTGATGATCGTCGAGCCACTCGCGGGTCAACCTCACCGCGTCGTCGGGCGAACCGTTCTTCACCCGATTGATGAGGTTCTGGTCTTTCGCGGCTTCTCCGTCGGACCGGGAAGCCGCATCGGCGATGGCATCCAATTGCTCGGGACCCAGCTGGCCTTCGGCGAGGTCGTGGGCCAACTCCGGGTTCTCTTTCACCGCGTCGGCCCGTTTCGCTTTCTTGGCGGCGTCCTTCTTCGTGGTCTTCGAGCCGCGGCCGACCCGGTTTTCGACCTCTCGCTTGGACCCACCCTCAGATAGGTGGGCGGCGAGTAGTTCGGCCTCCAACGCCGCCAATCGGTTCTGGAACTTGGCGCCCTGGCTGATCGCCGCGTCGACCGGTAGGGCAACCAGTTCGGCTATCACGTCGGCGAACGCCGTGTTGGCGGGCGCGTGCGGGTCGAGATCCGACCCCTCATCCAGCCTCAACAACTCCGCTATCGCCATACCCAAACCATACGAAGGGGGTGTGACAGCCAACGGCAACCCTCCGGGTTGCTTGGGAGTTGCTGCGCAACTCCAACGTGTGGATGCCTGCGAGTGGCTCAGCCCCGGTCGAGGAAGCGGCGCAACCAGCCCTTGCGAGGCGGCGAGGCGATCGCGGCTATGCGCTCGGACACGTAGTCCATCGTGGCGGCCGCCGAACCCTGGTCGCCATCCAGGAAGGCTGCGTCGGCCTGCGGGTCGTAGCCGACCAGACCCGTGACCCCTTCGATCGTGGCGACAACCTCTCGCAGCCATCGATCGACGTCCTGCGCACCGTCCCCGCTGTGCCAGTAAGCCACGGACAATGCCAGCTCTCCGGGCGCCATCGATAGTTGCGCCCCGCGTTCGAGATCGCTCATCTCCCGATGACCGGACCCTTCGTGCTGCTCGGCGCCGGGCCATGTCTCGGCGAGCGCGTCGACGATGGCCCCCCATTGTTCGCGGTCGGCGTCGCCCAGAGTGGCGTACTCGGTCGCGATCGCGGCCTCCTCAATGGCATCGAGCGATTCGGTGAAAGGTCGGTCGCGGGGCACGAAGTAGATGTCGAAGCTCACGATCTCGGTGTCGGCGCTGAGCGCCACCCGCTTGAGGCGTGCAGAACGGCACCCCGGTCTTGCGCAGCGCTTCGCCGCGAACCGACGCGTAGCGCCGACGTCCCGTCTGGCGTAGAAAGGAGCCGTGGCGCACATCGTCCTCTTCCACCATGCGATGGGCGTGACAACCGGCGTGGAGTCCTTCGCCGAACGCCTTCGAATCGAGGGGCATGTCGTTGCGGTGCCGGATCTCTTCGACGGGAATGTATTCGATGACCTCGAAGCTGGAGTCGCCTTCGCAAGCGAGATCGGCTTCGGTGAACTGATCGCTCGCGGCGAACAGGAATGTGCCGAGCTGGATGAGCCAACCGTGTTCGCCGGAATGTCGCTCGGCGTGCTTCCCGCCCAGAAGCTGGCTCAGACGCACCGGCTGGCGGTCGGTGCTCTGCTTCTCCATTCGTGTGTCCCGGTCAGCGAGTTCAGCGACCGCTGGCCCGAACACGTACCCGTACAGGTGCATGCCATGGAAGCCGACCCCTGGTTCGTCGACGATGGCGACATCGACGCCGCGCGAGCACTCGTGGCGAGCACGAGCCGCTCCGAGCTGTTCCTGTATCCCGGCGACCAGCACCTGTTCTGCGACGATTCGCTGCCCAGTCACGATCGCGCTGCGACGTCAGCTGTCCTGGAACGGGCGGTCGAGCTCCTCGCCCGAATCGACAGCTGAGGCGATTTCGTCCATTTGCCGTGACAGGTTTGAGACGTAGCCAGCGATAGGTGGGTGTGAGGACGCGACCATCGCACTCGGAAAGCTCGAAGATGGAAGACGATCTGCGATCGATCTACCAGACCACGCTCCCTCACGTCTTCGGCTACCTCATGATGCACACGGCCGGGAACCGGGCCCTCGCCGAGGACCTGACCGCAGAGACGTATCTGCATGCTACGCGCCACGTGCACAACGGATTGGCGGCAGACGTCACCGTGCCGTGGTTGAAGACGGTTGCACGACGTCGGCTCGTCGATCATTGGAGGCGTGAGGCCAGTCAGGCGCGTCGGGCCGAACGCCTCGGTGACCAGCTCGCGCTGGTGCCCGACGTCGACGAGACCGACCTGGTGTTCGAACGTCGGCGCATCGAGGAGGCGCTGTCCGGCTTGAGCGCCGATCAGCGAATCGTGCTCGTGATGAAGCATCTCGACGGTCTGTCGATCGGCCAGATCGCTGCGCACATGAGCCGAAGCGAGGATGGCGTCGCATCGCTGCTGTCCCGGGCTCGGGCCGCCTTTCGTCTCATGTATGGAGGAACGATCGATGCATGACTCGGACTTCGACGAACTGTTCGATCGACACGGCGTTCTCGCGCCAACGCCCGAATTCGAGGCGGAGCTCCTGCAACGGCTCGAGACCGAGATCGACCTGCTTTCGCGACCCGAGCGGTCGCGTGGAGCCGCCATCGAAGGGTCGGACGGTCACATCGGGGTGATGACACTCGAGGAGGAGGGTCACATGGTCAATCGACCCAGAAACGTTCTGTTGCTCGTGGCAGCGGCGGCGATCGTGCTCATCGGCGGGTTGTGGTTCGCACTGAGCGACGGCTCAGAGGACGGCCCGACCATCACCGATGACGTCGATGTCACTGATGAGGTCGATGGTGCCGGCTCGGAGGACGCTCTCGGCATCGCCGAGGCGTTCATGGCGGCGCGCGATCGATGGGACGGCGACGCCGTTCGCGAACTTCTCGCCGACAACGTGTTCATCGATGGAGCCCAAAGCTCGCCGGAAGATCTTGTAGGGGATACGGCGTGGGGCCGGGCAACGGGACGGCGAGCGCTCGACGTCGAGTGTCTCGAGACGACGATTGGGCCGCCGACGGACATCGCGTGCTCGTACACGCTCGAGAATGCGTGGTCGCGTGCGCTTCACGATGGGCCGTTCCCCGGAAACACCATGAATCTCACGATCGACGGCAGTCGGATCACACACGTGGCCAACATCGTTGACACCTCGGATTTTGGTCGGGTTTGGAACCTCGTTTCGGGTTGGATACGCACGACCCATCCCGATGACTTTCCGGTGCTGTACGACGGACGCGGATCGGGCGCGAGCATCTCGCCTGCGGCCGTCGAGCTGTGGGAAGAGCGCACGCTCGAGTTCGTTGCTGTGCGAACCGCGATCGATTTCATGGAGGCCCGTGACGCGTGGGATGGTGGGGCGGTTCGGGACCTGTTTGCGGCCGACGCAACGATCGCCGGGTTCGTCGATGCCCCGGAGGAATACGTCTCTCAGGCAGATTTCGAACGTGTCACGGCCTGGAGGTTCCGCGAACCGAGGTGCACCGCAGCGGTCGTTGGGCCGCCGAGCGAGGTCACGTGTACGTACGAGATGCAGAACGCGTGGTCCGAGGCATTGGGCGTTGGGCCGTTCACCGGAAGCGACTTCGACCTCGTGATCGACGACGGCCGGATCACGGGGCTGACCCACGACTTCGCAATTGAGGTGTTCTCCCCGACCGTTTGGGAGGTGGTACTCGACTGGGTTCGTGCCACTCATCCCGAAGACGTCGACGTCTTGTATGACTTCAGCACTTCCGTCGACCGTCCCGGCACGACGCCGCAGGCCATCGAGCTGTGGGAGCAGTACACCGCCGAGTTCATCTCATCACTTGAGGTGCGTGAGTAGTCGGCTCACTTGAGGTGCGTGAGTAGTTGGCGCGGCACAACGAGACTGGCGTCCGGCTACGGCACTCGAACCGGTACGCCTCGGTGCACAATCGCTGTGAGGTGCGCGTCGGGATGCTGAAGCGTCGCGAGATCATCGATCGGATTCACATCGGTCACCAGCACGTCCCCGAACGCGCCTGGCTTGAGAACGCCGACCCTGCCTTCCAGGTGGCACAACCGTGCGTTGGTGACATACATCGATCGAAGAACGTCGCGAGCCGGCTCGAGCTCGACCCTGATCGCGAACTCGCGGTTCTGCCAGGGTTGGGCTTCGCCCAACAGGTCGGACCCGAGGCCCAGCTCGACGCCCGCATTCTTCATGATCTCGATCGAGCGCTGACCCATCTCGAACACGCCATCGTTTTTGTCCAGGCTGACCTGGGGAATACCGAGCTTGGCGCCCATCTCCTCCATCGCTTTGTAGGTGATGAGCGTCGGTACCGTCACGACTCCGAGCTCGGCGCAGCGCGCGGCGGTCTCGGCGTCGATCCCGTTGCCGTGTTCGATACAGCGAACGCCGTTGTCGATCGCCTGGCGGATGGCGTCGGGCATGTAGGCGTGAGCGGTGGTGTAGGTCTTGCGATGGTCGGTCTCGGTGGTGATCGCCGTGATCTCCTCGGGGGTGAACTGCACGCAGTCGAAGGGATCGGAGGGAGACGCGACGCCACCGGACGCCATGATCTTGAGGAAGTCGGAACCGGCGCGCAGCTCGTGGCGTGCGGCCTTTCGACAGGCATCGGGACCGTCGACCACGTGACTGTTGTCGTCGCCGTCGATCTGGCAGCCGCATGTGGCGATCGGTACATCGGTCGGCCGGAAGTCGCCGTGACCTCCGGTCTGGCTGATCACGCGCCCGGCCCGCACGATTCGTGGTCCGGTGGCTGCTCCCGACTCGATTGCGCTGATCAAGGGCTGTACGTCGCCTCCCGTGTCGCGCACGGTCGTGAACCCGCGGTGTACCGCAGCCGCACTCAGGCGGGCCATCGAGATGCCCACCTCGATGGGCGACATTCGAAACAGCCTGGCGAAATCCATTGTCACGATGAAGTGGTGGAAGTGGGCATCGATGAACCCGGGGATCAGGTAGCCGCCGCTGGCGTCGATCTCGACGTCGGCATCGACCGCCGCGCCTCCATCGAGAACATCGACGATCGCGTCGTGTTCGATCACGATCGTCCTCTCACCAACGAGCTCCATCGACTCTGTGTCGAGCATGTTGCCATTGCGAATCGCGACGATCATGGCGACCTCCTGTCCCGCACGTTACGTGTTGAGGCGTTCCCGCTCGACCGGAAGTGTCGGTTGGGGGGATCTCGACCGGAAGTGTCGAGGAGTAGCTCGGGAGCGAAGCCTCGCGGAGCGACCATGTTGGTGTCCGCGGATGTCGGGCCGAGCCCGACACGTAGTGACGGCGGAGATCCGAGCCCAGCGTGGCGGCGACTCGACGCCGGACCCGGACCTCGCCTACGAACGCCAGAGGCGGAAAACCCCGGCGTCCGATCTTGTGGGCTACCCGGAGGCAGCCCCATCGACATCGGCGGAGAGGCCGATCCCCGAACATGTCATCGAGCGGAGGGCCGCCCGGTCCGCGTCGCCGATCGTGATCACGCCGTCGAGCTGGGGGTCGAGCAGCGTGCCGTCGGTCGTGTGCTGGCCGCCCAGAAGGACGTGACCGAACTCGTGGGCGATCACCTCGGCGAGTGCGGAATCGTTCGCCGTGGCCGGATGATCCGGATTGACGAGAACGGTTCGACGATCGGGTGACGTCCACGCCAGTGGAGCCGGATCGGAGGGCCACTCGCCTCCGAACGCGATCGAGACCGGGCCGACGGCGGCAGCACGAAGTTCGACCATGGGCATCGCCGCGTTCAACACATCGAACGCGGTGCCTGCCACCTGCCCCAGCGCGGGGTCCACCACCACGTGCAGACCACATCGTTCGGAGATGGGCATCGGACCGTCGACGGCAGGAGGGGGCGTGGCCGCGGAGGGTGGAGCGACGTCGCCCTCACCCAACTCCCCAGGCGCGACCACAGCTACGACATCAATACGCCCCGCTCTCGATTCGTGTGCGCCGAGTACCGCGACGACCGACGTCGCGGTCGGCCGGCGAGGTTCCCTCGGTGTTCTCGCACGCCTCGACGCATGCGCTTCGGCTTCCAAAGCAGACGCACGCGGCGGCGTCACCGTGAGAGCGAGCACGGAGGGCGCGAGTTCAGTTGTCTGTGTCTCCAGCGGGGTTCCGCAAGGACCCGGGCAAGTTTCCGCCGATGTTCCGCCAAGAACTATCAGTGCCGCCAGGGCCACAGCGAGAATCCCGCCTGCTGTGGCCGTTTTCATTTGTCTGGCTCTCTAAACGGCAGAGCGCGTGGCCCACCTGAGGATTACATCCGTAATCGATCGAAAAGGCCCAGTTTCCGGTTTCGTTACGTCGAGAAGCGGAAGCCGGTGCCCGGGCTGGTTGGGACGAGCAGTTGGCCGTCGACGAGCTGAGGCGTTTCGTCGAAGAGCGGAGCGAACCAATCGATGTGCTCGACCAGGGCACAGTTCTCGAGCGAGCCCGCCATCGAGAGGCTGTACTCGGTGAAGAAGTGGCTCGAGATGGGCACGTGGTGGACCGAGGCAATTGCGGCCGTGCGCCGGAACTCGGTGAACCCGCCGATGCGCTGCAGGTCGGGCATGAGCACGTCGACGGAACCAGCCTCGAGCATGGCGTTCATGCCGAAACGGGAGTATTCGGTCTCGCCCGAAGCGACGGGTGTGGTCAGGGCATCTCGCACCCGCGCGTGACCCTGGAGGTCGTGCGCGGAAACCGGCTCCTCGATCCATGCGAGGTCGAATGGTTCGAGCGCGTGGCCGAGTGCGATCGCCCCCTTGGGGGAGAGGCCCTGGTTGACGTCGGCGTAGAGGGCGACGTCGGGGCCGATCACCGAGCGCACCGCCGCCACCCGTTCGACATCGGTCTGCGGCTTCGGGCTGCCCACCCGGATCTTCATGCCCCGGAAGCCCAGGTCGATGAATCCGGCAGCCTCGGAAGTGAGCTCCTCGATCGACTGCGACAGCCAGAGGCCGCTGCTCGCGTAGGTGTCGACGCGGTCGCGCGCGCCGCCGAACAGCTTCGCCAGCGGCTGCCCAACGATGTGGCCAAACGCATCCCACATCGCCACGTCGATGGTCGACAGTGCGGCGATCGTGACGCCTTTCCAACCGGTCGGGTTCGCAGCGGCCCAGATGTCGGCCCACACCCGTTCCACGTCTCTCACGTCGGCGCCGATCACGTACGGCGACATCCCTCGGATCATCTCGTCGAACGCGGCGATTCGATCACCGTTCAGCGTGAACGCGAACGCCTCACCCTCGGCGCCATCGCTCGTGCGCACCGTGAGCAGTACACAGCCGACCGAGTCCATCCTGTGGATGGCCGTGCCGATCGGGCGGGGAAGCGAAAGCTCGACGATGCGGGTGTCGAGCAACTCGATGCGCATGGGCCGCGAGGGTACGACACCCGGCGGGGTCTGACCCCTTCTGGCAAAAAGGGGTCAGAGCAAATTTCGGCGAAGGGGGTCTGACCCCAGGGCTATTCGAAGCCGGGGATCGGGCCGTCGCCCAGCCAGGCGTCGAAGAGGTCGTCGAGATCCTGGCCGGAGATCTCCTCGCTGAGGGCGACGAAGTCGGCGGTCGAGGCGGTGCCGCCGCCGAAGCGCTCGACCCAGCTGCGCAGGATCTCGAAGAACGCATCGTCGCCGACCTCGAGCCGCAGCGCATGCATCGTGGCGCCTCCGCGGCGGTACACGCTGGGGGCGAACAACTCGCTTGCGCCGGGGTCGCCAGGGGCCGGTATCTGCGCGTTCGACGCACGACGTTCGATGCGGTCTTCGAGTTCGTCGAGCGATTCGCCCCGACCAAACTCCATCCAGAGATCCTCGGCGTAGGTGGCGAAGCCCTCGTTCAGCCAAATGTCCTGCCATGTTTCCGGGCTGACCGAGTTCCCGAACCATTGATGGCCGAGCTCGTGCGCGACGATCCGTTCGATCGATCCGTCGCCGTCCACAAAGCTCGCGCTGAACAGGCTTCGTCCCTGGGTCTCGAGGGCGAATCCGAACTCGGTGTCGGCGATGACCACGCCGTATTCGTCGAATGGGTACGGGCCGAACAGGTCGATGAACACTTCGAGCATCTCGTCGGTCTGGTCGAAGTCACCGTCGAACACATCGAGAAGGCGGGTCGGTACGGCGTCGACCACATCGATCCCGGCGCCCGGCTCGGAATCGACGATGGTGTAGTCGCCGACCGCAATGGTTGCGAGATACGAGGCCATCGGATCGGTCATCTCCCACCGGGTCACGCGTCGCCCGTCGACGACGTCGGACTCGGCGAGCTCGCCGTTCGCGATCCCGGTCAGCGTGTCGGGCACGTCGAGTGTGATGGAGTACGTCGCCTTGTCGGTCGGGTGGTCGTTGACCGGGAACCAGGTTCGAGCACCATCGGGCTCGGCGGCAACGAAACTCACGGGCCCGGCATCGAACCAACCGATCAGGCCGAGTCGGGTGCCCGAGTTAACGATGCTCGGCGTCCCTGCGTATTCGACCACCACGACGTGCTCGGTGCTGGCGACGAGCGGCTCGTCGGGGAAAACACGCAACTTGTCGTCGACCTGATCGAACTCGGCGGGTATGCCATCGATCTCGACGGTCGACACGTCGAGCCGAACGAGATCGAACGAGAAGCGGCTGAGGTCGTCGGTTGTGGTCAGATCGATGGTGGCGACCGCGTCCACCAGGTCGCCGCCCTCGATGTCGACGATCAGGTCGAGGTCGTAGTGAAGAACGTCGTATCCGGTGTTGCCGACATGCGGGTAGTAGGGGTCGCCGGCAGTCTCGCCCCCCTCCACCGGATCGATGGCGAGCGCCTCGGCACTGGTCGATGTGGTGCGGTCCTCGGAGGCTCCGCTGGTCGTGGACGCGGCCTCGGAGGTGGTTGGTGCCTGGGTCGTGGCCGCGCTCGTGGTCGTCGTTGTATTCGTGGGAGCCAGATCTTCGGTCGACGCAGCGTCGCCGTCCGAGCTGCACGCCGACGCGATCAGCACACAGGTCGCCGCGACCGTCATCATCCACCGCCGACCTCTGCCCTTCATCCGGACCAGTGTGGTCGCTGCAAAGGTCAGGCGGTGATCAGCCCGTCGACGGGATTGACGTTGGAGTCGAGAAGCTCGCTCGCCGGCACACCGAACCACGTCTCCGACAGGGTGGCGTAGTACTGCTCGAAGTCGGTGGTGGCGACCAGATTGTCGTCATCGAGTTGCGTCAAGGATGGCACCTCGCCGTGGATGCCCGCCTCCACCGGGCCGGCCAACAGTGCGAGTGAGGCCGCTCCATGGTCGGTGCCGCCGTCGTTGTCGTGGACGCGGCGGCCGAACTCGCTCGTCGTGCACACGAGCGTGGAGTCGCCCCGTCGCTTGTCACCGATGTCCTCGAGGAAGGCGCCCATGGCGTCACTCAGTTCCATCAGCAGATAGTCGTGATCGCCGCGCTGACCCGAGTGGGTGTCGAAGCCGCCGTGTGCGATGTGGACGATGCGGATTCCTGCGTCGAGGCTCACGAGTTGCGCGGCCAGGCCGAACTGCCAGCCGAGGTCGCTGTTCGGAAAGCGGTCCCGAATCGATTCGGTGTCGATCCGGTTCAGCGATTCGGCGAACGCGAGCGTGTCCGACAACCCTCGCCGGGCCGACGGGATGGGCCCAGCTGGCCCGGCGCCCACGGCCATGTCGCGGAGACCGCGCCGCATCGTGGCGAACCAGGGGTCGTCGGTTTCGAGGAACCATCCCGAGCCGGGGTCGGTCAGCCCCATCGTGACCGCCTTCTCCGAGAGGAGCGCTGGTGTTGCGCCCGAGCCGAGCGACACGCCCGTAACTGGTTGCCCATCTTCGAGTTGATCGCACAGCCGCCCGAGGAACCCGGTCGCCGGCAGGTCGGTCCCAGAAGATTGTCCCGACCACCAGCGCCGTTCCATCTCGAAGTGCGAGCCGTCGGGTTGCTCGAGCGTCCCCACACCCATGAGGGCGGCGACGCCGTGGCTCGACAAGCGCTCGAGGTTTGGGTTCCATCCGAACTCATCGGTGAAATCGAGCAGCTCCTCGTCGGGAACATGCACCGACGGTCTCCGGTCGTAGAGGACTCCCGCGTTGCGCGGCACCACGGTCGCCAGGCCGTCGTTGCCGCCGGCGAGCTCGACCACCACCAACGTGCGAGCGGCGTAGTCGGCGGTCGCCTTGAGTGGCGTGGTCGTGGTGGTCGGTCCCGCTGGGGCGTTCCCGTCGGCGCTGACGGCGGGGACATCGCCGTCGCCTCGCAGTGCGAACGCCGTCCCGCCCGCCGTCGCAACGCCCGCCGCGGCAAACCCCAGAAACTTCCGTCGTGAACGATTGGTTGGGCCTTCGTGGACAGAGAGCTCCGAAGGCTCATCGGGGGTTGTGTAGTCGTGGGTCATGACGATCGGCTCCTAGATGGTCGCGAACTCGGGAGAGAGCAGGGTGAGCACGAGCAGCACCTCGAGTCCCCGGTCGTATTCGGTCTGGGTGTCGATGGCGCGATTCAGTGCCTGGCGAGTCTCGCCGCTCACGTCGTGGAGACCCGTGTGTTCCAGCACGGCGTCGACGGTCGGCTCGACCGAATCGATGAGGTGGGTTGGAACTTCCCAGTTCAGGAGCGTGTTGGCCCGCGCCATCACCTGCGTGGCCGAGCTCCATCGATCATCCTCGGCCCACCCGGCCACGTTCGGTGGTTCGAACGGGCTCTGGCCCGCGGCCTGGAGCTGCCACAGTTCGAACTCGAGTTCGTCGAGTGAGTCGAAGTCGAAGGCCATCGCGGCGCCGATGAGCCATTCGACCGGCTGGCGGGTGCGGGAGCCGGCGGCGGCGAGGAAGTCGTCGCCGTGCAGGATCTCGGCCATCAACGGCCGAATCTCCCAGTCGTTTGAGCGCAGGACGGACCCGAGCTCGGCTCGGCGGGTTTCGGTCAGGGGGATCGCCACGAAATGGGCGTGGATCCGCGACGCAACGTGCTCGGCCACCGAGGGGAGAGCGAGCACGGCGTCGAGGTACTGGTCGATCGTCCACCGCCTACGCACTCCCAGGAAGGTGACCGGGCGGTTGTACGAATCCTCCGACGAGAATCCGACCTCACCCGTGTCCCAATCGACCCACCACCCCGACAGGATCCGCGCACCCGCACGAACGTCGTCCTCGGTGTAGCCGGCGTTGCGTCCGGCGGTGAACAGCTCGAGGAACTCGCGGCTCAGGTTCTCGTTGGGTGCGTCGCCACGAGAGCCGGCGCCGTCGAGGTAGTGGAGCATCGCTCCGTCGGTGAGCATGCCCCGAGCTAGGTCGCGGAAGTTGCCGAGCGCGTGCCGGCGTACCAAGTGGTGCTGGCGCCACATCTCTCGATCGCTCGTCTCGTGGCGGCTGGTCGTGAAGTGGTCGTGCCAGTACCAGACCATGCGTTCGTGCAGACCAGCCTCCGGCGACAACATGCGCTCGAGCCATTCCCGCTGGAGGGTGTCGTACTCCACGTCTTCGAGGTCGCGTTCCTCGGCCTGGTCTTTGTCGAGCGCCCACCCTTCGTCGGCGAGCCGCTCGTCAATCAGGTCGTGGATGTCGTTTGTCGAATGGGAGCGAACCACGCGGGGACGGATCCCGAAGCTGGTCCGCCGAAGTATGTGCGCCACCTGAGCTGCATGCGTATCCATGCGCACCGTTGTACGGATCGCTTCATGAATCGGCGGTGAAGCGTGCCTTCATGTTCTCTTCATGCACACGAATCGGCGATGGCGGTGGGTGCGGTCTGGGATGTGAGCAGCTCGTAGGCGGCCGCCCAGCGGTGACACGACTCGCCCTCGAACTCGACGAAGAGCACGGCCGGGTCGAGGATCGCCCAGGTGATCAGGTCGGCGGCACGTTCGGTCGCCCGATCGTTCCACTCGCTGTCGGCGGCGTTCCACGAGGTGGAGCCGGAGAACTCGATGAAGGCTGCCCTCGTCGATTCGGTCGTGCTGCGGTGCACCCAGGCGTGGGCCAGTTCGTGCACGAGGGCCTGGGTCTGCACGATCGCCTCGACGCCCTCGTCGTCGTGGGTCCAGCAGACCCGCACCCGGTCGACGCCGTCCTCGTCCATCCAGTAGCCGAGGTTCCCGGCGCAGTCGTCGGTGGAGTCGTGGAAGCTGGCCACGACCTCGGTGTCGATCATCAGCCCGGCCTCGGTGAACAACCCGGTTGCCGCGGCCACGATCTCGGCCTGCTGCTTTGTGTGAGGGGTGAGTTCGCCGAGTACCGGGCCAACCGAAGCCGCCGCTGGTTCGGTCGTTGGCGATCCGGAATCGGCGGGTATTCCGCCGAGCATAAGAGCGGTGAGGAGGAGGGAGAGGAGGTGTGCGTTCCGTGTCATGAAGACACGGTCGTGAGAGCGACTTCGGGCCCTCTTCGATTGACTTCGAGCCAACTTGTGGGGCTCTTAAGTCAGCTCTAAGTCGCCCCCGATTTGCTGTGGAAAGGCACGGAATTCAACGAACTTCTAGGATCGCCAGCAGCGGGAGGCCGCCTGATGGAATATCGGGTACTCGGAAAGATGGAAGCGCGACGAGATGGCGAACCCGTCGATCTCGGAAGCTTCCGTCAGCGCGCCCTGCTCGGGCTCTTGTTGACCAATCCGAACTCGGTGTTCTCGACCGACGCGATCATCGACGGTCTGTGGGGCGACGACGCCGGCCCCGATCGTCAGAACGCACTCTGGGTATATGTGTCGGGCCTGCGAAAGGCTCTCGAACCCGAGCGCGAAAAGCGCACCGACGCCACCGTCCTCCTCACCCGTGCGCCGGGGTACCTGGTGGAAGCCGACCCCATGTCGATCGACGCGCACCGCTTCGAGCACATGGTCACCGAGGGCCGTCTCCTCGCCGACTCCGACCCGAGCGCCGCATCGATCGTGCTCGGCGAGGCCCTCGCACTGTGGCGAGGCCGCGCGTTCGAGGAGTTCATGTACGAGTCTTGGGCGCAACACGAGATTGCCCGACTCGATGAGCTTCGTCTGGGCGCGGTCGAGGCTCGGCTCGATGCCGATCTGGCCCGAGGCCTCTCGACGGAGCTGATCTCGGAGCTGGAGACCCTCGTTCGAGAACACCCGCTGCGGGAGTGGCTCACCGGGCAGTTGATGCTCGCGCTCAATCGGGCCGGGCGACAGGCCGAGGCGCTTCGGGCATATCAGCACCTCTCGGCGCGCCTCGGCGACGAACTGGGTATCGAACCGTCGTCGCGACTGCGCATCCTCGAGGAGCAGATCGTCACGGGCGACCCGTCACTCGAGCTCACGGAACCAATACGGGTCGGCTCGCCGGAGCCGGGCCTTGCTGTGCGCGGCTACGAGCTGCGGGAGAAGATCGGTGATGGCGCGGTGGGGGAGGCCTACCGGGCGTTCCAACCTGCGGTCGGGCGCGAGGTCGTCGTCACGGTCGTACGACCGGAGATCGCCAACGATCCCGACTACATCCGGCGGTTCGAGGCCGAGGCTCAGACCGTGGCGTCGCTCGAGAGCCCACACCTCGTGCCGCTCTACGACTACTGGCGGGAGCCCGACGCCGCGTACCTGGTCACCCGTCTGCTCCCGGGCGGAGCACTCGCCGGCATCCTCGAACAACGCGCGCTCGACGCCGAAGAGGTCCACCGTCTCGTCGGCCAGCTCGGCGACGCCCTCGCTGCTGCGCATCGGGCGCACGTCATCCACCGTGAGGTCACGCCGGAGACGGTGCTCGTCGACGACGAGGGCAACGCCTACCTCTACGGGCTCGGGCGGATCGCAGCTGATGATGTGTCGGTGGGAGCTGGCGAAGACATCCGCGGTCTGGCCGATGTTGTCACGCGGGCACTCACCGGACTCACGGGCGAGATCGAGCAGATACGCGGGGCGCTGCCGGCTGACGCGAGACGGGTGATCGACCGAGCGGTCTCCACCGACGCTGCCGGGTACACCGAGATCGGGGCGTTCGTTCGGGACATGCAGCAGGCTCTCCTCTCGACGGAGCCCGCCGCGGCTGCACCCGATACCGAACTGGACAACCCGTTCAAGGGGCTTCGTGCTTTCGGTGCCACCGATGTCGACGACTTCCACGGGCGGGAACGGTTGGTCGAACGCCTCGTCAATCGCCTCGGGCACATCACCGCGCTCGGTCGCTTCATCGCCATCGTCGGGCCGAGTGGCAGCGGCAAATCGAGTGTCGCCCGGGCGGGACTCCTACCAGCCCTACGGCGCGGAGCGGCACCGCTGTCGGAATCGTGGTTCACGGTCGAGATGACCCCGGCGCCCCACCCGTTCGAGGCCCTCGAGGACGCGCTGATGTCGGTCGCGGTCGATCCGCCGACCTCGATGCTCGAGACCTTGCTCGCCGAGAACGGCATCCATCGAACCCTCGACCGGATCCTGCCCGCCGACGGATCGCAGCTCGTGTTGCTCGTCGACCAGTTCGAGGAGCTGTTCACCCAGGTCGAGCCGGCGGCGGCCGAACAATTCCTCGACGCGCTGGTGATGGCGGTGCGGGCCGATCGCAGTCGTCTCCGCGTGGTGGTGACGCTGCGGGCCGACTTCTACGATCGCCCGCTGCGGCATCGCGGGATGGGGGAGTTGCTTCGGGAGGGCACCGAGGTGATCACACCGATGTCGCCCCAGGAGTTGGAACGGGCGATCACCGGACCGATCGCGTCGAGTGGCGTCCGCTTCGAACCGTCCCTGGTCGCCGAGCTGGTTCACGACGTCATCGATCGCGCCGGGGCGCTGCCGCTGCTCCAGTACACGCTCAGGGAGCTCTTCGATGCCCGCGACGGATCTCGTATCACGCACGACTCGTACCGCGAGCTCGGCGGCGTTTCCGGTGCCCTCGTCGCCCGAGCCGATGGACTCCTCGCACGTCTTGGATCCGACGCAAGTGAGGTCGCGCGTCAGGTGTTCCTCCGGCTGGTCACGATGGGGGAGGGGACGAACGACACTCGCCGCCGAGTCCTGCGGCGCGAGCTCGAACAGTTGCCAGGCGATCGCAGGATCCTCGAAGGGGTGCTCGACACATTTGGTCGACACCGGTTGCTCAGCTTCGATCGCGATCCGGTCACTCGCGGCCCGACGGTCGAGATCTCCCACGAAGCGCTCCTGAGCGAATGGAGTCAGCTTCGGCAGTGGATCGAAGCATCCCGCCACGACGTTCGAAACCAGCGCCGACTTGCCCAGGCGATGGAGGAGTGGCAGGCCGCCGAGAGTTCCGACGAGTACCTGCTGCGTGGGGGCAGGCTCGATCAGCTGCATGGTTGGGCGAGCATCACGTCGCTGCCGCTCTCCAATCCCGAGCGGGAGTTCCTCGATGCCAGCGTGGCCGAACGGGATCGGGTCGAAGACGAGGACCGCGATCGCGAACAACGGGCGCTCGATGCCGAGGCCGCGGCCCAGCACCGCTCTCGTCAGCTCACCGTTGCTGGTGTCGCGGGCGTTCTCGTGGCACTTCTCGCGGTGTTCGGCATCTGGCAGTGGCGATCGGCCGATGATGCGCGTGAGGTGGCCGAGGTCGAACGGCAGTCCGCAGATTCCGAGCGAGTTGCTGCCGAAGCGGCTCGTGAGGATGCGGAGGCTGCCCGCGAACTTGCTGAGGCCGCGCAGGAGGAGAGTGACAGCCTCGTGAAGGCGGCGTTGCTCGTGACCGAATCCGAGATTCAACTGACCGAGGACGTCGAGCTCGCCCTCCTTTACGCGATCGAGGCCGTGCACGCCACCGCAGACCTCGGCTTCGCCACCGACGAGGCGGTCGATTCAGTTCATTGGGCGATCCAGGAGCACGGCGCGCAATACGACGTGGGTCGCTCGACCCCGGTTGCCGTTCGCTCGGGTCCCCGCGGTCTCGCCGGCGTATATGCGCTGCCTCCGGCAGATGTTGTTGAGTTCGCCGAGACCTTGGTCACACGCCAGCTCAGCGATTCGGAGTGTGAAGGCTTGCTCGGCGCCAAGTGCGCGGACCATTCGGCTCTACCCGCCGATCTAGAGCGGCAGTTTCCCGAGACCCCGTACGGCCTCGACCCTCGCGTCGACGGTTTCTACGGCCTGGGTGGCGCCGACGGACCTCTTGCCGGGACGAGAATCCGTTTCGCCTCAGGGCCGACAGCCGGCGATGCCGGGTTCGCCGCCGAACTGGATCGTTTCACGGACGTAACCGGGATCGAGGTTGACCTCGTCAACACCAGCGACCAGGACCTGATCAACATCGCGACCGGCCAACTGGATGTCCCCGACGTGGTGGCATCGTTCGCAAGGGTGCCGGATTGGGCGGTTCCGCGAGCGCTCGATGTCGAGCAGGTGGTCGACGCCGAGGTGATTCGGGCCGACTTCGGCGAGCACATGATCGGGCTCGCCACCTTCGCGCGCGGCGACGGAGCGGCTACCGACCGGTCTGCGATCCGGGGGCTGCCGGTGGCGGCTGATCTCAAGGGCATGGTGTTCTACCCGAAGGCCGCGTTCGAAGAGGCGGGATACGAGACGCCGCAGACATGGGACGAGCTCCTCGAACTGTCCGACCAGATCGTGGCCGACGGACGGTCGCCCTGGTGTTTCGGTTTCGAGTCCGGCTTCGCGAGCGGATGGCCCGGCACGGATCTCATCGAGAGCCTCGTTCTCCGCACCGCAGGCCCTGACACGTACGTCGACTGGTACGAGGGCGAGATCCCCTTCACCCATCCCGACGTCATGGCGGCGGCACGGGTGGCTGACGACCTGGTATTTCGGCCCGGATACGTCGCCGATGGCGTCAGTACCGTAAGTCGTCAGGAATGGAATCGAGCGATCTTCACGATGCTGCTACGTGATCCAATAACGGATGAACCAACGCCAAAATGTTGGATGCATCACGGAAGTGACGCTCTGTTCCGCAGCGTCGGTTCAGGCGACGAAGTCGGTGTCGATCTCGATTTCTTCATGTTGCCGCCGATCGATCCGTCGGTTCCCACACCGGTGCTCGGAAGCGCCGTGTTCGCGTCCGGCCTCGTTGATCGCCCCGAGGTCAGGGCGTTCATGAGTTTCCTTGCATCGCCGACCTGGGGCGAGCAGTGGGCCGCAGTGCCGGGCGGGCGGTTCCTTCCGGCGAATCGCCGCTTCTCGTTGATCTCCTTCAGGTGTCCCGAGGGCGAGGAACCGCTGTGCGAGGTTCGTCGTCGGATGGCCGACATCGTACGCGACGCAGTTCGACTCGATCTCTACCGGTTCGATGCTTCCGATCGCATGCCCGCGGCGATTGGTCAATTCAACGAGAGCTTCGAGCCCGGTCCTTTCTGGCGGGGAATGGTCGACTGGGTGGACGGCACGCGTACGATCGAACAGATCTTCGCCGAGATCGATGCCGAATGGGCCGCACTCCGAGCTGCTGAGGGCACATAGTGCTGACCGCAGTCGATCACCTCGTCATTGGTGTGGTGGACGTTTCCGAGGCGGCGGAGACGTATCGGAACCTTGGTTTCGCTGTCACCCATCGTCGGGACGCTGCCCATGTGGCGTTTGGTGACTTCTACCTCGAGTTCTCGACTGGCGAGGCGACCGAGGCGTCCGGCGCAATCCGCCGAATCGTGTTGAGCACCGACGATCTCGATGCGGAGATCAGCCGGCTTGAGTCACATGGCGTACCCGTGTCCGATCCTGTCGACGATCCCATCGATGGGCCCAACGGGTCTCTGTCGAGGCGTTCCGTCGTCGTGGACTCGATCATCCCCATCGGATTCGTGGAGCACCACCATCCAGCTGCTGAACGGACGGCATTCGTTGGAGGTCCCGCCGCCCACGCGAACACCGCGTCGAACCCCGAGCGGATCTACGTCGCCGTGGAGTCGATCGACCGCGAGTTGGCGACGTTCGAACAAGTGCTGGGCATGCCTGCTCCCGAGCCGGAGATGGGGACGGTCATCATGTCGCTGATGAGCGTTTTCTATTTCGGGAACATCGGCTTGGCGGTGGCGGAGCCGCGGGGCGCCGGTCCCACCTCCGACGCGCTGAGTGCGAATGGGCCGGGTGTCTTCCAGGTTCTCTGTCGTGCCGAACACCTGGACGTCGCCGAGCGCGTGATGGTCGACAACGGCGTGCCGACGCCGTCGCGGGGGACCAGGCTGAGTGGGGAAAGCGCGCTCCTGGTCGATCCCGCAAACGCCTGCGGTCTGTTCGTGGCGCTCGCCGGGCTGCCCTAGAGAATCGGACGTCGACAGGTCTTAAGCAGGAACCAAGTCGCCTCGCCCACAATGGGGACACGTGAGATTCGTCGACCGAACGGGGCGCAGCGTGGAATACAGGGTTCTGGGGAAACTCGAGGTGGTTCGCAACGGCGAGCCGGTCGATCTCGGGGCCTTCCGGCAGCGATCGCTACTCGCGATGCTGCTCACGAAGCCCAATTCGGTCTTCTCGACCGACCAGCTCATCGATGGGCTGTGGGTCGACGATGGAAGTGCCGACAAGCAGAAGTCGCTGTGGGTCTACATCTCCGGGCTTCGCAAGGCCCTCGAGCCCGAACGGCAGAAGCGGACCGACGGCACGATCCTCCTCACCCGTGCACCCGGCTATCTGATCGAGGCCGACCCCGACGAGGTCGACGCGTTGCGGTTCGAGCGCCTCGTCGCCGAAGGCCAATCCCTCGCCGACCAGGACCCCGCCGCGGCGTCGATCGTCCTGGGCGAAGCGCTCGCGCTCTGGCAGGGTCGCCCGTTCGAGGAGTTCACGTACGAAGCGTTCGCACAGGACGAGATCTCCCGCCTCGATGAATTGCGGCTCGAGGCGGTCGAGGCCCGGGTCGACGCCGACCTCGCTCGAGGGCTGGGTCGCGAGCTCGTCTCCGAACTCGAGTCGCTCGTGCGGCAGCATCCGCTCCGCGAGGGCATGACCGGCCAGCTCATGCAGGCCCTGCACCGAGCGGGTCGGCAGGCCGAGGCGCTCCGCTCCTACCAGTCGCTCCGCACCCGACTCGGTCAGGAGCTCGGCATCGAGCCCTCGGCCACGCTCCGACGGCTCGAGGAGCGAATGGTGACGGGCGATCCAACACTCGCTCCTGCTGGCATCGGCGGGTCGAACTCGCCCCTCGTCGCGCCGGGCCTCGCGGTTCGGGGCTACGAACTTCGGGAGGAGCTTGGCGAGGGTGAGTACGGCACGGCCTACCGCGCCTATCAGCCGGCGATGGGCCGCGAGGTCGCCATCAAGGTGATCGCCCCCGAGTTCGCCAACGACCCCGACTTCATCCGCCGGTTCGAAGCCGAGGCGCAGCTCGTGGCCGGCCTGGAGCATCCGCACATCGTGCCGCTCTACGACTACTGGCGTGAGCCGGACGCGGCCTACCTGGTCATGCGACTCATGCGAGGCGGAAGTCTCTCGGGGGTGTTGGAAGCCCGAGCCCTCGACACCCAGCAGGCGGCCCGCATGGTCGATCAGCTGGGCGGGGCACTCCGGATCGCCGGCCGGGTCGGTGTTGCGCATCGAGACATCCGGCCCGACAACGTCTTCATCGACGACGAAGGGAACGCCTACCTCTCCGACTTCGCGATCGCACCCGAAGATGCAGAGGAGTCGTCTGACATTTCCGACCTGGGGCTGCTCAGCGCGCAGGCGCTCACCGGCCTGACCGGTGACATCGAGCAGATCCGCGGCGCCCTTCCGGCGGCCGCGCTCGGAGTGATCGATCGCGCCACGATCTCTGAGGCGGAGGAGGCGTACGTGGACATCGGTGTCTTCGTGGCCGATCTGCACGCCGCCCTCACGGGTGATGGGGCCGGGCCGGTCGACCTTGATCTCGACAACCCGTACAAGGGCCTGCGGGCGTTCGAGGCCGGGGACACCGGACAGTTCTTCGGACGGGAGCGGCTGGTCGAGCGGCTCGTCAACCGTCTCGCCGGGCAGGGAACCCGAGGTCGGTTCGTCGCGGTCGTCGGTCCGAGCGGCAGCGGCAAGTCGAGCGTGGTCAAGGCCGGCGTTCTGCCCGCGGTCCGCAACGGCGCCGTTCCCACAGGGAACCGGTGGTTCACGGTGGAGATGACACCGGCACCTCACCCATTCGAGGCGCTGGAGGAGGCACTGCGCAGCATCGCGGTCGATCCGCCGGTGCTGCTGCTCCAGGTGCTCGCCGGATCGACGGACGGCCTCCAGAAAGCGGTCGACCAGGCTCTCCCGGACGACGGTTCGCAACTGCTCCTGATCATCGACCAGTTCGAGGAGCTGTTCACCCAGGTCGACGAAGACACCGCGAAACGATTCATCGATGCGCTCGTGGGAGCGGTCTCGGCCGAACACAGCCGGTTGCGGGTCGTCGCAACCCTGCGCGCCGACTTCTACGACCGTCCGCTGCGCCATTCGGGTCTCGGCGAGCTTCTCCGGGACGGCACCGAGGTCATCACGCCAATGACGGCGGGCGAGTTGGAGCGGGCGATCGCCGGTCCGGCGGAATCCTTGGGGGTGAGCTTCGAGCCGGCACTCGTCGCCGAACTGGTGCGCGACGTCGCCGATCGGCCCGGGGCACTACCGCTCCTCCAATACGCACTCACCGAGCTGTTCGATGGTCGCGCCGGCAGTGTGATCACACATGTGTCCTACCGTGAGTTCGGGGGAGTGTCGGGGGCCCTTGTCGCTCGGGCCGAGGGGCTGCTGGCGAACCTCGGCGATCATGCCCACGAGGTCACGCGACAGGTTTTTCTCCGGCTCGTGACGCTCGGCGAAGGAGTCGAGGACACCCGCCGACGAGTACTGCGGTCGGAGCTCGAGGACCTCGCCGTCGATCCCCGCATCCTCGATGGCGTCCTCGACACGTTCGGCCGGCATCGGCTCCTCAGCTTCGACCGCGACCCCGTCACCAGGGGACCCACGGTCGAGATCTCCCACGAGGCGCTGCTCACCGAATGGGATCGGTTGCGGGAATGGATCGACACCGCCCGCCACGACGTGCGCAATCTGCGGCGACTCGGCGAGGCGAAGAACGAGTGGGCGGCGGCTGGCGGGTCAGCCGAGTACCTGCTCCGGGGCGGCCGGCTCGATCAGCTGCATGGCTGGGCGTCGACGACCACCTTTCCGCTGTCCGATCAGGAGCGGCGATATCTCGATGCGAGCGTCGCCGAGCGTGACCGGGTCGCGTCCGAGGAGCACGAACGCGAGCAACGCGTGCTCGACGCCGAGGCGGCGGCGCAGCACCGCTCCCGGCAGCTCACGATGGCGGGCGTCGCTGGCCTTCTCGTTGCGCTGCTCGCGGCGTTCGGGATCTGGCAGTGGCGATCGGCCGAAGACGGACGGACCCAGGCCGAGACTGCCAGAGTCGATGCCGAGGTGGCACAGGTCGATGCCGAGGAAGCACAGGTCGCGGCCGAGGACGCACGTGCTGCGACAGAGCTGGCCAAGGAGGACAGCGACCGTCTCATCACGGCCGCCGCCTACCGTGCAGCCGCAGATGCCGCTCTCTCGGACGAGCCCGAGCTCTCGCTTCTGCTCGCGGTCGAAGCGGTTCGGGCAACGGCCGGTCTTGGGTTCGCCACGGAGGAGGCGGTCGACTCGCTGCATTGGGCTCTCCAGCGCCGGGGTGTTCACTACGCGGTCGACGCCAGTGCCCCCGCCACGCTCCGGTCGGGCCCCACTGGACTCACCGGCGTGTTCGTCATGGCGCCGGCGGAGCTGGTGGAGTTGGCCGAGATGTCGACGGAACGCCGCCTGACCGACAATGAATGCCGGTCGGCGACCGGGATTGAGTGTGCAGATCCGGTTGTGGTGGACGCGGACCTGCCGCTGCGCTTCGGTGAAGAGAACTACGCCGTCGACATCCCCGAGGTCCTGCCTGGCGTCCCCGCGTTCGGCGATGGGCCGCTGGCCGGAACCCGCGTGACGATCGCTGCGATCGGAAATGTGGGGTCCACCCCGGGTCTGCGAGCCGAGCTCGACCGGTTCACCTCGGTCACCGGCATCGACGTCGAACTCCTGTCGAACGACAACTTCGATCTGACGACGGGTCTTTCGACCGGGCAGGTCGCCTCGTTCCCCGACATCGCCGGATTCTTCAAGCCGCCCGAACCGTGGGCCCAGGACCGCGCCGTCGATCTGTCGACATTCATCGGCGAGGAGACGTTGCGTTCCGACTTCGGCGATTACCTCGTCGACCTTATGACGTCGGATACGCAGGCTGGCAGCGAGCTCCACGGCGTACCGATGAACCTCCACCCGAAAGGCCTGGTGTATTACCCGAGGCGCGCCTTCGAGACCGCCGGCTACGACGTACCCACCACATGGGACGAACTGGTCGAGCTCTCGCAACAGTTGGTCGACGACGGACGAACGCCATGGTGCTTCCAGTGGGAGGCCGGATTCGCGAGCGGGTTCCTGGGGTCCGACTACCTCGAGAATCTCGTGCTCCGAGCCGGAGGCGTCGACGTGTACGACGAGTGGGTGGCAGGTGATCGCGCGTTTGACAGCCCAGAGATCCTTGAAGCCGCTGGGCTTGGCGAAGAGATTCTGTTCGGACCGGGTTTCATCCGAGGTGGCGTGGAGTCGATCAGCAGTACTGAGTGGCCGACCGTCATGACCAGGCTGCTCGACGTCGATCCGTTGACTGGAGCGGAAGGGCCGCAGTGCTGGCTCGTGCAACACCTGGCGCAGATGGCTGACCTCCTCGGGCAGGACGCCTCCCTGGGAACCGCAGGGAAGCTCGGCGACGAGGTCAACTTCTTCATGCTGCCGCCGCTCGGGGCCGGCTCACCCGTCCCGGTCACCGGATCCGGTTTGCTTGCAACGGCGATGACCGACCGTCCCGAGATCCGTGCGCTCATGCAGTACATCGCGAGTCCGGAATGGGGAGTAGTGTGGGCAGGCGTCGAGGGGGACACGTACCTCTCGGCCAACCGTCGCTTCGATACGGCAGCCTACGAAGGCATGGTCGGCCCGGAGACCGGGCGCACACAACCACGAGCCCGGGGCGACGCCGACGCTCGCATCGCCATGCACGACGCCCAACGCGCCGCAATAGATGCGGGCGCGTGGAGGTACGACGCCTCCGATCTCATGCCGACGACGTTCGGTGCCTGGACGGAAGACTTCGTCCCCGGACCGTTCTGGCAGGGAATGATCGACTGGGTCGATCAGGTCAGGCCGATCGAGGAGATCCTCGCCGACATCGAGGCCGCCCGCCCCGACTGAGCCGCGAAGGCGGTCGTGCCGACCGGTCTTCATGATGTCTTCATGAGGGATGGGCCAGAATGCGTCGATGCGGATTCTGGTCGTCGAAGACGACGCGCCCCTGGCCGAGGTGTTGCGGCGCGGGCTGACCGAGGACGGCTATGCCACCGACATCGTCGGAAAGCTCGTCGACGCGCGCCATGCCGTCATCGTGAACGAGTACGACCTCGTGGTGCTCGACCGAGGGCTTCCAGATGGCGACGGCCGGGATCTGTGCGCCGCCATGCGGGGCGCAGGCGACAGCACACCCGTGCTCATGCTGACCGCTCGCGATGGGCTGGGCGACAAGGTCGAAGGGCTCGACGCAGGCGCCGACGACTATCTCACCAAACCGTTCGACTATCCCGAACTCACCGCCCGCATGCGAGCCCTGCTGCGGCGGCCAGCCGAGAGCCAGACACCGATCCTGCAGCACGGAACACTCGAGATGGACCCTGCGTCTCGTCGGGTGTCGCGGGCGTCGATCACCGTGCCGCTCACGGCTCGCGAGTTCTCGCTGCTCGAAGTACTGCTCCGGGATCCTCACGCCACCCACGCCCGCACCGATCTTCTCGAGAGTGTGTGGGACGCCAACTACGACGGGCTCTCGAACGTGGTCGATGTGCACATCGCCAATCTCCGACGCAAGCTGGCGATTCCCGGCCTCGGAGATCCCATCGAGACCGTTCGAGGGGTCGGTTACCGACTGTCCGAGGTCGATTCGTGAATCTACAGACGATCCGCATCCAGCTCACCGCCCTCTTCGGGCTCCTCGCCGCGATCGCGGTGGGGCTGATCGCGTGGATCGCCATCTCGACCGGCAGCGACAGGATCGTCGACTCGGCCGAACGCGAAGCCGAAAATGTCGTGCGCGAGCTGGCCCTCGCCGGGTTCCAGACGAGCGAGGAAGAGGGTGTGGGCGAGCCCTTCAACACCTGGCGGGTGAACATCGCCGACGAATGGCAGTTCGCCTACGGCGAGACGTGGGTGGAACCGCCACTGTTCACGATCGGCGACAACGCGTTGAACAACGGCGGCCATCCGTTCTTCGCCGAGTTCCAACAGGACGGGCCCTGGTTGGCGTACGCCGAACCGATCGACGAGAGCGACGATGTCGTGATCGCGGCCGTGAGCCTGGTCGCGTTTCAGGAAGATCAGGAATCCTTCCGTTTCCGGGTGATCCTCGCCTCGCTGGCAGCGATCGTCGGCACGACCGCCGCCGCGTGGTTCGTCGCTGGTCGATCTCTGCGTCCCGCTCGCTCGGCGATGGCACGCCAGCGTGACTTCATCGCCGACGCCGCCCACGAACTCCGTACGCCACTTGCGGTCATCCGAGCATCGGCCAGCCATGCCCTCTCGCGCGACCGTGAGAAGGGCGACTATCAGCAGGCGCTCGCCGAGATCCTCACCGCAACTGAGCGAGCCGGGTCGGGCGTGGGGGAGCTGCTCGAATTGGCGCGACTCGACGCCGGGCAGGCCCAACCTCGCAAGGCGCCGTTGCGCGTCGACCTGCTCGTCGAGGAGGTTGCCGAATCGGTTCGCGTCGATGGGGTCGAGGTGATCGCCCGACCGGGCGAGGCCGTCGTCGCCGACGCCGACTACGCACTCCTTCGCCAGGTGGTCGAAAACCTCACCTACAACGCGGCATCACGAGCGACCGAGGTCGAGCTCTCGGTCACGAAGGCGGCGAGCATCGTGACCATCCATATCGCCGACGACGGCGAAGGATTCGACGAGGAGATCCTGCCGCATGTGTTCGAGCGCTTCCGCCGCGGCGACAACCGGGGTTCGACCGGTTTGGGCATGGCGATCGCAAAGTCGATCATCGACGCCCACGGCGGCTCCGTGGCTGCAGCGAACAAGTCCACCGGGGGAGCAATCGTCAAGCTGCACCTTCCGGCATCCAAGGACATCTGAGAGCTGCCTTCAGCGCGTCAGGTGCAGCCAGCCGAACCCGAGGACGCCGCGGTACGCCGGGTATTCGGCTGCCCGTTCGTCGGCGAAGGCGATCGCCTCAGGTGAACCCACGGCACGAACTCCTGCCGTCCAGCCGTTCTCGAATGCGTCCCACTCGTCGAGCGTCGATGCATCGGCCGCGACCAGAGACCAGCTTGCCGAGGTCGCGAGCTCACCCAGTCCGGCGATGCCATCGGGCTGATCGCCGAAGATGTCGAGCAGCTCTTCAGATGGACTCGACGTCCAGAATCCTTCGCCGACGACAGCCGCCCGTCGGCCGAGCGGGAGGAGCCGGCCGAACATCGAGGCGGTCCCGCCGAGAGCGTGCGATGCCCCGATGCACACCGCCGTGTCTGCGGCCTCGCTCCATTCGGCTCCATCGCCGACGCTGATCGTGACCCTGTCCGCCAATCCGCGGGCTTCGACTCGCTGCTGTGCGCCTGCGACCGCCTCCGGATCGATGTCCAGTCCGCTTACTTCCAGATGTGGATGACGGTCTGCGATGAGAAGCGCAAGCTCTCCGTGGCCACACCCCACATCGAGTACAGACGTGCCGTTCGATGCGCAGAAGTCGGCCAGCGCCTCGCCCCGCTCCACGCCCATGGGCGCGTTGAACATGATCGAACGGGCGCCTGCGCGCATCAGCGCGCGTCGACCGGACTCGCTCATCGGAGTCTCGGCGCTTTCAGTTTCGGGCGCCGGGTCCCGTACTCGGACGATGTTTTGGCCGGGCCGGTGTGGCCCCACGCCGTGGCCGGCTGAACTGGACCTTGTGGACCGCGCGAATGATGTCGTCGACGGCGTCGAGCAGGGTTGGATCCTCATCGAAGATCCGATCGATGAGGGGCCCCGACCACGGCTCGACGATCTCGTCCGGCGGCAGGCCGCCACCCATCCACGCCGTACCGATTCGACGAATCGCACGATCGATGACCGGGTCACCGCACTCGACGGCCACGGTGGCGATCTGGCGAGCGTCGAACCGACCAGAAGTGAACGAATCGGAGACACGTGCCGTCCGGTAGTTCAGTGCCTGGATGGCGATGCTCGTGTGATTCATCGATGACCGTCCTCGCCGATGCCCAAACGCTATCGAACGAGCGCACCCCGATCGGGGACCTCTCGATGGCTCAACTCGGTCGGGTCGGCCTCACCGGGGCAGGGCAGCAATCGGCGGCACAGACATCGGGTCGCACGTCGAGGCTGCCGAGCGCTCGGACCGGGCCGTCGGAGCGGCGTTCCTCGACCAGCTCGATGATCATCTTCACGAATCGGGGATCGGTGCCCACGGTTGCCGCCCTTGCGAGTTCGAGCCCGAGCCGGTCGGCCGTGGCGACCGCCTCGGTGTCGAGGTCGTACATGACCTCCATGTGGTCGGAGATGAACCCCACGGGAACGAGAGCGACGGCTTCGATCCCACCAGCGGCCAGCGACTCGAGGTGGTCGTTCACGTCGGGCTCGAGCCACGGCACCTGCGGCGGGCCGCTCCTGCTCTGCCATACGAGGTCCCAGTCGTCGTGACCGACTGCAGTCGCGATCAGGCGAGAGGCCTCGCGCAGCTGGACTTCGTAATCGGACGTGGTGGCCATCGACATCGGAACCGAGTGGGCGGTGAATACGAGGCGGGCGCCGTCGCGCAGGCGCCCCAGCGCGGCGTTGGTGCTGTCGACCATGGGTTCGATGAAGCCGGGGTGGTCGTAGTACTGCCGGATCTTGTCGACCTTCGGCGCGCGTGTACCCACCTCGGCCCGCGCTTGCGCGATGTCCTCTCGATACTGACGGCACGCGGAGAAACTGCTGGTGGCCGAGGTGACGAACGCGATGGCGTGTTGGATGCCGTCGTCGGCCATGCGCTGGACCGTGTCGACGAGCATCGGATGCCAGTTCCGGTTTCCCCAATACACGGGGAGGTCGAGTCCGGCGCTGGCCAGCGCCGGTTCGAGCTCGGCGATCAATGCTCGGTTCTGGTCGTTGATCGGGCTTCGACCTCCGAACAGGTGGTAATGGGCTCCGAC
>JBPCTR010000216.1:0-32265 GCA_051011575.1 Acidimicrobiales bacterium | reverse complement strand
GTTAGGGTGAGTGCATGACCCAGGAAGCAGGCCGCCGCCCCGACAACACCACCGGACGCAGGCGCGACGAGCAACGCACCCACGCCATCCTCGAGGCCGCGGCTGACCTGCTCCTCGAAGTCGGGTTCGACCGGATCCGGACCCAAGACGTGGCCGAACGCGCCGGCGCCGGAAAGGGAGCGATCTACCGGCGGTGGCCCACCAAGGAAGCGCTCCTGGCCGAAGCGATCCGCAACATGCCCGCCATGGAACCACCATCCTCCGACGACCCAATGGCCGACCTCCGAACTCTCGTGAGCCAACGGTGCCGCTCAGCGGAGTCGAAACCCGACCTCGTTCCCGGCCTCATCTCGGCCATGCGAGCCGACGAAGGTATCGAAGCAGCCGTCAAGGACGGCTACGACCTGTCGTACGTCCGGGACACCATCGCCCGCATCCTCGGCCCAGACCATCCCCACCTCGACGTCCTCACCGACATGACTCAAGCCGTGCCAACTCTGAGGGCCGCCTTCACCCCCGAGACGATCGATGGCGATGCAATGACCGAAGAGATCGTCTCACTCATCGAATCCCTCGCCAACCGGTCGGGCCGAAGTGCGTTGGCCTAGCAAAGCGACCATTGGGTCAGCGCTGAGACCACAAGGTCGCGCCGCCACTCGATCACCTAGCCGTCGGCCAGTCCGAAGATGGCGAGCATTCCGGTGGGCTGCCCCACCTCGATAATGCGACCGTCGGGATCTCGCAGGTAGCAGCGAAGTTCGTAGCCGTTGTTGTCGAGTGGCTCGGTGAGGAACTCGGCGCCGCGCTCGCTCCACTCGGCGTAGATCGCTGCGATGTCGGCGACTCGGATGTTCATGAAGGCGCTCGCTCGGTTCGGATCGGGGGGCGGCTCCAGCGTCACTGTCGGCTTGTCGGCGGTGGGCCCGCCCCCGGCGTTGACGATGACCCAGGTGTTGGCCAATTTGATGAAGAACGGGGTGCCCGCGGCGCCGAAGACGACCTGGCCGCCCAGGACGTGTGTATAGAAGTGCGCGGTCCGATCGATGTCTTCGGCCACCACGAAGTGGGTTGCGACGAAGCCTTCGACGGGGGCTGGGAAGTCGGCGCGCGCCATGTCAGCGCGCCGGGCATGCGAGATTCCAGGTGGATTCGTCATGTGGGAGGTTCCTTTCAGGGTTCGGGCAACCGGCCCGATCCGTTGACTTGTAAATTTCAAGTTAAGGTGTGTACTTGATTTTTGCAAGTGTCACTTGTTCACGCCGCGCTAGCCCGAGTGACCGAACGCAGCTCCGAAGAGCCCGAAGAACTGGGCTCCGTGCTCAGCGCCGTCCACGATCTCGACGTGGTGCTCGACGAAGTCGTCCGGGGCGACTCGCCCCTCCGCCAGTTCGAGGAAGGCGGCGTACTCCAGGCGGGCAGTCAAGTGAGCCGCTGCATCGGAGGTTCCGTACTCCACCGCGACGCCCGCCTCCTTCCGCGAGATGGTGAATGTGTCGTTGTCGACAAGCAGGCGCACGACGAAGTGAGCTCGCGGCCACACCGGCTCGAAGAGCATGCGCAAAGGAAGCGCCATGGTTCTCAGGTTGGCCGGCGTACGTTGATCCGGCTCGCGTTCCAGGAGGCTGCCGAATCCCGCCAGTTCCCAGAGGACCCTGTCGGTTTGGCGCCCGAGCGCGGTGAGCTCGTAGGCGGTCCTCCCCGGGTTCGGCTTTTGGATCAGGCCCGCCGTTGTGAGTTCAACGAGGCGGGTGCTGAGGAGGTTTGTGGCCATGCCGAGGCCCTCTTGAAGCTCCTGATAGCGAGCCGGCCCGGCATGCAAGTCGCGCAGGACGAGCAGGGCCCACCGGTCGCCGATGACGTCGAGCGCTCGCGCGATCGGACAGAGGAGGCGATAGCTGCGTTTCTCCGACATGGGGTTCTCCTGTGGCCGCTCTCTAGCGCCTGGATCGAGACGTTCCAAATATAGGTTGAGTTTTTCAAGTCTACGAGTTAACTTTATTTTCTCACGTTAACGCTGCGATCCGCGGCCAACCAACAAGGGAACACAAAATGTCCAACGTAGAACCGCTTCTCGAGCGCAACCGAGCATTCGCTGCCACGGGAGCACACAAAGATCTGATGCCGAACCCGAAGCGCAATATGTTCGTGATCACCTGTTTCGACAGCCGCGTTGACCCGGCCCACCTGCTCGGCACCGACCTCGGCGATCTCGTTGTCATGCGCAACGAAGGCGGGCGCGTGACGAAGGAGATCATCGAGGAGCTCACCTTCGCAGGCATCTTGATGGAGGCCCTACAGGCCAACCCGTTTCCGTCGGGTGAAGTCGCATTGATCCATCACACCAACTGCATGACGTCGTATCTGGCCGACGACAACCTCCGTAACCTGTACGCCGACCGCATCGGCGCCGACGCCGCTGACCTCCTCGAACGCGCCGTCCTCGATCCCGTCGCCACCGTGACCCAGGACGTGGCTGTCATCCGCGCGGCAACATCAGTTCCCCAATCGCTGACCATTTCCGGACATGTGTACGACGTCGAAACCGGCCTGATCTCGACGGTCCTCGTCGACGAGCCTCGCGCGGACGACCCCGATACCCGCAAGGTGCCCAACACGGGCGCATGGTGACCCACCCCTGCTTGTCGGACGGTTGAAGGGCATTTGAGATGAGGCTCAGCGACAAGGTGGCCGTCATCACCGGCGGGAGTAGCGGGATCGACACCGCCTCGGCGAAGCTCTCGTCACCGTGCAGTGCGACGTCACGGCAGCATCGGACCTCGAGCGGCTCTTTGACACGACCGCCGAACGGTTCGACAGAGTCGACGTTCTGGCCGCAAACGCCGGTGGGATCAACTTCACACCACTCGGCAAAACAAGCGACGAGGACTTTGACAACGCCAGCGATCTCAATTTCAAGGCTGTGTTCTTCACCGTCCAGGCCGCCCTTCCCGCCCTCGCCGATGGCGGTTCGGTGATCGTTGCGGGCAATGCGCTGGCATTGACCCCCGTCGTTGGGCCGTGACGCCAAGACGTCGCTCGCGAAATCTACTCAGAACACCCGAGAGCGACCCGGACAACTTCCTTCGTCTTCGCTGGGATCCATGGCGTGTCCGCGAAAACGGACGGTTCTTCGGTGCTGTCGAACGCCTCCTGCGCGACATGACAGATCGAGGCCACCTCTTCATCGACAGCCCTCGCTGCCTGCCCTTCAGGTGTCTCCCACCACAGCCGTGACGCGACCCCCGGCTCGATGGAATCGACACGCTCAGCCAGGGCCTCTTCGGCCACATTCAACCTGCCGAACAGATCGACGACCACTCCGTGCAGCTCCACTGCCTCGCCAGGCGGATCGAGCGACTCCAGGCCTTCAAGAAACTCGACCCGCGCATCGAGCCGCTCGGTCCAGTAGGTACGGGCGCCTTCCCGGGTCTTCGAATACGACTCCAACTCGGCATCGAGCGCGTCGATTCGCGCATCGACCACAACGACAAGCGCTTCCGCCTCGGCGCCGTACTCCTTCAGGCTGAGGCTCCCCTGGCCACAAGCCACAGCAACAGATACCAGCGCGACCAAGGTCGACATGCGGCGCATCCTTGAGCGGGCGGCGACGGAATCCGCTCGATCCCCAGTCTTGATGGAAGCGGTCGTCTCGTCTCCCGCGTTCATGAGTCGATCCTCTGTCACGAAACCCAGTAGAGAGCAAACCCCGCCACCAACAGCGCGGCCAATCCGCCCAGAGCTAGCCCGATTGCCAACCGGGGAGGTGCAGGCGCGGGCTCATCACTGAAGCGCTGATAGACCACCGATGACCAGATCGGCAGGAGCACGATCGGGAGCATCCACAACAGGTCTCGTTCCCAGATCCAGAACAACAGGCCGAAGAACAACGATGAGCCGGCCGCAAGCCCGATAGCTAGCTTCGGCGATTGTCTCAAGTGATGTGTCTGGTCGACCACAGCTTTCTGCGCCTCCGGTTCGCCCCGTTCATCATCAAGATCGCCCGCCGCGATTGGCAGAGGCGAACGTCCTTTGCCGGCTGTTCGGGCTCGACCGACCTCGCCGCTACCCGGACACCAGCTCTGCGAGCGAGGGGCACGGATCGATCTCGTAGGTCCTGCACTCGTCCCCGGTGAAGCTTCGCGTGAGTGTCGCTCCTGCGGCCTCGACCAGCGCATCCGTGTCGAGCGTCAAGAGAGCTCCCCAGGGACGTGTCCCGACATACAGCGTGTGCTCGTCGACCCATTCCACGTTTCGCAAGCCGACCGTGACTTCTGGGATCTCCAAGAGCTGAACCAGCTCGCCTGTCTCGATGTTCCACACTCGAACGTCGTTGTCGAGTCCGGCCGTGGCGACAAAGCGGCCAGTCGGATCCCCCGAGATGTCGGGCAACGTGAACCCTTGCTGTCCCACCATGCGTTGGGTCTCCGTCCAGGCCTCTGTCTCCAGCACGATCACCTCGACACTCCAGTCGGCCATCACCAAGAAACGGCCGTCCGGGGTGAACTCGGTCTTGGAGATCGCAATCTCGTTCTCGTACTCTGCAGCCACGCCCCACGTGGCGACATCGAGGACCTCGAGCGAGCGGCGGTCTGTCACCACCAGGTGGGCACCATCGGGCGAGAACGCAACGGTCCTCCGGCGGCCGGCGCCGGGCTGGAAGTCTTCCTGCTCCACGTCACGACTCCAGATCATCTCGCCGGTCTCAACGAGCCAGACCGCAAAACGGCCGCTCTCGCCCGCGACGGCGAACATCGACCCGTCCGGCGAGAAGACACCCGACTGGGCGCCCTCGCGCCAAGGTCCCGGATATGGACTGCAATCGTCTAGAGGAATCGGATCATGGCGAGAGAGCAGCGGCGGAGCGAGCCATCGGCACAGACCGTCCAGTTCCTTGATGACTCGTCCCGTCATGAGGTCGGCCACCACCATCGGTCCGACGGGTCGGTACAGAAGTCGTTCGTCCTCGTCCACTTCACCCCCCGGATTCTCGGTCAGATCGATTGGTGGACCTGTTGCCTGATAGGCGACCCGGCTCCCATCCGTCGAAACGCCGATCACCCATCCGGGGTAGCGACTCAGCACATCTCCCGAGACGAGGTCGTAGACGGCAGTTTCCAGGGAGACTTGGTCAATGCAGAACTCGCACGTCGCGTCGCCGAGCTCGGTAACACCGCGCGCTGCAACCAGCCGATCTCCAACGACGTAACTGTTGCCGAGGAAGTAGAACGCATCCTCGCCGCTCGTGACCGTCGCAGGAAGGATCTCGGGTCCCGCCGTCGCACGAATGGGGTGACCCACGTCCCAGACCCGCACGCTCCCGTCGGCCGCGGTTGTGGCAATCGTCGTCTCGTCGTCGGTCATCTGGGCCCGGGTCAGCTCGGCGCTGACACCTCCGATGTCCAGCCGGGTCTCGCCCGTCTCGATGTCATAGATCAGGAGTCGGCCGGTCGAGGTGACCCCGTAGACCATCGTCTCCGACGGGCTGAACCATGCCGCGTGGAACTCCCCGCCGAACTCGTTGATCTTCTCCTGTCCGTCCACATCCCACAGCTCCAGGGGATTTTGCCCAGCCAGCACCACTGACCCGTCCCGGCTGAGCGTGCTCATGCCACGCGGCAGTTCGAGCAGCTCCTCACCAGTCTCGAGGTCGATCACGCTCCCTTCCAGCTCCTCACCGGCGGTGGCGAGCCTGCCGCCCGAGACGTCGAGCGTCGGTACCCCGACGAACCTCACACCGGCTCCGTTGGAACCGCGAGCAATCACCTCGGTCGCTCCCGTGAGGAGGTCGAGAGTCAGAAGATCGACCTCGAGCGGGAAGTCGCCACAGAATTCCATATCCGAGCTGTCAGCGATGATGATGGGGCGACTCAGGTCCACGTATGGGCCCGACTGCGCAGGCCCCGCCCGGTACCCGAGTGTTCCAGCAGCGTGGTGGGACTGGACGACGGCTCCGGTTCGAGCGTCGAAGACCATCCAGGTGTCTCCTTCGCACCAATCGTTGCCGGCGGCAACCACGCTGGCGACGAGGTGGCGACCGTCTTCGGTGAACTCGAGGCGTGCGATCCCGTCCACCCCATCGCCCCAGTCCCACAAGCGCTCATCGGACCCGACGGGCTGGACCCAGAACTCGGCCGTGTTCGTGATGGCAAGCAACGAGCCGTCTGGGCTCACGGCGGCGTGGATCGGATCGCCTTCGTCGGGGACCGATGGCTCGAATCCGCCGCGGTGGACCTGGACGGCATTCGCCAGCGAGCCGAGCGCGGGCGCGTACTCGGCGTCTTCCGAAATGGCAGCTATACCAAGGAGCACAGCCAGCTCCGCATCGTCCTCGACAACACCGTCTGAAGCACGCGACAGACTGGCCGCTCGGGCTCGTGCGGCCTCGTCGTCGGCCTGCCGTGAGTTTCGCTGAGCGATGACGGCCAGCAGCAATGCCACAACGGCCAGTGACGCCAGCGCCCCAACCGCCGTCGTCCGCAGTCGGCGCCGTCGCGTGCGGACAGCCGTGTCGTGTGCTTCGGACAAGCCGAGGAACTCGTCGCTCGCCGGGCTGATGGCCAGCTCGGTGCCGGCTGTCCATGACAAGTGTTGGGCGAGCCGACCTTCGGTCAACAGATGGTCGTTCGATCGAGCGCCCGCTTCCCAATCGGTCACGGCATCGTCGAGGCGGCGCGAGAGCGTCAGATCCTCGCGAACCTCCTCGATCCATCGGGCGAGTCGCGGCCAGTGTGCCAGCAACGCTTCGTGGGCGACCTCGACCGTTGGCGTACGCGTGTCGGGGTCGCGGTCATAGACGAGGAGCCTCGCCCGAACCAAGGCCTCGACAACGTCACCGGCTCCCTCGTGCAGCTCAGTGACCTGGACCCGGCGCCTCGTCGGCGCCGCGTCGTCGGAGACGGTGACGAGCCGGAGGAGCACTTGACGCAGCACATCCTGCACGTCCGCCCCGAGCGCGTCGCAGGTCTGGTCGGCGCGTCGGGCGAGCGCTCCGGTCACGCCGCCGACCGACTCGTACGTGTGAAGATCGAGTCGATCGACGTCTCTCTCCTCGAAGACCTCGACGAGCGCGTGCTGCAGGAGCGGGAGCGCGCCGGGTCGATCGACCACATCCGCGATCACCCGCTCGACCAGAGCAGGCTCCACATCAACGCCGACGGCGCGGGCCGGCTCGATCACCGCCTCGGCAAGGTCACCTCGGCCCGGAGCGGCCAAGGTTTGCAGGCAGTCACCGAGGAGATCGCCGAACGCCGAGTAGAGGAGCGGGCGATCCAAGAAGTCCGCTCGCATGGTGAGAACAAACCGGGCGTAGCCGGCCTTCACGGTCGTCGTGACGAGTTCCAGGAAGGCTGCGGCCTCCTCGCCTGGGGTCAGGGTGAAGAGTTCTTCGAATTGATCGACGATGACCAGCAAATCCCCTCCGCCAGGCAGAACGCGCTCGATGGCGTCGAGCGCGCCGGGGTCGCCGGACGCGATCGAGTCTGCGAGGGACGAGGGGAGATCCACGGCGACACGCTCGAGCGCACGACGAAGCTCGAGGAACGGGTGCGAGCCGGGAAGCATGTCGGTGATCAGCCAGTTGCTCGACCCTGCAACGCCGCCACCTCGGAGCGCCGGGACCAGCCCCGCTCGGACGACCGACGACTTTCCGATACCGGAGGGTCCGACGACTGCCACCAGGTGCGACCCACCAACGGCGGCGACGAGCTCGTCCACGACGTCACGTCGACCGAAGAAGTCGGCCGCATCGCGCTCGTGGTAGGCGGCCAAGCCCTTGTATGGATTGCGTGCGCCTGAAAGAACGGTTGGCTCGGGGTCGTCGCTGGTCGTTCCGGCGCTCGAGAGGGAGAGGACAGAAGGGCGATCGGCAGGGTCGTCGCTCAGCGCACCCCTGATGTTTTCGCGCCCGCTCGTGATCGCAGCGTCTCCGCCAGCCGGCCCCGACTCCATCTCCGTTGCGAGGACCCCGAGGGCGTACGCGTCGGTGGCGGGACTGATGGCGGCACCACGAAGAAGCTCGGGTGCAACGTATGCAGGGTGTTCGCTCGAGCCGGTGGGTCGCACCCCGGCCAGCGAGAAGCCGATGAGCCGAACGTTCCCTGACTCATCGAGCATCACCCGGTCGGGGCGCAGAGACCCGTGGACCACGCCGTAGGAGTGCGCGTACGACAGCGCCGCACAGATCTGGGCAAATCGCACCGGCGTTGCGTCGGCACCGCTTGCCAACCGGCCACCGCGGTGATGTCGGTAGACGAGGTACGCGCCATCGATATCGCGCCAATAGTCGAGCAGCGCGGCGATGTTCGGATGGTCGAGGAGTGACAGCCGTTGCGCGTCGGCCTCGAAGGCTCGCACGAACTCCGCATCCGCCGACGTAGCTCGCGGGATCACCTCGACCAAGACCTCGCGCCCAACCGAGGGTTGGTAGGCGCGATAGAGGGTCCCGATCGAGCCGGACCCGACCGGTTCTCGGAGTTCGTAACCCGGGACCGAGTGCGCACCACCCAGCGGAAGCGGCGGTGGGACCCGGTCGGCCTTGAGGGGCGCGAACGTCCGGGGCGGATCGCCAACCAGCAGCTGGAAGATGGCCGTCTCGCCCTCGATCCCGGGCACGACCTCCCGGCCGAGGGACTCGAAGCGGAGGCCAGATGCTTCGCCCGCAGCGACGATCTCGTTCTGTGCCTCCCCCGAGATCAGGACTTGGCCCGGGTGTGCCAGTGCCACGAGTGTTGCGGCTCGCAAGACCGGCGGGCCGCTCACGCTGCTATCCGCAGCCTCGATGTCGCCCCAGTCGATCGAAAGCTGCAGCTGATCAGAGTTTTGCTGGCGCGAGATCGCCTCGGCGGCGCGGGCAGCATCCGTTGCTGTCTCGAACACCACGTAGGTCGCTGTGCCAGCCACATGGACCGCGCCGGCACCCTCCACGACGGACAGGGAGCGCACGATGGAGGCCGCCGCGACGAGTCGCCGATCGCGCTCGGCCATTCCGAGCTGTGCGAGCACGAGCGGGTCACCCGGGTCGGCGACGAGGATTGCCCGCCGTTGGATCGAGGTGGTCGGGGCGACCCGCAGCGCGTCGTCGTGATCGAGGATCCGCTGCTCCAGCTCCTGCAAGTCGGGGCTTGGATCAACGCCCAGATCATCCAAGAGCAACGTTCTTAAGTCCTGATACGACCGCAGGGCCTCTTGCTGACGCCCGGAGCGGTAGAGGGCCAGCATGTGCTGGGCGCGGAAGCGTTCGTGGTAGGGATGATCGGCGATCACCGACTCGATCTCGCCGATGAGGTCTCGGTCGCGACCAGAGCTCAGGTCGGCGTCGATCCGCGCCTGCTGTGCGGCGACTCGAAGCTCGGTTAAGCGCGCAATCTCGCCGACGAGCGCCCCGTGCGCCTCGATATCGGCGTAGGGATGGCCTCGCCACATACCCAGCGCTTGACGCAGCGCCACCGCTGCGGCCGGATCATCAAGCTGTTCCGCGGCTCGGTACTCGTCCTCGAATGCGACGGCATCGATCGTGATGTGCTCGGGATCGAGCATCCACCCGGAGCCAGTCTTGACGATCGCATCGCCCACGTGCCGTCGCAGCGTGGAGACGTAGCTCTGGACGGTGCGACGTTGGCGAGGTGTAGCCGCGTCTCCGTACACGGCCTCCGCGATGGCCTCGACGGAAACTGGCTGCCCGACCCTGGCCACGAGCATCGCCAGCACAGCTCTCTGCTTGGGACCGCCAGAATCGAGTGCGGAGCCCCCCTGGGTGACCGTGACCGGACCGAGGACATTGAAGTCCACGTTGTCATCACTACTACGTTGCGGCGGTGTCGTGCTGCGATCCATGCACACGACCCTCGGGCATGCGTGTTGAGGATCTGTCAAGACGCTCTGGCCTCAGCGGGGCTTGACTCGACGATCGTGCGCCCAGGACCCGTGGACGTGGTAGCGACGCGTGCGCGCTGCGGCCGAAGGTTCCGCAAGTCCTTTGTTTGGCCACTCGATCCGTAGACCGGAGATGGCCCGGGAGATCACGAGCTGTCGCGTGAGCAGCGCCCTTTATTCGTCGCGAAGATCGGTGCCCATGTTCCAGATCTGGCGGTGAATTCTCCAGCGTTCGTCTTCCTGGACCCACAGCGCCCAGAAGCGTTCCGAGAACGCCGGCTGACCGTTTACCTCCACATGGACCGTTCCGATCTCGATGAGCTGCGCGTCGCCAACGTACACCTCCGCCGTATCGAGCCGGGCGTCGCTCAGTCCCCTCCCGAGCTGGCGCTCCCAGTCCTCGGCTATCGCGGCGCGACCCCGCAGGTCTTCAGCGCCGAGCGGCGAGATGACGGCGTCGATTGTGTAGCACTCTGCCATCTGGACGCCGTCGCGGTGACGCAACGCATCGAGGAACAAGTCGCTCGCATGCGAGATGCTCGCTCGTGCGCCCTCGACGTTGGTTGACACGCGCACAACTTAGTAGACGCGTGCGCTCCACCCGTCGAGTTGAACCGTCCGCGACGATCCATCGTGCCCGACTTCAGGGTGCGCACATCGACGGCGAAGCCGACCAACCAACTACTCGATGCGCATCCCTGAGATCGCTCGGCTGATGACGAGCTGCTGGATCTGCTCGGTACCTTCGAAGATGTCGTGGATCTTGGCATCGCGATGCCAGCGCTCGACCGGATATTCGCGGGTGTAACCGTAGCCACCGAGAATCTGGATCGCCCGCTCGGTGACCCAGGTGGCGGTACGACCGGCCTTCAGCTTGGCCATCGACCCCTCTGCGCTCGTGAACTCGCCGTTCTTGGCGAGCCACGCGGCTCGGCGTACGAGGAGGCGTGAAGCTTCGATCTCGGTGGCCATATCAGCGAGCATGAACGCGATCGACTGGTTCTGGATGATCGGCCTACCGAACTGCACGCGCTCTTTGGCGTAGTCGCGGGAGTACTCAAAGGCCGCGCGTGCGATGCCCACGGCCTGCGCCCCGACACCGGGACGAGTCGCCTCGAACGTCTTCATCGCTGCACTGCCGCTGCCCGAGCCGGGTCCGCCCTCGTGCAGACGTGCGAACTTCTCGTCCATGCGGTCCTTGCCGCCGAGTAGGAACGAGCCCGGGATCTTCACGTCTTCGAGAATCACCTCGGCGGTATGGCTGGCGCGAATGCCGTGTTTCTTGAACTTCTGACCCTGCCGCAGCGAGCCGTCGAGCTTGGCTTCCGCAGGGACGATGAAGCTCGCATGCCCCTTCGTGCCGAGGGCGGCGTCGACCACGGCCACGACCACGTGAATGTCGGCGATGCCGCCGTTGGTGATCCAGGTCTTGGTGCCGTTGAGTGTCCACTCGTCCTTGGCCTCGTCGTACGTGGCCTTGGTGCGGATGGCAGAGACGTCGGAACCGGCGTCGGGTTCGGAGGAACAGAAGGCGCCGAGCTTGATGTCTTCGGCGGTGCCGTAGCACTGCGGCACCCACTCGAGCACCTGTTCGCTCGTGCCGACGGCGGCGATTCCGGCGGCAGCGAGGGCCGAACCCATTATCGACATGGCGAGGCCCGCGTCACCCCAGAACATCTCCTCGATGGCGATCATGAGCGACTGCCCGCTGGGGTCGTTCATCATCATCTCGGCCAGGAACTCCCAGCCGTACAGCCCGATCTTGGCGGCCTCCTCGATGATGGGCCACGGCGTTTCTTCTCGCTCGTCCCACTCTGCGGCGTTCGGGCGCATCACATCGACTGCGAACCCGTTGATCCAGTCGCGGAGCTGCTCCTGCTCCTCGGTCATTGCCATCGAGAACTCGGCCATCGGTCTCTCCAAGGTCGTGCGCCACGGAACATCGCATCCCGTTCGCTCCCGTGAGTTGTTACCCGTCGGTAACAACCCTAGTCATTTCTCCGTCGGTCGACCACCATCGGAAGTTGAGGATTCGGTTACGAACGCGTTGACAGAAGTGCTCGATTCCCCATACGTTGCGCCCCGCATGAACCATTACCCCCTCTACATCGATGGTGAGTTCCGCGAGGCCTCCGACGGTGGAACGTTCGACTCGATCAACCCGGCGAGCGGCGAGGTCTGGACCACAGCCGCGGCTGCCACCGAGGCCGATGTCGATGCCGCCGTGCGAGCGGCCCACCACGCCATGTACGAAGGCGAGTGGTCAGAGATGACGGCAACCCAGCGAGGCCGCAAGCTCTACGAACTCGCCGACGCGGTCGCCGAAGCCGCCCACCACCTCGGCGAGATCGAGACCACCGACAGCGGAAAACTCGCAGCCGAGACCCGGGCCCAGGCCGCCTATGTGAGCGACTACTACCGCTATTACGCCGGGCTGGCCGACAAGATCCAGGGCGCGACCCTGCCTATCGACAAGCCCGACATGCACGTTTTCACAACGCGGGAACCGATCGGCGTCGTTGGGGCGATCGTTCCCTGGAACGCCGAGATGTTCCTCACCGCCACCAAGGTCGGACCCGCTCTCGCCGCGGGCTGCGCCGTGGTGATCAAGGCTTCGGAGGATGCGCCCGGCCCGCTGCTCGAGTTCGCCAAGGTCGTCGACCGGGTCGGTTTCCCGCCGGGCGTGATCAACCTGATCACGGGTTTCGGCGAACCCTGTGGTCGCGCCCTCACCTCCCACCCGCTCGTGGCCCGCGTCGCCTTCACAGGCGGCCTCGATGCCGCTCGCCACGTCGTCGCCAACACCGCCAACAACTTCGCCCAGGTCTCGCTCGAACTCGGTGGCAAATCGCCCATGGTGATCTTCGACGATGCCGATCTCGAAGGCGCGGTGAATGCCGCAGTTGCCGGCAACTTCGGAGCGTCGGGCCAGAGTTGCGTGGCGGGCACTCGGGTGATCGTGCAATCGGGCATCTATGCGGAATTCATGGACGAGGTCACGCGCCGAGCCGAGGCGATCCGCATCGGCGACCCGCTGCACGACGACACCCAGGTCGGACCCCTCGCCACCAAGGCCCAGCGCGACAACATCGAATCGGTCGTGGCCGAATCGATCGAACAGGGCGCCACCGTGCGTACCGGCGGCAACGCTCCCGTGGGTTTCGAGGACGGGTGGTACTATTCCCCCACGATCATCGAGTGTCCCGACCAGAGCATTCGCAGCACGCGGGTCGAGCTGTTCGGTCCGGTGATGTCGGCGCTCAAGTTCGAAACCGAAGAAGAGGGCGTCGCCCTGGCCAACGACACCGACTTCGGGCTTGGCGCCGGCGTGTTCACCCAGAACCTCGCGCGGGCACACCGGGTGTCGGGAGCGATCCGCTCGGGCATCGTGTGGGTGAACACCTACCGGGCGATCTCGCCCATCGCGCCCTTCGGCGGTTTTCGAAACAGCGGCTACGGCCGCGAAGCCGGCATCGACACGATCCACGACTACACCCGAACCAAGTCGGTGTGGATCAACACGTCGAGCGAGCCGATGGCGAATCCCTTCACCATCCGCTGAGCCGGTTGCGGTTCAGCCGAATGCGTCCTCGATCGCATACCTCACCCGCATCGGCGTACACGGGATGTCGAGGTGCCGCACCCCGAGGTGGGCGAGCGCGTCGATCACGGCGTTGTGCACCGCTGGCACCGATCCGATCGTGCCCGACTCACCCACACCTTTCGCCCCGAGTTCATTGAACGAGGTCGGTGTGGCGGAGACCTCGAGGCGAAAGCTGGGAAGCACGTCGGTGGTCGCCATGCCGTAGTCGCTCAGGTTGGTGGTGAGCGGGTTGCCGTCGGCGTCGTACTGCATCACTTCACCCAGGGCCTGCGAGATGCCCGCAGCAATTCCGCCGTGGAGCTGGCCCTCGACCAGGCGCGGGTTCACGCGCACGCCGACGTCGTCGACGCCCACGAAGTCGCGAAGCGCCACCTTGCCGGTAGGGATGTCGACCTCGACCACGGCCAGGTGGCACCCGGAGGGGAAGCTGTTGTTGTCGCCCACTTCGTGGAACTCCCCACACATGAGCGGGTCCCCGTCGTCGGCCGCCGCCCGCCCGACCTCGATCCACCCCACCGAACGGGCTGGCACACCCGCAACGTGGAACCGACCTCCGCTGTCGCTGGCCCCGCGTGCAACGAATTCGATGTCGACCACAGCTGCTTCGAGGAGACGTGCCGCGACCGCACGAGCGTCGGCGATCAGACCTCGTGAGGCCTTCTGGATCGCGACGCCGGCGGTTTGCATCGATCGCGACCCGACCGCACCCACGCCGTCGTCGATCATGTGGGTCGATCCTTCGAGCACCGAGATCCGTTCGATGTCGATACCCAACTCGTCGGCGGCGATCTGAGCCCAGGTCGCGTCGTGCCCATGACCCTGGGAAGTCGAGCCCGAGATCACCGTGGCCGACCCGTCCGGCTCCACGCGAACCACGGCATTCTCGCCGCCGCCCCCGACCGTCATCAGGTGGTACGTCGCAACACCAATGCCGAGCTGCAGATCATCGCCGCGTGTCCTGCGTTCGGCCTGCTCCCGCCGGAGGTCGTCATATCCGGCCAGGGCAAGGGCGGCGCCGAGATCCCCCGGGTAATCGGCTTCGTCGTACACCACGCCGGTCACGGCCCGGAACGGCATCTGCTCGGGCCGCACGAGATTTCGACGCCGAACCTCGGCGGGGTCCATGCCGATATCGGCGGCATACATGTCGATGATTCGCTCAAGCGCCGCGAGGTAAGGCGCACGACCCGCACCACGGAACGCCGAGATCTGAGGTGCATTCGTGACCACCGAGATCGACCCGAACTCGACGTGAGCGATGTCGTACGGACCCGAGGCACCGTGAGAATTGAACCGACTGGGAAGGTTGCCACCCACGCCCAGATATGCGCCGGAGTCCTTGAGAACGTCGCCGCGGAGTGCGTGGATACGCCCGTCGGCGGAACCTGCGAGCACGAAGTCGACCTGCTCGCCCCTCCCCTGGGTAGCGCCCTGGAAGTACTCCGATCGGGTCTGAATCCACCGCACCGGTCGGCCCACCTGTCGTGCGATCTCGGGAAGGGCGTGCTCCTCCTGGGTTCGGCTCACCTTTCCTCCGAAACCGCCTCCAACCGCGGGCGCGGTCACGTGGATGCGATGCAGATCGAGATCGTAGAGGTCGCCCAGCTGCTCGCGGAACCCGTGGGGTCGCTGCGTACTGGCGAACACATGCAGGTCGCCGACCTCGTCCCACGCACACGCCTGGCCGTGGGTCTCGATCGGCGTCGGCACCTGCCGCGGATTCCAGAACCGCTGCCGCACGACCACCTCGTGTTCGAACGCCGAGGCATCGTGGGGCGTGTCGTGCACCATCACGGTGTTCGACGTCGGGGCATCGGGGCCGTGAGGCGACTTCCTACGAACCGCGGCTCCCGGACCGAACAGGAGCACGTGGTCGGCGAGCGCATCGTTGGGGTCGATCACGGCTGGTAGCGGGTCGTAGTCGACCTCGACCAACTCGGCTGCATCCACGGCCTGCTCGTGGGTCTCGGCGATCACCGCCGCAACCGGTTCGCCGGCGTACCTCACCTTTCCCTCGGCGAGGATAGGCATGGCGTAGGTGGCGTCGAAATACTGAGGAAAAACCGAGTGCCGAGGAAACACCTGGTGATCGGAGGCCGCGATGACCCCAACGACACCAGGCGCCCGTCGCGCCTCCGAGACGTCGACCGATGTGAGCGTGGCGTGCGCGAACGGCGATCGGACGAACACGACGTGAGCCGCCCCCGCGAGAACCGGATCGTCGAGGTCGGCGATGAACCGAGCGTCACCTCGCAACAGTCCGACATCGGCAGGGCTTGCGACGGAGCGACCTACGAATCTCATACGCGAAGTCGCAGAATCGTGGGGCTGAGGGTCGACAGAACCAGAACCAGGTAGGCGAGGTTCGGGATCACGGTTGCCGAATCCATGGAGGCAACACGGTAGCGGCGAGAACACCACGGACCCGCCAATTCCCGCCGGTAGTGTTCGTGCGATGCGTGAGCAACCCGCCGAACTCGCAAAGGCCTACGACCCCTCCGAATCCGAGAAGGTCGTCGCGGAACGCTGGGCCGCGAACCGGGTCTTCCACGCTGCCGCCGGACCCGACGGCAGCGACGTGCCCAGCTACAGCGTGGTGATTCCTCCGCCCAACGTGACCGCCGCGCTTCACCTCGGGCACGCGCTCAACAACACACTCCAGGACGTCCTCGTCCGTTATCACCGGATGCGCGGCTTCAACACGCTCTGGATGCCGGGCACCGACCACGCCGGAATCGCCACTCAGACGGTCGTCGAGAAGCGCATGCTCAGCCAGGGCATCAAACGCCTCGACATCGGGCGGGAGGAGTTCATTCGAACGACCCAGAAGTGGAAGGACGAGTACGAGGCCGTCATCCTCAGCCAGCTCACGGAGATGGGAGCGAGCTGCGACTTCGAGCGCACCCGATTCACGATGGACGACATGTGTGCCACGGCCGTGCGCCATGCGTTCTACATGCTGTTCAGGGACGGACTCATCTACCGGGGCAAGCGACTCGTCAACTGGGACCCAGTCTCGGGCACTGCGCTCTCCGACGACGAAGTCGAGATGGAGGACGTTCAAGGCCACATGTGGTACCTCCGCTACCCCCTCGCCGACGGCAGCGGGCACGTCACGGTCGCGACGACCCGACCCGAGACGATGTTTGGTGACACCGCAGTCGCCGTGAACCCCAACGATCCCCGTGCCGCCGAGCTGCGAGGCAAGTCGGTTCTGCTGCCCATCGTCGGACGCACGATCCCGATCGTGGAAGACGACTACGTCGTGATGGCCGACCCCGACGGCGACGCCAAGGCACAGTTCGCCACCGGCTTCCTCAAGGTCACACCCGCCCACGACCCGAACGACTGGGAGATTGGGCTGCGCCACCTCCTCCCCGTCGTCAATGTGATGGCCCCCGACGCTTCCATCTCCGACCAGTGGGGTTGGGACGACATCTCTGAAGATGCCGGCCCGTTCATCGGCATGAGTCGCGAGGATGCCCGCACGGCCGTCGTCGACTGGTTCCGCGACCACAACCTGCTCGACGAGATCCGCGACTACTCCCACTCGGTCGGCCATTCCTACCGCAGCCACGTACCGATCGAACCGTGGCTCTCCGACCAGTGGTACGTGGCCTCCACCGACGACCGCCTGCGCGGATCGGCCCTCCGCGCGCAACGACCCGAACAGGTGGTCGACCTCGACCACGACCTCGCGGCGGGCGAGGCACCGGGCGACGGCGGGCTCCGCTTCATCCCCGACCGTTACGCCAAGACCTTCCAAAGCTGGCACGAGAACATCCGCGACTGGTGCATCAGCCGCCAGCTCTGGTGGGGCCATCAGATCCCGGTTTGGAATCGAACCAAGACCCTCGGCGCCGTCGCACCCGAGGTCGCCGCCGCCCTTGCCGATGTCGAGCCCGGCACGGCTGTACATCTCGACAGCGCATGGACCTCTGCAGGCGCGGTGCACACCGCCCGAGCGGTGACCGACACCGACGTCGTCGAAGCAATCTGTGTTCCCAACGAGAGCACGCTCCGTCGAGTCGACAGGGCCGATCAGTCGATGGACGAGACAGCGCTCATCGCCGCGCTCGAAGCCGATGGCTTCGAACGCGATCCCGACGTTCTCGACACCTGGTTCTCCTCGGCCCTGTGGCCGATGTCGACCATGGGTTGGCCCCACCCCGAGGACTTCCCCGAAACCGACGGGCTACTCGATGCGTTCAACCCAACATCGATGCTCAGCACCGCCCGCGAGATCATCACGCTCTGGGTCAGCCGCATGGTGATGTTCAACCGCTACTTCCTCGACGGGCAGCTTCCGTTCACCGACGTGTTCATTCACGCCATGGTCCAGGACGGGCACGGCCAGAAGATGTCGAAGAGTCTCGGCAACGGCGTCGACCCGCGCGACATCATCTACAGCCACGGGGCCGACGCCATGCGCTTCACACTCGTGCAGATGACCACCGACACCCAGGACGTACGCATTCCGGTCGACATGGTGTGCCCGCACACGGGCACCGCGTTCGCCCCCCAGTTCATCACGACCTCGGCCGGCCACCACGTGGCCGCACCCGAGCAGATCAGTCCCAGCGACCCGACCAGGAACATGGTGAGCGCCTACGGGGTGGCCGCAGGTGTGATCGAACCCACCGACGATTCTCCCCTTGCCCGCAACACGTCGTCGAAGTTCGACGCAGGTCGCAATTTCTCGAACAAGGTCTGGAACGCCGTGCGCTTCGCCGTTGGCCGGCTCGACGGAGCCTCGGGTCAGGACGCTCCGGTGACGATCGATCAGCTCGGCTTCTCCGATCGCTGGATTCTCGCCCGCCTGCAGAACACGGTCACTCGGCTCGAGACGGCGGTCGAGAACTACCAGTTCAACGTGTACGCCGACACGCTCTACGACTTCATCTGGCGCGACCTCTGCGACGTGTACCTCGAAGCCGTGAAGCCCACCATCGACGCCAGCCCAGCCCAACAGGTCGTTCTCGGCTCCGCCCTCGATGCGTCGCTGCGACTCATGCACCCGGTCTGTCCGTTCCTCACCGAAGCGCTGTGGCCTCATGTCAGCGCAGCCCGGAACGGTTCTGTCGACGGGCTCGACCTCCGGCCGTCAGCGCTTCTTGCCGCGGCAGCGTGGCCGACAATCTCTCCCCAGCTGGCCGACGACGTCACCGTGGCACAATTCGATCGCACGATCGAGCTGATCACCCAGATCCGAACGCTGCGCTCCAAACAGAACGTGAAGCCCAAGCAGCGGGTGACGATCCATGCGCCCGAACCCGTGCTCGATCTCATTGCCCGAGCCGGTGGACTGGTCGAGACGCTCGCCGGTGTGGGCTCGGTCGAGTCCTCGCACGGCGACCGGCCGGCCGTCGCCTCGCCATTGGCGTTCGAGGGCTCACAGGTGTTCCTGTCCGGGCTCGTCGACGAGGTCGACCTCGACGCCGAGCGCTCCCGACTCACCAAGCTCGTCGAGCAGAAAACGCAGCAGGTCGACGGCTTCGAGAAGCGGCTCGGAAATCCCGGCTACGTGAACAACGCCAAGCCGGAACTGGTGGAGGAGACGCGGGGTCTGCTCGCCACGGCCAAGGCCGATCTCGACGCCGCGCAGGCGGCCCTCGGCGCACTCTGATGCGACTCCGGATCGGCGGGGTTCCGGAACACTTCAACCTGCCCTGGCGTGTGGCGATCGAACAAGGGGTCTTCGACGACCTCGACATCGAGATCGAGTGGATTGACTTCGCCGGCGGCACCGGGGCGATCATGACGGCCTTCGACACCGGTGATATCGAGCTGGCCACTCCTCTCACCGAGGGAGCCGTCACCGCCATCGCCAACGGCACCGTAGCTCGACTCGTTGCCGTGTGGGTGAGCTCACCTCTGTTGTGGGGCATCCACACTCCAGAAAACTCCGACCTGCATTCCGTGAGCGACCTGGCCACCGGGCGTTTCGCGATCTCCCGAATTGGGTCGGGTTCCGAACTCATGTCTCGCGTGCTCGCTGAACAGGAGGGTTGGGTCGTCGCCGACGACCGCTTCGTGCCCGTCGGCGACCTCGACGGTGCTCGAATGGCGCTGCCCGCCGGCGAGGCCGAGATCTTCCTGTGGAACAAATCGATGACCCAACCCTTGGTCGACGACGGCACGTTCCGCCGGGTCGGGGTGCTCCCCACACCCTGGCCGAGCTTTTCTGTCGCTGCCGGCCTGTCGATGCTCTCGGATCATGCCGACGTGATTCGAGAGGTTGTGGGCCGGGCGGCGAAAACAGCGCGCATGCTGAAGTTCGACGATTCGCTTCCGCAACAGGTGGCCGATCGGTACTCGATCCCGCTGGCCGACGCGACGGAGTGGGCGGACCATGTCGCGTGGCAGCCGCCATGGGAATGGCTCGACACGCGAGTGCTCGGTCCCGTGATCGACACAATGACTCGCCTCGGTAGGATTGATCGCCCGATCGCGCCGGTCGACGTGGTGAGCACCCGCGCCGGCCGGCGCACCGTCAGCACGTCGCGGTCGAATACGTTCACCTACCGTCGGTACGGCGGGCGCGACGCATTCGCCGAGGTCACCGCCCGACTCGAACCGAACCCGGGCGGTGGCATCGAGATCGTGAGCGAGGTGGACGAGCACCCGTTCATCTGGTTCGGTGCGATCGACCACGGTGTCCGCCACGCCGCCATCTGGCCCGCTGACGGCGGCGACCCTGTGGTCGACGTGCGGGTGGTCGTCGAGGACTTTCGCGACCACGCAGTCGACTCCAACCAGCTCGCATTCACTGTTGCCAGCCGACGGTGGTTCGACGAAACGCTCGAACTCACGTCACCCAAACCGCTCTGACCCCTTATTCGACAAAGGGGTCAGAGCACTATTGGGGAGTTGGGGTCAGACCCCATTTGGGAAGTTGGGGTCAGACCCTTCAGATGATGGTCCAGCCGCCGTCGACGTAGAGCGTCTGGCCGGTCATGTAGGTGGAGGCATCGGAAGCGAGATAAAGCAGGGCGCCGTCCAGTTCGTGTTCCTCGCCGGCGCGGCCCATTGGCGCTCCCCGCTTGATGAACGCCTGGCCTTGCTCGTTGTCGAACATGGAGTCGGCAGTCATCTCGGAACGGAACCATCCCGGGCCGATCGCATTCACTCGAATCCCGAAACGGGCCCAGTTACTCGCAAGATCGCGGGTTAGATGCACCAGCCCGCCCTTGGCCGCGGCGTAGCCCGGTACGCCCAGACGTCCGCCCCCAACGGCGCCGAGCACCGAGGCGATGTTGACGATGCTGCCCGGCCGGCTGTTCTCGATCATCCACGCTCCACATCGGGAAGCAAGGTCGTAGGGCGCCACCAAGTCGACTTGCAGCTCATGACGGAAACCTTCGGGGTCATCTTCGTGCGGCTGCACCGTCCGCAACATGCCGGCGTTGTTCACGAGCACGTCGACGGCACCGAAACGACCGAGCGTGGCCTCGAGGACCGACGGCGAGGCCTCATCGGTGGAGAAGTCGGCCTCGACGGCGAGGCAGTCGGTGAGGTCGGCGGCCAGCGCCTCGAGCCGGTCGACCCGACGCGCGGCGACGACAACCTTTGCACCCGCGGCATCGCACACCCTGGCGAAGCGTTCGCCCAGACCGGATGAGGCACCGGTGACGATGACGACCTTGCCGTCGAGACGAAATGAGGAGAGCGGATCGATCATGGCGGCGACCATAGATCGCCGAGTCTCTCGGTCAGGAATCGACGTCGAGCGACCGCTTCAGGAAGTCGACCTGGAACCGCAGCAGGTTCTCTGCCACCCGCTCCTGCGGTGTCATGTGCGAGACGCCGCTGAGCGGGAGGACCTCGTGCGCCCGCCCGGCTTCGAGTAATGCCCGCGACAACGTGAGCGTGTGGGCGGCAACCACGTTGTCGTCGTCGAGACCGTGGATCAGCATCAGAGGCCGTTCGAGGCGATGTGCGTCGACGATCAGGCTCGTCTGTTCGTAGTGGGCCGGGTGTTCGCCGGGGTGGCCGAGATATCGCTCGGTGTAGTGGGTGTCGTACAACAGCCAATCGGTCACGGGCGCTCCCGCAACGGCGGCGTGAAATGCGTCGGGACGGCGAAGCACCGCCAGGGCGGCGAGGTAGCCGCCAAACGACCACCCCCGGATCCCGACCCTGCTCAGGTCGAGCTCGGATCGTTCCGCTGCGAGCGCGTGGAGACCATCGATCTGGTCGTCGAGCACCGGCTGGGCCAGGTCGCCCCACACCTCTCGCTCGAAGGCAGGTCCTCGGCCCGGCGTGCCCCGGCCATCGATCACCACGACCGCAAAACCCTGTTCGGCGAACCACTGCGATGTGGCGAATGCGTTCCGGGAACGCACAACCCGCTGGGCGTGGGGTCCGCCGTACGGGTCGAGCAGCACCGGGAGCGGCGACCCGTCGTGCCCCGCGGGAAGGTTGAGGGTTGCATTCAGCGCCCGATCGCCCACGACATGGAACGACGGCGTGCAGATGAACCCCGGTTCGGCCGCGAAGGACTCGATGGGTGTGACCGAGCCGTCGGCCCACCGCACCTGGTGTGTGGTCGGTCCGTCGACCGTCGCGGTTGAGATGGCGAGCGTTCCTCCCCCGTGAACTGCACTTGCATACGTGCCGGGGTCGGTGAGGATCGTCGTTTCGCCGCTCGTGTCGACCCGCACGAGCACCGAGTCGGTCGCATCCGTCGTGACGGTCGCGAGCAGCGCTCCTTCGTGCTCGCCCACGAACATTCGCACCTGAGCATCCAGGTCGACCGGGGCGCCATCGACGACAAGTCTCCGCATACCGTCGCGATCCGCGACCATGACGAGACCGCGGTCGGTATCACTCGGTGTGTTCGGCATGAGCTCGACCCAGTGCTCATCGGTCGTTCGGTCGATCTCCGTAGTCGAGCCCGTCTTGGGATCAACCTCGAGAATCACAGTCGCCCGTTGGTCGCGCGGCTGCACCGAACAGAGCAATCGTTTCCCCCACCGAACGTCGGCCAAGTACTCGAACTCACCCCTCCTCCAGTCGATCTCGGCGTAAGGCCCCGCCGAGGGATCGAGCAGCCAGAGGTCGACCGCGGCATTCGGACAGCCGGCGCCCGGGTATCGGATCGCGCGCGGGTCGGTCGCCGGAGACTCGGGCGACGCGATCCACCATTGGTCGACCCCTGAGGTGTCGACGCGGGTGGCAACCATCGCGCCGCCCGAAGGTGCCCACCAGAACCCTCGGCTGCGGCCCATCTCCTCCGCGGCGACGAACTCGGCCGACCCCCACGACACCGTCTCCGAGTCATCGAAGGTACCCGGAAGGGCGCGATCGCCATCGGCGTCTGAAACTCGTAGACCGCGTCCGCTGACGTAGGCGACGGCATCGCTGTCGGGCCGGAAGCGCGGGTCGAATATCTCGTCGACGGCTGGGAGCACGCGGCCCTCCCCCGACGCCACATCGAGCACATGCAGGCAGCCTCCGTGCTGCAACACGACCTCCGAACAGTCCTCCCGGGCCGAGTACGTGACCACACCGCCGGCCTGCTCGCGGGCGCGTTCTCGTCGAGCCCGCTCCGCTGCGGTGAGCTCACCCTCGGCATCGGCTCCGAAGAGAACGATCGGATCTTCGCCGGCGTGCACCGCCCATAGGTCATTCTCCGCATCGAGTTCACCGCCAGACCGGAGAAAAAGCACCGTCTTCCCATCGCTGCCCACTGTGAACGAGCGTGGCGCGCCCAAGGAGAAGCGACGGGTTGCCGCGTGGCGGCGCGGGAACTCATCGATCGGCGACGGACGTGACGAAGTCGACATCCATTCATCTTGGCCTGCACCGCGATCATGGTCGATGATTGGTCAGTGAGTACTGAGATCCCGGTGGACGACGAGACCCGAGCCGCGCTTCTGCTCTTCAACGAGCGAGTCGAGGCGTCGGCGTCCAAGGAACGCGCCGCCAAGCGCCTCGCCAAGGCCGAGCGAGCCAAGGACGAAGCCGCCGCTCGTGTGCGGTCACTCGAGAACGACTCGTCCGCGACAGCGGAGGCCAAGGCCGAGGCGCAGGAGCTCTACAAGGCCGCGCTCGACAACCTCCAAACCGTGACCGAGAACCCCGACGCGGCGCCGGCCAAGCCCGCGAAGTCGGAGGATGCTCCCGCCGACGAACCGTCGACCGGTGATGCGGCACCGATCGAGGTCTCGGCCGACGAGGAACCGCCAGGCGAAGCTGGTGCCGACGCTTCCGCGGCAGCGGATGCTGAAACACCCACCCCCGACGAGGGCAGCGAGTCCGAGTAGACCCTCGCCGACCCGCGCGGGAGTGATGGAGAATCGCGACGCAGAGGCTCGGCGCGTCCTACTGCTTCTTGACCACGTACGTGTCGGCGAAGCGATCCATCACCGTTCGGTGCTCGGGATCAGTGAAGAGGAAGATCAGCGACACAAGATTCATGATGCCCTGCGCGATCCCGACCAGAATGTTCAGGATGGGGACCGCCGCGAGGATGTCGACCAGATGGTTGGCGCTGCGCTTCGGACCGAGCGGAACTCCCAAGGGCTCCTGGCCGTCGCGGCCGACGATTCGGAGGCCGAGGATCAGCTTGCCGACACCACCGGAGAAGTATGTGTTCATCGCTGTGTGGTAAGCGGCGATCACAATCGCACCGATTGTCGCCAACACGATGAATGATCCGTCGGGGCTGAAGTCGAAGGCGTCATTGTCGCCACCGAAGCCCGAGGAGAAGGCGGCCGCGCCACCAAAGATCGCGCCGACGATGCCGGTAAGTATTCCGTCGATGACCGCGGCCGCAATGCGCATCCACGGGTCGGCGAGCTCACGTCCGTTGGCCAACTGACCGGCGCCGGGGGCGACATACCCCGCCTGTTGCTGTGCACCCTGCACCTGGGGGCCACCGACCCATTTCTGGCCGTCCCACCAGCGAACCGTGCCGGGCGGGTCACCTTCGGCCGGATACCAACCAGGAGGTTGTTGCGCCTCACTCACGATGACCACCTTCACTTTCCGGACCACACGGCAGCGTGTCGGCCCTGATTGCGCTCGACGATAGGCCAGATGGGCGAGTGGAACGTGAAACCTCGTGAATGAAATACCGCGCCGACCCTGCTCCGAAGTCGCTACCGTTTACGACCGTGGTCGCCACTGCATACGAGATGCATCCGCTTCCCGACCTGGATCGGCCGATCTTTGTGATGGCCTTCCGGGGTCTGTTCGACATGGGCGAAGCCGCAACATCGGCAATCGACTGGCTCTCGATGACGCATTCGGCCATGCCGGCGGCATCGATCGACCCCGAAGAGCTCTTCGACTTCCAGGAAGTGCGCCCCGAAGTCCGACTGGGCGTGAACGGCCAACGCGAGATTCTGTGGCCCAAGAACAACGTCGTGTGGGCTCGCACCGAGGCGGGGCAGCGCGACCTCGTCCTCCTCGGAGGAGTCGAGCCGAACCTTCGGTGGCGCTCCTTTGGGCAGACCATCGAGGAACTCGTCCTGCACACCCGCGCGGAGCTGGTCGTCACCTTGGGCTCCACGCTCGCCATGGTTCCGCACACTCGCGGCTTCCCGGTCACCGCCTCGACCGGTGATCCGGCCCTGGCCGAGACGTTGGGAATCAGTCGACCCACCTACGAAGGCCCCACCGGGCTGATCGGCTCACTTCATCAGCAACTCGGCGACGCCGGCACCCCAATCCTGTCGCTGCGGGTGAGCGTGCCGCACTACGTGCCGGGCCCACCCTCGCCGAAAGCGACGTCGGCCCTTCTCGCCAGTCTCGAGCGGCTCTGCGGCATCGCCACGTCGCACGCGTCGATGGCAGATGAGATCCGCGACTGGGAGTCCCGCGTACACCTTGCACTCGAAGACGACGAGGACGTGCGCAATTACGTCGACGAACTCGAGCGCCAAGCCGACATCGAGCCCGAGGTCGTGTACGACAGCGACGCCTTCGCCGATGAGATCGAGCGATTTCTCGACGGAACCAGCGACGACTGACAACGCTCTTCGCCGGCTGCCACCGAACCCGAGCAGAGATCTGCCATTCTTCCGGACGTGGATCTCAGCACGATTCTGCTCGTCAGCGCCGTGCTGTCAGGGCTCGCCGGAGGTGTTGGTGCCCGATTCCGCAGCTGGGGTACGAGCTTCCGGGACCTGGGCGTCGGGCTGATGCTCGGTGCGACGATCACGCTGCTCACCGCCGTGGTACTCGCTCTGGTCGCCGGTCTCGGTCGCGCCGGCCTCGTCCACCTCCTGTATCTCGACCTCGTCGTCGGGGTGCCGATCGCGGTCGCGCTGATCGCCCTTCCGGTGCTGTTGCATGTCGACCGACGCCGGTCGCCGGTTGCCTGGGCCATGATTCTCTTCGCACTTGTAGTGGTGGCTGGTGGTCTTTGGGCCACACACGTGGAGCCCAATCGGCTCGAGGTACACCGCGAAAGCCTCGGAGCCTCGGGCGCGGACGACCCACTGGTTGTGGGGGTGCTCGCCGATCTCCAGTCCGGCAACGTGGGCCGACACGAACGAGATGCGGTCGAGGAACTGCTTGCCGCCGAGCCCCACGTGATCGTGATCGCCGGCGACTTCTACGAGTTCCCCGACGACGGCACCAACGACGCGATTCCCGAATTCGTGGGGCTGCTACGCGACATGACCGAGGCGGTGTCGCTCGTGGTCATGGTCGAGGGAGACCACGAGGATCCCGACGTCCTTTCGGACATGGCCGAGGCGACCGGTGCGATCCTGCTCCAGGATCAGGTGCTCGATGCCCGAGTCGCCGGGCAGGCACTCACGATCGCCGGCCTTCGCAATCCGATCACCGACGAGAACCGGCTCGCCGAGGAGGTGCGATCCGACCTGTCGGCTCGATCAGAGGACGAATTGGTTCTCTTGCTCAGCCACCGCCCCGATCCGGTGCTGCTACTCGATGATCTTGCGGTCGACCTCATGATCGCCGGCCACACCCATGGCGGTCAGGTCTCGCTCCCCGGTATCGGCCCTCTGGTCCTGTTCTCGGAAGTGCCGCGAGTTGTCGCCGCCGGCGGGCTACACCTGGTCGACGGACATCCGATCTACGTGTCGACCGGGGTGGGCATGGCGCGCAATCAGGCGCCTCAGGTGCGATTCCGTGTTCCGCCGTCGGTGGCGATCTTGACCATCGTCCCGAACTGAGCGGTCAGCGGGAAACGTCGACAACCACCCGACCGCGCACCTTCCCGGCAATGATGTCGGCAGCCACCCGCGAAACGTCATCGAGACCGATCTCTTCGACCATCCCATCGAGGAGCGCCATGTCGAGGTCGGAGGCGAGGCGCTTCCATGCCGCGGTGCGAGCTTCGGCCGATTGGTGCACGGAGTCGATTCCGACCAGGGTGACGCCGCGCAGGATGAATGGAGCCACCGAGGCCGGCAGATCCATTCCATGGGCCAGACCGCATGCGACGACGCAACCGTTCGGCTGGGTTGCCGCCAGCATGTTGGCCAGGGTGTGACTTCCCGCCACGTCGATGCCTCCAGCCCAGCGGGTCGAGGCCAGCGGACGACCACCCTCGGCACTGAGTTCCGAGCGATCGAGGAGCTCGGAGGCGCCCAGACCTCGCAAATACTCGCCTTCAGCCTCGATGCGGCCCGACGATGCGACAACGTCAAACCCGAGGCCAGCCAGCAGAGCGACCGCGACACTGCCAACGCCACCCGCCGCTCCCGACACGACGATCGGGCCGTCGTCCGGGGTGAGCCCGTGCGACTCCAACGCCATCACGGCCAGCATTGCGGTGTACCCCGCCGTGCCGATTGCGGCCGCATGGTACGTCGAGAACTCCTCGGGAAGAGGCGTGAGCCATTCGGCGGAGACCCGCGCTCGCTCAGCAAGCCCACCCCAGTGCTTCTCTCCGACGTCCCAGCCGTTGAGCACCACCCGATCCCCAACTTTCACGGCCTCGCTGCTCGACGACAGCACGGTGCCGGCGAAGTCGACACCCGGGACCATGGGCCATGAGCGAACGATCGGCGAGGTGTTGGTGACCGCCAGACCGTCCTTGTAGTTGATTGTCGAATACTCGACGGCGACGGTGACATCACCCTCAGGAAGCTGGTCGTCGGTGAGATCGACGACGGAATGACTGACCTCGCCGGCCTCGGAACGTTCGAGCAGTAGCGCGCGCATCGCGGCAGCCTAGCCACGCCACCGATGAGCGCCGCCAAGGGAATGCCCCCGCTCAGGGATCGAACGGACCTTTCGGAGGAGGCGTACCGCCCGCCTGCGGAGGAGCCGGCGCCGGGGATGGGGTCCGCGGCGATTGGAGCACGGCAATGTTCTGCATGACCAGGAAGCCGATCACGATCGGGGCGAACACCGACTCGAAGAGGAGATAGAGGCCCACCGCAGCCGCGATCCCCACCACGATCGACACGACGGCAGCCCGCCGTCGCCGAACCAGGGGCGTTCCAGGGAGGAGTTCGGTGAGAATGTGCCCGCCGTCGAGTGGTGCGATCGGGACCAGGTTGAAAACGCTCCAGCCGAAGGTCGTGAAAAGAGCGACCGTCACCAGGTAGTTGCCGAGTCCCGTGTCGGAAAAGACCCCGGCCCGATCGACGGCGAGTACCACAACGCCCATCGCCACACCGGCCATCGGACCCGCAGCGCTGATCATGATCGACTGTGCTCGGGACGGAACCTCTCGCAGGCGGTACCGGGTGAGTCCGCCGAGTCCTTCCAGCGATATTGCAGGCGGCACGACCACTCCCTGAGAGCGGGCGGCAAAGGCATGGCCGAGCTCGTGCACGAGGATCGAGAGGAACACGACCGCCCCGAATCCCACGATTCCGGCGATTGTCGAGGCACTCCCATACGCGAGAAACAAAACGAGGAACCCGAACGACAGATGGACCGACACGGGGAAGCCGAACAGTTCGAACCGGATCATCGCTGGTCCTCAGAATCCGAGCTGGTCGCGCTCAGCGCCCGAGAGGCACCCGGCGATCTGTGAGTTGATACGGGCCTGCTCTGCAGGATCGCCCGAGAGATCAGCTTCGATCGTGATGCGGACGAACTCGCGGTCCTGGTAAAGCGCGTCGATGCACCCGACCGTCGGTGGCGAGAGCCCTTCCGCCAACTGATCCGCCAGGGCCCGCCCCACGGAGACGCAGTCTGCGAAAAGATCGAGGTAGAGGGTCTGCACCTCGTCGTCGACACCGAGGAAGTCGAATGCCTCCTCGTCGAAAAGCGCCTGCCAGAAAGGTCGGTAGTCATCACCGGTTCGCAAATGACTGGCCACGCAGGCGGCCTCGGTCGGCGGTAGCGAGGCTCCACCGGCGGAGAGGAGGACGCTCGCGAAGTCGTCGACGGCGCGCGCCGACGCGCAATCGGTGACACCGCCGATGACGGCGTCGAGCCGATCGACCCCGTCGTCGATCGCTGACTCGACAGCATCGTCGGTGCACGCCTGTTCTTCGAGAGTGAGGACGAGGCCCGAGGCCGCCAGCTCGGTGAAGGCGCGCGCGTTGTCGGAGTTCTCATCGACCACGAAGGTGGTCGATGGAACGCCGGTCCCGGAGCCAGCGATGGTCGTGTTGGTGGTGCCGGGCGAACTCGTCGTGGAGACCGAATCGGCGGTCGCGACATCGTCGGAGTCGTCGGGGTCTGGCGATTCGCTTGTGGAGGTTCCGTCGTCGGGCCGTCCGGGGCCGGGGCCGACGTCGGTTTCGCTGCCACTGCACGCGGCGGCGACGAGGCCGAGAATCACCGTCGCGAGCAGCAGCGACCCGTGGGACCGGAGACGGACGAGCAGAGCACACATCATGGGTGCCCAAGCGTAGGTGGTGGGACCACCCGTATCGGGTCGCAACGATTCCCGACGAACATGTGCGGACATCCGTGGGCACACTGGGGGCACATGATCGCTCGCCTCCTCACATGTGTCGTCACGCTTGCATTTTTTGCTGCCGCGTGTGGGTCGGACGACGAGCTGGGTCGGGCACCAGGAGAACCGTCGGAATCCGCGGCCACCGACGATCCCGAACGTCAGGCACCCGACCGATCCCGCTCGGTACTGCAACCCGGCGCCGCTGGAGATCTCGCTCGGACGGCCGGTCAGCCGAGAGTCGACCCGATTCGTCCTGTCCACATTCTCGGGGCAGTTCGGGTGCTCCCAACATCGGAGAATGCGTGGCCTTCGCAGGCACCCTTTCTCCTCACCGACGAGGCGTCCATCGCCGTTCTCGGGTGCACTCCCGGCAGCTCGGGATGTGAAGCGGCGGGGCTTGCCGCACTGTCTCGCGGTGGGGTCGACATCGTGGCACTCACCGGGTCGCCGGCGGAGCCCGAGCTGGACGATCTGGCCGATGCCCGCGATGCGCTGGTCGATGCCGGCTCGAGCGCGGTGGGCTACGGAGCGTCGATCGCAGATGCCGTCGCTCCGGCGATCGTCGACACACCTTCCGGCGCAATGGCCGTACACGCCATCTCGCTCGCCGAGGATCTCTCCCCAGAAGCGTCGATCGCGAGCCCTGGGCTTGCGGGGCCCACCGCGATTGACGCGCTGATCGCATCCATCGAGATGCAGTCCGAGTCGATGTTGTCGATCGTCGTGCTGGTCGCCTGGGGAAACACCGAAGTACGAGCGCCGAGCAGCGAACACGTCGAGTTCGCCGAGCGGCTCATCGGTGCTGGTGCGACGGTGGTGGCGGGCAGTGGTTCCGACCATCTCCAACGGTTCGAGCGAATCGACGAAGGCTCGGTGTTGTTCGACCTTGGAAGTGCCGCGACCGTCGTCGACGATCCGCAGCGCCGAGACACAGCCGTGCTCCAACTCGATCTCGGCGACGAAGGCCGGCCCTGCGTTCTGCCCGCCACCGCCTCGATCTCGGGCCCGTCACTCGACAACCCGACCGATCACGCGTGCTGAGCGCGTGTGGCTCAGAGGATCTGGCGCTCGATCAGTAGTGGGCGGAGCCGCTCGGGGCCATCGAACAGAATCGCATCGAATCCGAGCGTCATGGCCGACGCGATGTTGGTTGCCGAGTCATCGATGAAGACCGCCTGTTCGGGCTCGAATTCGTACCGCTCACACAGCAGGTCGAAGATCGCCGGATCCGGTTTGATCACGCCCTCCCGACCGGAGATGACCATCCCGTCGAACCACTGAAGAAACTCGTAGTCGGACTCGATCATTGCGAAGGTGTCGGCGCCCCAGTTGCTGAGGGCATAACACGGCACCGACGCGTCGACGAGTTCCCGGAAGATCGCCACGGTGCCGTCGATCGCTCCACCGAGCGTTTCGGGCCAGCGGTCGGCCAGAGCAAGAATGGTCGAGCGGTGATCGGGGTGCCGATCGGCGAGCTGTGCGGCCACCTCGGGAAGCGGCGTGCCTCGATCGAGTTCCCGGTTTGCGTCGAGCGTGAAGACGTTGTCGAGGAAGTGGTCGAGCTCGACCGGGTCGTGGATCAGCTGTTCGAAGAGGAGGCGCCGGTCCCATGCGATGAGGACGTTGCCAAGGTCGAAGACGACGACTTTCTCTGCCATGTCGGCTGACGGTATCAGCGGAGGCGCAGCGTGCCGGAACCCGATGACGCCACCCCGACCACTGCGGCCGTGTGGCCCGTAGCCGCCAGCGAACGGACGGCGGCGTCGGCGCTTTCATCGTCGGGGGCACCGAACACTAGACCGCCGGATGTCTGGGCATCGGCGAGGAGGGTGACCGTGAGGTCGTCGAGTGCGCCTCGATCGAGACGGTCGGCCACCCACGAAAGGTTGCGCTCGGTTCCTCCGGGCACGGCCCCCGCCTCGGCCAGCTCGCGGGCATTCTGGAGAATTGGGACCGCTTCGGCGGCGAGGTCGACATCGACACCGGACTCGGCGGCCATACGACCGAGATGTCCGAGCAGACCAAAACCGGTCACGTCGGTGGCACCGGTGGCGCCGGCCTCGAGGGCGACCTTCGCGGCTTCGGCGTTGAGGCGGGTCATTGATTCGAGCGCCCGGTCGACGGTCGCATCATCGGTCATGCCGCGCTTCAACGCGGTCGTGATCACGCCGATGCCGAGTGGTTTCGTGAGCACGAGCCGATCTCCGGGCCGCAACGCCGCGTTGGTGAGAAGGCGATCTGGGTGTACCTCGCCGATCACCGCCATTCCGTACTTCGGCTCGGGGTCATCGATCGTGTGGCCACCCGCAACGACGAAGCCACCTCGTTCGGCGATGTCCTGACCGCCTGCCAGCACGTCACCGAGGAGTTCCGCCCCCAACGCGTCGATGTTCCATCCGACCAGGTTGAGCGCGAGCAGAGGCGTGCCGCCCATCGCATACACGTCGGACACTGCGTTGGCCGCCGCGACCTGGCCCCAGGTACGGGCGTCGTCGACCACCGGCGTGATGAAGTCGGCGGTGGCGATGAGCGCGCGATCTTCGGCAAGGCGCCAAACGGCGGCATCGTCGCCGGAGGCGGCCCCTACCAGAAGATCGGGGTGGTTGGATGGCGTGAGTCGGCCCACGACCTGGGCCAATTCGCTCGGATCGAGCTTGCAGCCTCAACCAGCGCCGTGGCTGAACTCGGTGAGTCTCGGCCGTTCCATGTCGCCTCCTCCCGATGTGTGGCTATTCGTGTTCGCTCACCCTAGCGAGTCGTCGTTGCAGGTCGTCCGCAAGCGCCCTCACTCGCGTCGGACCCACGATGCAGCGGTCCTCGGGGAGGAAGTGGACGCCCTCGAGTTCGACGACGGCGAGCCGTTCACCGTGTAGTCGGCTCCACGGGTCGACCGTGAGTGCGTCGTCTGACTCGCTCGCCGCGTAGTAGACGACGTCGGTATGTAGAG
>JBPCTR010000215.1:0-6041 GCA_051011575.1 Acidimicrobiales bacterium | reverse complement strand
TCCCGGTGGCGCTGGCCCAGGCCAGCGAGCTGGCGGCCCCGGCGCAGACCGGCGCGGCCACCGGCGTGGTGTTTGGCATCTCCGGGTTGCTATCAGCCGCTGCCCAGCCCATCGTCGGTGCCATCGGTGAGGCGGCCGGCGACATTCGGGTGGCCCTGGCGTGGTTGCTCCCGGTCGCGATACTCGCCATTGCGCTGGCCCGATTCATGCCCGTTGCCAGCGCTCAGATGGCGGAGGTGAACGAGCCGGCCGATTCGTCGATCCCGTCGTAGCCGCGTACACCGCACGTCCTGCGGCTCGACCGACCGCCACACGTACACTTCGCAGATCAGCGAGCGAGATATTCCCACCGTGATCGTGGCCCGTGAGGCTCGAATCGGGCACGAGCGCGAGTTCGAGCGGTGGCTGCGACAGATCACCGATGCCGCCACGCGCCAGCCCGGGCACATCGGCAGCGATCTGCAGCCCCCGGGGCCGCATCATCCGAACGAGTGGGTGATCGTGTATCAGTTCGCCGATCAGGCGCGGCTCGACGCCTGGCTCGGGTCGGCCGAACGAGCTGAGCTCCTGAGCGAGGGGTCCGAGCTGACCGAGGGCCGGGCTCGGGTGCAGCGGCTGGCGATGGGAGCCGGCGATGACCCGGTCACCGCAGTGGCATCGTTTCGAGTTCGACCCGATCACGAGGCAGCCTTCGAGCAGGGTTTCGACGAGCTCCTCGATGTGATCGAGGAATTCGATGGTTTTCTTCGTGCTCAGCTGTTCCCTCCGGTCGAGGGCGTGCAGAACGACACCGTGATCGTCTTTTCGTTCGGCTCCCGGGAACAGCTCGATTCGTGGCTCGACTCGGAGGAGCGGCGTGCGGGCCTCGCGGGCCTCGACGAGCACATCGAGGGTGAGCGGCAAGTGAATGTCGTGGGCGGGTTTGGTGGGTGGTTCACGGCCGCCGGATCGACCGCAAAGATCACGACGTGGAAGCAGGCGGCGATCGTGCTGCTCGCGCTCTACCCCACCGTGTTGGTGCTGAACGAACTCTTCGACGAGGTGATGCCCGACAACGTCCCGTACCTGCTCGACGTGTTGATCGGGCTGGTGCTGAGCGTGGCGATCCTGAGCTGGATCGTGATGCCACGGCTAACCCGGGCACTGGAGGGATGGCTGCGACGCTGAGGCGAGGTCAGCGTGGCCGATAGGACGATTCGCCGGACAGCACGACGAGGTAGCCGTCGGGGTCACGGAGCCAGAACTCGCGCTGCTTGGCGTTCGGGTTGGTGTGCACATCGCGCTCGACCGCCACACCCGCGGTTCTCGCGCGGCTCACAGCACCGTCGAAGTCGGCAACTTCGAACCATACGAGCAGGCCATTGCCCTTGGGAACGGTCGGGTCGGCAAGAGCTGCGTGAGCGTCTTCAGGCCCGTCGTGGTGGAGTTGCATCACGATTTCGCCGTTGTGGATCAGCTGCTCGTACTCGTCGCCGCCATGACCGCTCTCGAGCCCGAGAACGTCGCAATAGAACGTGCTCGATCGCTCGACATCGGACACGACCAACATGGTTTGGGACCAGATCGAATTCGTCACGATGACCAGTGTTGCAGAGTGAGGGCCATACGTTGGTAGGTCCAATGCCGAACCGCCTGTCCCGAACCGCCACGCGAGCTGTGCGACGTGCCATGGCTATGGGCGCGTCGAAGCTCGCTTCGAACGACTGGCTGATGGGTCTCGTGTACGACCTCACAAACGAGACCAACTTCGCCGGTCTGTCGGAACACGAAGAAATGCTCAGCGACACCGTTCGGGTAAACGCGTATCACGAGGGGATTCACCGTCACGTGAAGCCCGGCGATGTGGTGCTCGACCTCGGGACCGGAACCGGCCTCCTGGCGTTCATGGCCAGCAGGGCCGGCGCCGCCAAGGTCTATGCGGTGGAACACTCCGACTTCATCGAGGTGGCGCAGGAGGTCGCCGCACACAACGGGATCGACAACATCGAGTTCGTGAAGGCGAACAGCCGCGAGTTCCATCCGCCGGAGAAGATCGACGTCGTGATCCACGAACAGATGGGTGACGAGCTGTTCAACGAGAACATGCTCGAGAACCTCCTCGATCTACGCGATCGAGTGATGAGGCCCGGTGGCCGCATCCACATCATTCCTGGTCACTTCCAGCTGTTTGTAGAGCCGGTCTCGTTCCATGACTCGATGCGGGTCCGCCGATTCTGGAACATCGACCTGCCTGACGGCATCGATCTCAGCGCCATCGAGCAGAGCGTGGTCGCCGCCCGATTCGACACGGGGCGCACCGAGCAGTTGTGGGTGCGGCCCGGCTCAGTGGCCTCGACGGTGGGGACTCCTGAACCGATCCTCGAATTCGACCTGAACACTCTCGAGTCGATCGAGGCCCTCCAGGTCGACCACGTCGTCGACAGGATCGCGACCGAAGATGCGATCGTCGACGGGTTCTGCGTGTGGTTCGAGGCAGGCTTCGACGACCAGACGACTCTCTCGACGTCTCCCCTGGCTCCGGTGACGAGTTGGGGTAATCGCATGTTCCGCCTCGACGAACCCATCGCGGCCGGCGAACGGATCCGCGCTCATGTGCACCTGGGCAACCTGGTCGACCCCGGCACGTGGATGGTCGAGAAGCTCTAGCGGTCAGAGCGTGATCGTGAACAGATCGTCGGCCACGATCAGTTCGCCCTCGTAGCCGGCCGCCCGCACATCGTCGATGAACGGCTGTTTGTCCGCGTCCGTTGCTGGCACCGGAATGAGATGGGTGAGGATGAGCGTGGGAACGCCGAGGGCTGCGACCTGCTCACCGATCAGCCGGGTGTCAGCGTGGTACTCCATGATGTAGCGGCGCTCGGGTGGCAGATCGTCGAAGTGGTCGTAGCGCATGGCCTCGTACACGAGCACGTCGACGCCCTCGGCGAGCCGAGCGACTTCTTCACACACGCGGGTGTCGCCTGAGATCGCAATCGATCCGTCGGGTGTGTCTACGCGGTAGCCGACCGCGTTGGGTACGGGTTCGTGACGCACCTGACCCGCCGACACGACGACGTCGCCGAAACGCCATACCTCGGTGGGGTCGTCGGGCACGTCGAAGGAGACAAGTTCGATGGTGGGGCGCGTCGCGCGGCCAGCGTGTTCCGCGCGCACGGCGATGTCGTCGACCCACCCATCGAGCAGGGTCGCCACATACCGGGACGTTGGACCCTCCGGCGCAATCACTGGGAGATTCCGGGGCCGGTCGGCCCGATCCATGATCCAGTTCGTGAGGACGATGTCCGCGAGTCCTACCACGTGATCGCTGTGGTGATGAGTGAGGAAGACGGCGCCGAGATCAGGAACAGAAACCTGCGCACCGGCAAGGCGTTGAACCGTGGATCGGCCGGCGTCGAACTGCATCGTGAGGTCGCCGTAACGAACGAGCACCCCCGGGCCGGCGCGATGCGCATCGGGAATGGGGCAGCCGGTGCCGGTGATCGTGACCGAGGTTGTCATCGTGCCTCCACTGCACCGAACGCTTCGGGGTGAAGTACAACGTAGGAGATTCCCCGACCGGAGCCGTCCATGAGCCCTCACCCGATGCATACCGATGTGCTCATCGTTGGTGCCGGCATTTCGGGAATCGGCGCGGCCTACTACCTGGGCAGAGATTGCCCCGATCGAAGCTGGACCATCCTCGAGGGGCGAGCTGACCTGGGCGGCACCTGGGATCTGTTTCGCTACCCGGGCGTACGCTCCGACAGCGACATGCACACGCTGGGATTCAGGTTCAAGCCGTGGACATCAGCGAAGTCGATCGCCGACGGTCCATCGATCCTCAGCTACGTGCGAGAGACCGCCGAGGAGTTCGGCATCGATCGAAACATTCGGTTCAACCACATGGTGACCACGGCCGAGTGGTGCAGCGAGACCTCGCGTTGGACCGTTACCGCCACTCGTGTCGACAGCGGCGAGGTCGCGACCCACACCTGCTCCTTCCTCTTCATGTGCTCGGGGTACTACAGCTACAAGGGAGGCTACGAACCCGAGTTCCCGGGTAGCGAGCGGTTCGCCGGGCCGATCGTGCACCCCCAGAAGTGGCCAGAGGACCTCGACTACGCGGGCAAGAAGGTGGTTGTGATCGGCTCGGGGGCCACTGCGGTCACCCTCGTTCCCGCGATCGCCGGCGAGGCCGAGCACGTGACCATGCTCCAAAGGTCGCCCACGTGGATGGTGGCGAGGCCCTCGGAAGACGAGGTGGCCAATCGGTTGCGGCGATTCCTTCCGACCAAGGTTGCCTACGGCCTGACCCGGTTCAAGAACGTCCGGCGTCAGGACCTGGTGTACCGGAAAACCCGCACCGATCCCGAGAAGGTGAAGTCGATCTTCCTGAACATGGTTCGAGAGCAGGTGGGCTCCAACGTCGATGTGGACACCCACTTCACACCCACATACGACCCGTGGGACCAGCGTTTGTGCCTCGTTCCCGACGGCGACTTCTTCGAGTCGCTGAAGGCCGGAGATGCATCTGTGGTGACCGACCGGATCGATTCGTTCACCGACAGCGGCATCCGTTTGGCCTCCGGTCAGATTCTCGAGGCCGACATCATCATCACTGCCACCGGCCTTCAGCTGGTGACTCTGGGCGAGATGGATTTCGTGGTCGACGGACAGCCGGTCGACTTCGCGGACACGTGGACCTACAGGGGCTTGGCTTATTCCGATGTTCCCAACCTGATCTCGCTGTTCGGGTACATCAACGCGTCGTGGACGTTGCGCGTCGACATCGTCTTCCCATACGTGTGCCGGATCCTCAACCACATGGCCGCGACCGGTTCCAGCCGCTTCACGCCACGGCTTCGCGCCGAAGATGCCGGTATGACCGGCCGCCCGTGGATCGATCAGTTCTCGTCGGGCTACATGCAGCGGACGATGGCGCAGCTGCCCAAGCAAGGCGACCGCGAGCCCTGGCTGAACACGCAGCACTACCTGGTCGACAAGAAGGACCTCCGCAGAGCTCCGGTCGACGACGGCGTGCTCGAGTTCGAGGGAACTCGGGCTCGAACCTGACCGACTAGCCGGGCGGGTCGAACGTGGGGTGGAACGAGAAGGCCTTGTCCGTGGGACCGTTCGCGGCGAGGTGGTCGATTCGTCCCTTTGCCTCTTCGAGCGTCGGCGTGTGGCCGGCCGGAACCCACCACATCGTGAGCACCGGCATGTCGTCCATCGGCAGGAACCACTCGCGCCGGCGCCGTACGAAGCGAGCATGATCACTCTTGAACACGTATTCCTTCAAGGCTTCGATCGACTCCCACACACTCATGTTCGGGAGGATCAGCTCGTCGTCGAATGCTCGGATCGCCGTGGCATTACCCGACTCGTCCTGAAGCCGCCAGATGAAGCCTGGCGACTGCTCGGCGAGGGCATTGATGGGATCGAGGTTCTCCATGAATTCACCCACACGCGGATCGTCCACCGGGTGCTTCAGCCTGCCGATGTTGATCTGAGCGAGATGCCACAACTGCGAGTCGTTCATGGGGGCGGGTGCTCCTGGTGTCTGGGTGGTCGGAAGGTCGGCGGACGTGTCGCCCAAGAGGTAGCGAGGGCCGGGGCCGAGGTCGGCGGCGGCATCGTCGGGGTTGTAGAGCATGCAGACGTCGAGCGACAGGCATCCGCAGCCGATACAGCCGTCGAGGTGTTCGCGCAGCGAGAGCAGTCGTTCCACGCGATCGTCGATCTCCGTTCGGAAGTCGCTCGACAGCGTGGTCCAGTCGGCGTCGTTGGGCACGCGATCGGTTGGCAATTCATCGAGCCGTTCGCGAATCTCTCCAAGCGAGTACCCGAGGCGTTGGCACACCACGATGATCGACAGCTTTCGAATCGTGCTGCGATGGAACCGGCGGTGGCCGGCGTCCGTGCGGACCGATTCGATGAGGCTCTTGCGTTCATAGAACCGGATGGCGCTCACCGCCACCCCGGTGCGAGCCGAGAGCGTGCCGATCGAGAGGAAGGGTTCTGAAGTATCGACCACGAATCTGCACCATAGGTGAGGTCTCGAC
>JBPCTR010000214.1:0-4447 GCA_051011575.1 Acidimicrobiales bacterium | reverse complement strand
GCCGACCTCGCCGGCACCAACCACGATCACGCGCACGATTCGATGTCTACCCTCCGCGGATGCGATCCACCAATCGGATCGCGAACTCCGCCTCGCTCAGTCGGTTCCCATCGGCGGTTCGTCGACCAGAATGACCTCGCTCGGTGAGACGATTGTATGCATCGCCACGTCCCATGGTTCGGCCGGGGGGAGATCGGTGACCTGGATGTCGTGGCAGGTACCGATGCGCCACGGCGTGTGTTGCTCGTCCTCGCAGGCCGCGAAGAATCGGTCGTAGTAGCCGGCTCCGTGCCCGATCCGCTGACCGCCCCGGTCGAAGCCGACACCGGGCACCAACACGACGTCGATGTCTGTACGCCCAACCGGTTCGGTCGTGGGCTCGCCGATTCCGTAGTGATTGTCGACGAGGGGATCGCCCGGCGCGAACGGAGCAAAAAGAATCGTGAACGCCGGTCGGATCACGGGGATCACGACCCGCCAGCCGACGTCGACGAGCCCTGCGATCGTGCGCCGGAGATCGAGCTCACCTCCGTAAGAGAGGTACGCCGCGATGGTTCCCGGAGTGAGATCGGCGAGAAGAGACCCGAGGTGGCCACGCACAGCTTCGGACGCTTCCCGCTGAGCAACCGATTCGAGCGAATCGCGTGCGACCATCAGGCGCTGTCTCAGTTCGATTCGGCTATCGTTCATGGGTCCCGTAGTGGTCGCTGTGCCCAATTGCACACATCTACCGATGCGAGATACTGACCCATTTTTTGGGAAAATCGAGAGTTGTGCGCGTCGTTGGACGCGTACTGAACAACGGAGCGAATCTTGGAAGCAATCCCCTATCTGGCGATCGTGTCGGCACTGGCCGCACTCGGACTCGCCGCTTTCTTCTTCAACAACGTCAAAGCCGCTGATCCCGGGAACGACCGCATGGTGTTCCTCATGACCGAGATCCAGAAAGGCGCCAAGGCATTTCTGAGGGCGGAGTACACGTGGGTGTCGGTCTTCGCCGGTGCGATGCTCGTGCTGCTCGCTTTCGTCATCAGCGGGTGGGCCTCCATCTCGTACCTTCTCGGCGCGATTCTCTCGGCAACCGCCGGGTACGTGGGAATGACCGTCGCCACGATGGCCAACGCCCGCACCACCCAAGCGGCCAAGGACGGGCCCGCAAAGGCCCTTCCGGTTGCGTTCCGGGGCGGTGCGGTCATGGGCTTCGCTGTTGCGGGCCTCGCGCTTCTGGGGCTCATGGTCACCTACCTGGTCTTCGTACGGTTCCTCGAGGTCGGTCAGCCGTTCGAGGTTCTCACCGCATATGGCCTGGGCGGTTCCACCATCGCCCTGTTCTCGCGAGTTGGCGGTGGGATTTACACCAAGGCCGCTGACGTCGGCGCCGATCTGGTGGGCAAGGTCGAAGCCGGAATCCCCGAGGACGACCCCCGCAATCCGGCAACCATCGCCGACAACGTGGGCGACAACGTGGGCGACGTCGCCGGCATGGGCGCCGATCTCTTCGAGTCGTACGCCGGTTCGATCATCGCTCCGATCTCGCTTGTGGCGTTCGCCCTCGGCGTCGCGTCGAATGACGGTCTGTCGGCGAGCGGCGTCGAGGAGAGCTCCCTTCTCGCCCTGATCGGCTTCCCGATGGCGATCGCCTTTGCGGGAATGGTCGCATCGATCATCGGATCCCTTTTCGTCAAGGGTGGCGACTCCACCGACTCGAAGGCGCTCAGCCATGCGCTCCACATGGGCACAAACGTTGCCATGGGCATCACGATCCTTGCCACCATCGGCATCTCGCTGTGGCTCTTCGCCGACGAGCCCTTCGACAACTCGATCGGTCTTGCCATCTCGGTGATCGGTGGCCTTGTGGTCGGATGGGCGCTCGGCAAGACCGCCGAGTACTACACCTCCGACCACTTCGCACCCGTCAAGAAGATCGCTGAACAGACCGAAACCGGCCCAGCCACCACGATTCTCGGTGGCATCAGCGCCGGCATGGTCTCGGTGGCGGCATCCGTCGTGCTGATCCTCATCGGCGTCGGCGTCGCGTACTGGGGCGGAGAGCTGGCGTTCGACCAGATCGGCGCTCTCGACGGCGGCATCTACGGCATCGCTGTGGCCGCCATCGGCATGCTCGCCACCACCGGTGTGGTCGTGTCGGTCGACGCCTACGGCCCGATCGCCGACAATGCCGGCGGCATCGCCGAGATGGCCGAGCTCGATCCTTCCGTTCGTGAAGTGACCGATGCGCTCGACTCCCTCGGTAACACGACCGCCGCCATCGCCAAGGGCTTTGCCGTCGGCTCGGCGGCTCTCACGGCACTGGCGCTCTTCAAGAGCTTCGAATTTGCCGTGGCGCAGGAAGGTGCAACGCTCAGCCTCAATGTGGGCGAGGTCGACGTGTTCGTCGGCCTGTTCCTCGGCGCCATGCTCCCCTTCCTCTTCGCCGCCCTCACGATCGATGCCGTGGGCCGTGCCGCCCAGGAGATGATCGAGGAGGTTCGTCGTCAGTTCCGCGAGATTCCGGGCCTTCGCGAAGGCAAAGAGGGCGTGATCCCCGACTCGGCACGTTGCGTCGAGATCTCAACGCAAGCTTCTCTGAAGGAAATGATCATCCCCGGAGCGCTCGCCGTGGTCGTACCCCTCGTCGTCGGGTTCATCGACATCGATGCTCTCGGCGGTCTGCTCGCCGGGGCGCTGGTGACCGGCTTCGCTCTTGCCATCTTCATGGCAAACGCGGGCGGCGCCTGGGACAACGCGAAGAAATACATCGAGGCCGGCGCGCACGGCGGCAAGGGTGGCGACCAGCACAAGGCCGCCGTCGTCGGCGACACCGTGGGCGATCCGTTCAAGGACACCTCCGGCCCGGCAATGAACATCCTGCTCAAGGTGATGACGATCGTGTCGCTGGTGTTCGCCAGCTTCTTCGTCAACAACGGGCTGTAACACGTCGGGCTTCCGCCCGACATCCGCGGCGATCGACCTGGTCGCTCCGCGCAGCTTCGCTCCCCGCAACACGTCGGGCTTCCGCCCGACATCCGCGGCGATCGACTTGGTCGCTCCGCGCAGCTTCGCTCCCCGATTCCTGGATTCGCCCGTGAGGCGGATCCGGGACGGGCTGCCTCTTCCCCGTGGATACAACAACGAGTTGCGAAGCAACTCGCAAGCAACCCGAAGGGTTGCCTGTCACACCCCATCTCTACGGTGTGAGCCATGAGTCAGATCACACTTCCCCCCAACCCACATGGACTCGACGACGCGACGGTCGAGGCCCGTCGGAGGGAGCGCACGGCGTACAAGGCGTTGGTCGGCGAATTGCCCGAGGAGCTGCGAAATCTGCGGGTTGCTGTATTGATCGAGACCCTCAGTGCTGGTTCCCCAGCGAATCCCGCCGCTGTGACCGCCGTACTCTCGGCGCACGACGACCGCGCCGATCAACCGATGCGCTGGACTCGCGACCATGTCGAGGAGCTTCTGTGGATTGGAATCGACGATTTCTGCCGCGAATACGACCTCCCTCGTCCTGAGGGCTGTCCCGAGGCGCTGCACGCCATTCTGGGTGTCGCCACCCGGTGCAAGCTGCTCGCACCCGGTAGCGACCGCACCTGCGAGCTCTTCGGGCCCGTACGGCAACTCTGCCCCCAGGTCGCCTGACCAGACCGCGCTCTGGCGGCAGAACCACCACGCTGCGCAGCGGAAGGTTCGACAAATCTCACCGGCCGCGTCCGAGGGAGAAATGTTGGGGAGAAGCCCTTCATCACCCTGGAGATGGGCCGATCGGATCAGGACACAAGACCAGACGGCCCAGCACGGGTCCAGCACCCCAGGGGGTGGCGGAAGTGCCTGAACATGAGCAGCAACACACACCGACGGCGGACATCGCGATCTCGATTGAACGCGATCAATGGGTGGCGTTCCTCCAGGAGGAGTCCGACCGACTCGACCAGCTCGGTGTGCGCGCCGGTCTGGTCACCGTCACCGTCTGCGATGACGACATCCCCGATGCCGATGCCGACGTCCAGGCGACTCGGGCGATTCGACTTCTGCAGCACTCCATCTCGAGCACGAGCCGGAGCACTCGCACGAGTCGTCGATCACTCTCGATCCTCGTCGCGCCGCTCCCCAATCTGGCCGCGCTCGACCGCACTGCGCAGCTTCTTTCCTCACGCCTTTCAGTTGCCGGATTCGACGCCACGGTGGGCTTCGCCCACCGTCGTGTCGATGAGGCCCTCATCGACACGTGGGCACGAGCCGATGCCGAGGCCGATCGTGCGCGCTTCCGGCTACGCAACCCCGGTGGCGGCCTTCGCCTTCGCTGAGCCGAAGGGTTCGTTCGGCTCATGCCAGTTGAGCCGCGACTTGCCGTATCTGAACAGGTGGAGTTGCGCGCTGTTTTGACGAGGGTGCAGTGGATTGGACCGATCGTCGGTACGACCGCGCTCATCGCACTGGTGGCGAC
>JBPCTR010000213.1:0-12518 GCA_051011575.1 Acidimicrobiales bacterium | reverse complement strand
GCTCCGTGACCGAGACCACCACCAGTCCCGACGCCGATGCAGCAGCCGCCCTCATGGCCATCACCCGAGCCGACGAGGTGGCCGAATCGGCCACTCGAATCGCGGAGGAGATCCAGCGACTGGCCGGGCAACTCTCGCCGACTCTCGACCCGATGTGGCATCTCCACACGCCCCGGACCTGGGTCGGCGACGCCGCCACCGCCGCCCGTACCCGACTCGAAGGCCACGGGCTCGAAATCGCCGAGGTCGTCGCCCGACTTCGACGTTTGGCCTCCGAGCTCGATACCGCCGCTACGGCGTCAGATCGACTCGCCCGCGACCTCCGAGAGGGCTCAAGCAACCCGTAGTTCTGCCGAAAACGAAGTCATGTCGGGTCGGGGCGGTCTTTCACGCCCAATCGTGGGTGTTTTCGCGGTCGTCGCACTGACGACCGTCCTCGTTGTTGGCGTTCCCGAGGTCGTCCGCGCCGAGGACGCGCTGTACGGGTACACCCCCACCGCGGCCGATCCCGGAGTGGAGCCACTGACCGCAGGCACGTGGATCGACCCCGCTCAGATCTTCGGCTACGACGAGTTCGAGCTCGTCGCACCCGATGGATTCACATTCCCTCGACTGCACGACAGCACGATCTTCGCCAGCGGCGTTGACTGGGTCGCAGTCGACGACGACGTGGTCGAGGAAGCGAAGGAGCGCCACCTGCGCACCCGCCAGGTCGTCGCCACGATCGAACGTGACATCGACAGCGTGTCGGTTCTCATTCGCGTCGCCCGACCGAGGGTCATCGAACTGAATGGAGATATCGAACACGAGATCTCCGAAGAGGCCCGTCTCGATGCCGAGATCATCCAGCTCGAGAACGCGATTGCCGAGTTTGCCCTACGGGCATTCATCGGCGAGGACCCGAGCGCCACATCGATCCTCGCCGACGACGATTCTTCGGCCAACGAGAGCCGCGTGCTCTCCGGACAGGTCCGCGAGGCACAGTTCGAGGGAATCGAGAACCGCGTCGCAGAACGAGAGCAACGCGTCCAGGAACGCCACGCGATGGAGGACGAACGTCGGGCACTTCGGCGGCGGATCGCCAAACTCCGGCAAGATCGTCTCGACCTCATGGACGACCGTCGGATTGCCCACTCCCTCGAGAGTGGCACGGCCGCCGGGTATCAACTCGCCCTGCACGAGCGACTCCCGAAGATGATCACGGGAACCGACATCCCCCTCGTCGCATTCAACGCGTACGTGATCGCGGAACGCACGCTCGCCGAGGAAGACCCCTCGTGTGGAATCGAATGGTGGATGCTCGCCGGCATCGGGCACATCGAGAGCCTGCACGGCCATTTCGCCGACAGCGAACTCGACATCGATGGCAATACCACCACCGCCATTCGGGGTCCGGCGCTCGACGGTCGAATCCTCTCCGGCGCCGAGGGCCTGGACGACGATGCAGAACTACCAGCACCCACTGACCGAACCGAAACGACCAGCGTGACGGCCGGCGCCGCTGCGGCAGCAGCCGACTCCGACGCCGCACCGGTTCCACCTGGAGAGGGTGGCGACCCCGGGAGCGAAGTCGTGGTTGCGGTGAAGCGCCTTGCGCTCATCGAAGACACCGACGACGGGCGCTTCGACGACGATCGCACCTACGACCGTGCGGTCGGCCCGATGCAGTTCATCCCGCAGACGTGGCGCCAGTGGGGCAACGACGTGAATGGCGACGGCGAGCCGGATCCTCAGAACGTGTACGACGCCGCGATGAGTTCCGCCCGCTACCTGTGCGGATCGACGAACACGATGCAGACGATCGAGGGCCGCGAACGAGGCTTCTTCGCATACAACCACGACGTGGAGTACTCGATCGCAGTCGAGAAGTCGGCTCAGGGGTACCGCAGCAAGGTCACACTCCCAGCGTTCCCGCTCGGCACCACACGTCCGCTCGGAATCGCCACCCCGATCGACGACACCGAACGTGCCGTGGCGCAGTCCCTCCTCGAACTGGACGTGTCGGGTCTTCCCTCCTGGTGAACCGACGACGGCGTCTGCCGCCGCCCGTATCGTGGTGCCGGTGACCGAAGTCGACGCCTCCCAACCCGAGCGATCTGTCGGTGTTGGGCCCCACCCCGAACCCTGGCCCGACGGCTCACACCTCGACCCCGAACTCCTCGAACACGGAGATCGCCGGAACGTGGTCGATCGCTACCGATACTGGACACGAGAGGCGATCGTGGCCGATCTCGACGGGTCGCGGAACCCCTTCCACGTGGCGATCGAGAACTGGGAGCATGACTTCAACATCGGCACCGTGGTCCGGAACGCGAACGCATTCCAAGCGGGCGGCGTCCACATCGTCGGTCGGCGACGCTGGAATCGACGCGGAGCGATGGTCACCGATCGGTACCAGCACGTGCATCATCACGCCGAGGTCGAAGAGCTCGTCACCTGGGCGAGTGATCGTCAACTCGCGGTCGTGGGAGTCGATAATCTTCCCGGCTCGGTCCCGATCGAGACATGTGCGCTTCCCGAAGCCACGCTGTTCGTATTCGGTCAGGAGGGGCCCGGGTTGTCCGACGAAGTCCGCGCCGCCGCGTCACTCACCGTGTCCATCGCCCAGTTCGGTTCGACCCGATCGATCAACGCGGGGGTGGCATCGGGTATTGCAATGCACTCATGGATCCTGCAGCACCGTCTCGATCAGATCGGCGCAGGTTGGCCGAACGAAGATCAGCCCTCGGCCTGAGCGATCAGCTCCTCGTCGGACGGAATCTCGACGCCGGGGACGTAGTACGTGTAGAGGTCCTCGATGACCTCCTTGAGCCCCGCGGCTTCGCGCTTCGAGAGTTCGACCGTGATGACGTTGCCATTGATGGCGACACCCGCGACCTGGCCGGTGTTGATGAGCCGCCGAGCAAGTTCATCGACAGGTCGATCGCCGGTGATCTCGATGCCCTCGACGTACCGCTCGTGGCCCATTCCGCTCAGCGCACGGTTCGTGATGAACCGAACAATTCCCGGACGCTGCGACGGAGATTCGATGACGGACACAAGCTGACCCATGGCCGGCAGGCTACCGCCTCGGATCGCGGTCAGGTTGGTTCGCTCACCGACACCCTTTCCACAACACGAGCGCTCCGAAGCTCCCGCCACGCCCATACGCTCAGCGCCGCCGTGACCGCCCACAGAATCGTGTGGACCGCCTTGAAGCCGCTCGACCATTCGTCGCTCGCGAGGACGATCGGGCCCCGAACCGTGAAGCGCAACACACCGGCCACTGCAAGAACCCGGACGAGCGATCGGTGCGGCCGGAGCTGCCGCCACAGTGTGAGAAGAACGCCCGCCCCGAGAACGACAAAGACGACGGCGATCGCCGTCGCGCTGATCCGTTCGCCGCCGTCGAGATCGTCGTCCACGATCGCGTTTCGCAACCGACTCCCCCAGATCGCCAGAGTCCACACGCCCAGCACGAGCCGAGCCCGCAGCGGTGTCTTGCGGCCGGTCACAGGAACAACGTGCCCTGGCCTCGGTCGGACGCGGTGCGCTCGATTCCGCGCCACGCCAACGAGTCCATGAACGCCCACGTCGTCCGGTGGATCGGTGATGGCCCGACGAACTGCAGCGCCGACCGATGTCGGTGGCACGGGTAGCCCTTGTTCTCCGCGAGCGAGAAGTGCGGGTAGTGCTCGTCGAGCTCTCGCATCATCCGGTCGCGCGTGACTTTTGCAAGAATGCTCGCCGCTGCGATCGAGAGACTCTCGCGTTCTCCCCGCACGATCGTGCGGGCCCGCCCGCCACCGACGAAATCCCACTTGCCGTCGAGAAGCACCCGACCCGCCTCCAATCCCAGCCCATCGAGGGCCCGGCGCGCGGCAACGCGTTGTGCCTCCGACATTCCCAGCTCGTCGCACTCGGCGGCTGATGCGTGGCCGACCGACCACGCCCGACACCATTCCGCGATTCGATCGAACAACGCCTCACGTTCCGACTCGGTGAGCAGTTTGGAATCGCGGACCTTGTAGATGCGCCGGTCGACCGGGACGACGGCAGCCCCGACGGTGAGTGGTCCGGCCCACGCACCTTTCCCGACCTCGTCCATACCTACGACGACGTCGATACCTCGATCCCACAACTCGCGTTCGTGGCGCAGTCCCGGGGATGACGAGCGAAGCGCTCGACGGAGCTGCGGGACCGTGGTCATGACGAGTGCGTGACCGGCGCAGCGAGAAGCGCCTCGCCCGATCGCTCGAGGGTCTCGAACGTGGCGTCGAGGCCCGAACGGAGTGTCAACGGCCGATCGCTGGACCCATCGAACTCCCACAGCAGGGCAGGTCGGGCGCCATGCCATCGGATGGAGAAGGAGAGGTCGCCGAATCGGGTGGGTAAGTGGCGAATGTCGACGTTCTGGCCGAACCACGACGGATCGGGCTTTGGGATCACCTCGATCGCGTCGGCAGTACTGCGAGCGATCGTGGAGAGAAGGCCGAGCAATAGTGCCGCTCGGGCATAGGGGCTGTCGCCGTCGCCGATCGGTTCGCCGTCATGGACTGCCGACGGCCATCGCCAGCTGTTTCCGGCGAGCGCGCGAACGGGCACGACCGCGTCGAACGACGTGTCGATCCGAGCGCCGACACGCATGGCGAGCCCGATATCTCCAGGGTCGATGGGCCGCGGCCGCTGCGCGAGCTCCTCGGCCAGCTCGCTCCACTCGGCGTACTCGAGTTCGGCGCCCGACCGAGCGAGAGCTTCGAGCATCACGATGGAGGGCGACGAGCCAACGATCGCCAGGGCGTCGGCCGCGGCACGCTCCCCCGCCACCATCGCTACGAGTTGCAGGAGATCGCCCCGGGCGTGGCTCAGCGCACCCGACACGAGCACCGAGCCGATCGACTGCACGACGATACGGGTGTGGTCGCGAAGCGACCGATGGGCGGACTCGATGCGAACGCACGCGACACACGCGGTGGCGATGGCTGCGAGCTCGGTCTCGTCGGTCGGACTCGACTCGGACCGACCGAGAAGCACGGCGAGAACATCGGTGGCGGTATCGGGCAATCCTGCCATCGCCGCCGCGGTCGCCATGCTGGCGAGCTCCAGCATCGATGAGTCGCGCATCGTCGATCCGTCGACTCCGGCCGTGAGCAGGCCAGCAACGAGACTCACAGGCAGATGTTTGGGCCAGCCGGGAAGTTCGAGCGCGACGGCGTTTTCGAGATGAGTGTCCCAGCCGGCCACGACCTGATCGAGCGTCGGTTTTGGTCGGGGTTCGGGATTGCGTGAGGCGGGCCCGATGATCTCGACTCGAAGCGGTGACCCCGGGGTGAGGGGTAGGACGGCGGCGATGGTGGCGGTTCCATTCGCAGACCGGACTGCGCTCGGTCCCGATTCCGGTCGGCCAAGGCGTTCGACGATGTCGCCCGTCGACACATCGCCCACGACGACGTCGCCGGGTTCGCGCGGCAGCACGACGCGAGGCGCTCCGTCGATCCGCAATGCACGTCCGTCCACATCCGCGTCGACGATTGGCCAGCTGCGAAGCAGCCCGACGGGCCGCACCACGACCGCCAGTGCGACAACGACGTCGACTTCATTTACGAACTCGACCACGACGCGACCCCCCGGCTCGGATTCGTCGGCCCATGCGGTCCAGACGACGTCGGAATCGCCGATGCGCATCCGGGTCTCAACGACCGGCAACCCGACAACCCGTTGCTGGCGCACCGATGCCTCGCCCGCTGGGTGCACCCAGCGATCTCCCGCTCCGATCAGGAAGTCGATGGCCAACGCGTCGTCGACGGGAAACACCGCACCGCCCTGATCGACTCGGGCAATCACCCCGGATCCAAAGGTCGTGAGCGAGTTCCATGCTCGGGTCACATCGGATCGTTCGCCCGTGGTTCGAGCGCGCTCAAGCGCCCGCGGCAGCACCCACGCATCGAGGCTCTGGAGTTCGGGGAGCGACCCGAGCCGAGACACATTCGACGCAATGCGAGGTCGGCGGGTCCGGAGAGACCTCATCGCCACAAACCCTAGACTCGCCCCGTGCAATCGCCGCAGTCGGATCCCGAACACGAGCCCGCCCGCGCTGCGGTCCTTGTGCCACTCCGATCACTACGTGAAGGAAAGCTCCGGCTCGCTTCGGTTCGGTCCGCCGACGAGCGAGCCGACCTAATCGAATCCATGGCACGAGCGGTCATAGAGGCTGCCCACGACATGCCCGTTCTTGTCGTCCATGACGAGCCGGCCGTGGCCGACTGGGCGCAGGCGCTCGGCGCCGACACGATTCGCGGCAGCGAACCGGGCCTCAACCGGGCGGTCGCCGAAGGCCATCGGCTGTTGCGGTCGCGCGGGCACGATCTCACCATCGTCGCCCACGCCGATCTGCCGTTCGCCCGGGACCTGCGCCCGATCGCCGAAGGCGACGGAATCACGCTCGTCCCGGACCGTCTTCGCGACGGCACGAACGTCATGGCGGTTCCGACGGATCTTGATTTCGACTTCTCCTACGGCCCCGGCTCGTTCTCGATGCATCTGAAACTGGCGCAACAATCGGGGCGAGAGGTGCACGTGATCGACGACCCCGACCTCTCCCTCGACATCGACCACCCCGACGACCTCGACCTGCTCGACCAGGAGACCCCGTGACACCTCTGCCGACACCGACCTGCGCACTGGCGATTGGCGCCCACCCCGACGACATCGAATTCGAGTGCGGCGCGACCCTCGCGAAGTGGGCGGCGGCAGGATGCGAGGTGCATCACGTCGTGTGTACCGACGGATCCAAAGGAACTTGGGACGAGAGCGCCGACACGGTCGCGCTCATCGGAGTTCGAGAGGTCGAACAACGCGAGGCGGCCCGTCGCCTCGGCACCACGGGAGCGGTTCACTTCCTCGGAGAGGTCGATGGCGAGCTCACCTCCGACCTTCGGGTTCGGCGCGAAGTCGCACGCATCATTCGCGAAGTCAAGCCAACCGTCGTTCTGGGCCATGACCCTTGGAAGCGGTGGCGGCTTCACCCCGATCATCGCCACGCCGGTTTTCTCGCCGTCGAGGGGATCGTCGCCGCCCGCGACCCGTTCTTCTTTCCCGAACTCGACCTTCCGCGGCATCGCCCCGACTCCCTCCTGCTGTTCGAGACCGAGGCGCCCACCCACATCGAAGACGTCGGTGACTTCGTCGACCACAAGGTCGAGGCGCTACTCGCACACGAGAGCCAGTTCGAGACCACGATGATCATCACCAACGAACCCGACTCGGAAACCGCGGCGTTCCGAGAGCGCGAGCTCGAGCAGATGCGTGCCTCGGCCCGAGACCACCCGTTCGAATTCGGAGAGGCGTACCACCGGATCGACGATCTCTGACCGGGCATCACACGCCGCGACTTTCTCCGCGGGAGAATCGTCCTAGAGGCGTGACCACGACGTGGCAGACGCCGCTGACTTCGGCACGCGGGCATCGACCCGGCGCACGAAAAGTCACCTGCTCACGGCCTCTCGATTTTCGTAATTTCCACACGCAGAATTCGTCAATCGGCATGTGGACGACTACGGTTGCGACGGCTGCCCTGCGGGCTGCCGTAGTTGGCCCGGCGGAAACTCGTATGACCTCACCCACCCCTGCGGATCCTGCCGAGCAGCTCGAAGATCTCGTTCGCGAACACGTCGACGCGATGTACCGAGTCGCTCATTCGGTAGTGCGCGACGCCGCCCTGGCCGAAGACGTCGCCCAGGACGCGATCCTCCAGGCTTGGAAGTCGCTCGACAGTTTTCGCGGTGAATCCTCGATGCGTTCGTGGCTCCTTCGAATCGCTCACAACACGGCGATCTCGACGCTTCGACGCCGCCGCGAGGAACTCCGGGATCCGGCGCTTCTTCCAGAGGGCACCCATCAGACGAACATCGAGGGTTCGGTCGTGGACACTCTTTCGATCGACGCATTTTCGGACGCGTTGGGCGAACTCGACGAGTTGTCGCGTTCCGTCATCGTGCTGCGCGAGGTCGAGGGTCTGTCGTACGACGACATCTCGCTCGTACTCTCCGTGCCGATGTCCACGGTGAAGACCCGCCTGCTTCGCGCCCGACGGAGCCTCGCCGTGGCGCTCGACGGCTGGCAGCCCGAATGAGTACGTCTCACCCCGACCGGGCGACGCTTGATCGCTGGCTCGATGGCGACAGGACAGAGCTCGACGCTCACATCGAGTCATGCGAGGTCTGCTCGCGGGTACTCGACGAGCTCGAGCCCGAAGGTGTGGATCTAGGGCCGGCGCTCACCACCGCCACCGACCCGCCGGCAGGCATGCAGCGCCGCGTCCGTTCCCGGCTGACCGCTCGCCTCGACGACCGTCGCGACGTCGAGCTGATCGCCTCGCTGTTCAGCGTCGCGGGTGAAACCACTCGAATACTCGGTGAACATCCCGAACGCTGACCGATCGGACTCGGGTGGGCCCGTGCACACCGTCACCCCTAAAGTGCCGCCCGAACCAGGGGGATTCTTCACATGCTGATTGCACAGGACAGCACCAGCGACACACGCGCACTCGTGGCGCTCGCGGTGATTGCTGCCGGTTTCGTGATCGGAAGTGCGGTCGCATCGATCGTTCGCCGACTTGCGTCTCGCCCTGGCAGCGCATCCGGAATTCGCAACTCCGCTGGAACACTGGGCACCCTCGGCTTCTCGATTTCGTTGATCGTGGCACTTGTGATCGCCCTGGGCGTCGTGAGCCGGGAGGCGCTCGACCAGCTCTCGACCAGCGCGGTCGACTTCCTGCCTCGGGCGCTCTCGGCGGCCATCGTGCTGATCATCGGCAACGTCGTCGGCGCTATCGGTGAGACCGCTACGGAGCGAACGCTTTCCGGTGTCTCACCGACGATCCAGCGGCGTGTTCCCGTCCTTGTCCGGTGGGTTGCTGTCGGCTTCTCGCTCATCGTCGCCGCCGACCAGCTCGGCGTCGACACGACGCTGATCACGGTTGCGGTCGCATCGCTGCTGGGAAGCCTGGGCCTCGCGGCCGCGCTACTCACCGCCCTCGGAGGACGTGACGTCGCGTCGCAGGTCGCGGCTGGACGGGCTCTTCGACACGTCGCCGACAGCGGTGATCTCATCGACATCGGTGGAACCCGCTACGAACTCACCGCCGTGGGCTCCACCATGACGGAGCTCGCGCACGGCACCGATCGCCACCTTCTGCCCAATGCCGAACTGCTGACCTCGTCGTTTCGGGTGTCGAGGGCCGACACCACCGACGCCTCGTAGTTGTCGCTACGCTGATCGCCGGCCGTGGGGGGCCGGCGCGACTGCGCTCGGCTGTGCCAAAACCGCTAAAAATGAGGGCTGAACGGGCGACCTTCACTGAAGGTTCGTTTGCAAGGGAGATCGACTCGAGATGGCAATGAGCCCAGAAGACGTACGCAATCAAACCTTCAGCGTGAGAAAGCGCGGATACGACCGGGGCGAGGTTCATCGTTTCCTCGACGGTGTGGCGGAGGAGCTGCACGCGTTCAGCGAGGCTGCTGTCGGCGCTGCGGCCCAAGTGGCGGCCCAACCGGTGGCCGCCGAAGCCAAGCTCGACGACCTGGTGATCGAGGCCGAGCCGGTTTCCGCCGAACCCGCGATCACGACAGCTCCCACCACGAGCGTCGACGAGTTCGACCGCGTCGGAAGCGAGATCTCGCTCATGCTCCGACAGGCCCAGGAAAGCGCTCTCAAGATTCGCAATGACGCCGAGGTCGAAGCTCGCACGCTCGTCGACCAGGTCCGACTCGACCTCGAGGCCGATCGTTCGGCGCACGAGCAGGCCGCTGCCGATCTGATCGGCCGCACCGAGGAACGCGCGAGTGAGATTCGTAGCGAAGCGGATACGTACGGTGAGGAGACGCGCGGATCCGCCGACGACTATGCGGCACGGGTCCGAGAAGACAGCGACCGTGCCCGCAGCGAAGCAGACGAAGCCGTGGCCGCAGCTCAGACCCAGGCCGAAACGATCGTCGGCGATGCGAGAACCGCAGCGACCGACGAGGCCGAGCACATCCTCTCGGACGCACGATCCACGCTCACCAACTTCGTCCACGCAGAACGGGCGTCACGGGAGAACCTGGAGAACGCTCGCTCCCTCATCGATTCCGCGCTGTCGCAGATCTCGGTCACCGACATCGAGGTCGGTGAGCCGACCGATGGCGTGAGCAACGCCGACACCGACGACTGAGTCAGTCCCCCAGACCAGGCGGTAGCACGAACGCCCCGTCCGCATCCGGGAGGAACGTTACGACCTCGAGCACGGCATCGAGGTTGAGCGGACCGTAGAGGTGCGGAAACAACTCCTGTTCGCCGTGGCTCCCCGGTTCGTAGACCACCTCGGCGCGGAGCAGCCCCGGGTCGATCACGAGAAGAACGAGGTCGTTGCGACCTTTGTACAGGAGGTTGGCGGGTCGCAAGACCTGGCCCTTCTCCGACAGGTGGATGAACCCATCCACGACATAGTCATCGGGAACGTGCCGCCCCCGTTCGACGGCGTCGGCCCAGTCATCGCGCCCGATGATGTGAAAGAGGTGCGAGGCCACCTCGGCGACGATACCGCCCGATAGCTTGATCGCTCCGATGGCGACCACGGTGACCCTCCGAACCTGGCAACGCGACGCGCTCGTCGCGTTCGCCGACCGGCCCACGCCGAGCTTTCTCGCCGTCGCCTGCCCGGGAGCCGGCAAGACCACGTTCGCCCTCGCCGCCGTCCGCGCCGAGTTGGGCGGCCAGCCCCGCCCCGTCTGCGTGACGGTTCCGACGGCCCACCTGAAATACCAGTGGGCGGAGTCGGCAGCGCACTTCGGGCTTCATCTCGAACCCGATTGGAATCCGGACAGCGGTCTGGCTTCCGACATGCACGGCGTAATCGTCACCTACGCCCAGGCCGCCTCGTCACACCACGCGTTGGGCGCGCTCCTCGCCGATGGTCTTGTCGTGCTCGACGAGGTCCACCACGCCGCATCCGATCGAGTGTGGGGAGAGGGGGTGAAGGCTGCCTTCGAAGGAGCGTCGGTCAGACTGCTGCTGTCTGGGACACCATTCCGCTCCGACGACAACCCGATCCCGTTCGTGCGTTACACGTATGGCGATCACGGCGAGGCCGTCTGCGACTTCGAGTACGGCTACGGCGATGCCCTCATCGACGGTGGCGTGGTGCGGCCCGTCTTCTTTCCTCGGTTCGACGGGCACATGGAGTGGATGGACGCCAGCGGCGCGCTCAAGGACGCGACCTTCGCCGACGAGGTCGACCGTGACGACTGGAGTGCCCGACTTCGCACCGCCCTCGCGAGCGACGGCAACTGGCTGCCGACCGTACTGGCGAAGGCAAATCAGCGACTCTCACGAATCCGACAGGACCACCCCGACGCGGGAGGGCTGGTCATCGCAACCGACCAGGGGCACGCTCGCGAGATCGCTGCTCGAATCGAGACGATCTCCGGCGAAGCGGCCGAGATCGTCCTCAGCGACGATCCGAAAGCCAGCGACCGCATCGCGACTTTCGGATCGAGCAACCGCCGATGGATCGTCGCCGTGCGGATGGTGTCGGAGGGGGTCGACATTCCGCGACTCCGGGTGGCGGTGTTCGCGACCACGACCACAACGACGCTTTTCTTCCGCCAGGCCGTCGGCCGCGTCGCCCGATGGACAACCGGCATGACGACACAACCCGCGTACTTCTTCGTGCCCGACGATCACCGCCTCCGTGGTCACGCGGCGGCGATCGCGATGCAGCGCCGGCACGCCGTCGAGCAGCGGTCGACGAGCGAACGAGCGGCACCCGACCCCGCCGCGTTCAACGATGACGCCGAGCAGATGTCGCTCTTCACCGCCCTGTCGTCGACGGTGCTCGAGGAGAGTTGGATGACCGATGGGCTCGATCTCGACGAACAACAGGTCGTGGCAGGTGCCGGCGACCTGGTCGGCCATCCGTTCGACCTGCCTCCCCCTCCACCGCTCGCCGGTCGCGGATACATCAATTCGACGTAGGCGATCACCGACCTTCGCAGCACATTCGTCGGCAAGCGAGAGCTTCGAGACCGGAACGCGGACCGGGCACGGACGATCGCTCGCATCCTCGGTTGGGAGCACAGGGCCGTCAACGGCGAACTGAACCGGCGATCGAATGTGCATCGGATCACAGAGGCCACAACTGTGCAGCTTGAACGGCGCCTTGCAAGCGCCGAGGAATGGCTCGATGAGCTGACCGGGAAGTGAGCCGCAGGTCAGCGGCGCGCGGCGCGCCCTTCTTCCAGTGCGATCCCAATCTGTTCGAACTGATGCATGACCCCCGGAAAGCCCGGAATTCCACGCAGCTTCCGGTCCGCGTAGAAGACCGCGATCATGAAGCCGAAGAATCCTGAGGCCGTGCCAACGAGCGTTCGGATCACGAGGAACACCGTTCCCGATGCCGAATTCGCCAGTAGCCATATCTCGAATCCGACACTCACGAGCTGATAAATCGAATATGCGATCGTGAGATTCCGCATCGTTGACCGGTACGAGCGGTGTTGGCG
>JBPCTR010000212.1:0-7547 GCA_051011575.1 Acidimicrobiales bacterium | reverse complement strand
AAGCCGAAGAAGGCGATGGCGGCGATGGCGGCGAGCGACCACGCTCCGTCAGTAGCCGCGAAGAGCACGATGAGCATGGCTGTTGCGGCGGCGATGGTGGTCACGACCGTGCGGCCGCCGAGGCGGTCGTACGCGAGCCCGCCTATGGGCTGCGAAACGGCTCCGCCGAGTAGGAAGATCGTGAGGAGAACGCCGGCGTCGGTTTCGGCCCAGCCCTCGTCGACGAGCATCTTCACGAAGAAGTTGAGAAAGCTCCGGCCGATCAGGGCGACAAGCCCGAACGTGACCGCCACCAGAACCAGCGGCCGGGTGAGAGCTCCTCGCATCGTGACTCCGGCCGACGGCGCTGTCTCAGGCAGACGGGTGCGAAGAACGACTGCGGTGAGCGCCAGCGGCACGGCGATCATGGCCATCGCCGGCCGCCATTCGAATCTGTCGACCGCGAGCACGACGACAGCTGGGGCGAGGAAGTGACCAGCCGACCCTCCCCAGCCGTGGATGCCGAGCATGCGCCCCCGACGCTGCGGAAACGCGGTCACGATGAAGGCCGTCGCCTGCGGGTGATAGGTGGCGGCGCCGAGCCCGGCCAGTGTGCTGACCGCGACGATGAACCAGAACGACGGGGCCGCCGCCATCGCGAGGAATCCCACCGCGCCGACGCCGAATCCGAACACCAACATCCAGCGGCGCCGGCCAGCACGGTCGGCGTAGTTGCCCAGTACCGGCTGCAACACACCAGTCAGCAGGATGAACGCGAACGACAAGATGCCGAGCTCGGTGTAGTCGAGATCGAACTCGTCGGCGATAGCGGGAAGAAAGGCGGGAAGCACCGTCGAGTAGAGGTCATTCACGACATGCGCGCCCACGAGGGAATAGAGGATCACCCTGGGCCGCGCCTGCATCGGCAGATCCTTGCACGTGTGGGCTCAACTAATGTTCCTCGCCATGGCAATGGACAAGTACCGCGCGGCGAACCTCGCGAACTGGGACGAGCGGGTCGAGGGTCATCTTGCCCCCGACGGCTACAACGTGGCGGAGCTGGTCGACGACTCCGATTACCTCACCCATGTTGTTCGGTTCGACCGGCAGAGGCTTGGCGACGTGAGTGGCAGGACCCTCCTGCACAGCCAGTGTCACATCGGTACCGACACCCTGTCGTGGGCAAAGCTCGGGGCTCAGGTGACCGGCCTCGACTTCAGCCCGAAGGCGATCGAGGCATGCCGCAACATTGCACAACGGCTCGGCATCGAGGCCACCTTTGTCGAGACCGAGTTCTATGACGCGCCCGACCACATCGCCGGTCAGTTCGACATCGTGTACACGAGCGTGGGCGCGATCTGCTGGCTCCCCGACATCGATCGGTGGGGTGAGGTGCTCGCAGACTTTCTGAAACCTGGAGGCACGTTCTACATCCGCGACACTCATCCAGTGGTGGCGACGCTCGACGATCTCCGCGAGGACCAGGAGCTCGTCATGACCTACGACTACTTCCGTGGCGACGGTCCAATCCAGTACCCCGACGAACCGGAGAGTTATTTGGGTTCGGCCACTCTCACAAATCTTGAGCTCTATGAGTGGCCCCACACGATCGCCGACGTGATGAACTCACTCATCCGTGCTGGGCTCACCATCGAGCGTGTCGAAGAGCTTCAACACCTCGACTGGGCCTTCTTCAACTGGATGGAGGAATCCGACGGCGCGTGGTCGCTCCCAGCCGACCTTCACAATCGACTCCCCCTCCAGTTCTCGGTGACGGCGACCAAACCTGCGTGATCGAAGCAGCACGAAACTGGGCCGGCAACGTCACGTACCGAGCGGATCGGATTCACTACCCATCCACGGTCGACGAGGTCCAACACATCGTGCGCTCCGAGACCAATATCCGTGGTCTGGGCAGTCGCCATTCGTTCAGCAGGATCGCCGACTCTGCTGCGCTCGTCGACGTCTCCCAACTCCCGTCGCGTTTCGAGATCGCCGCCGACCGATCGGCGGTGACCGTCGATGCAGGGATGACCTATGGCCGCCTCGTGGGACTGCTTGCCCCAGAGTCGCTCGCCGTGCACAACCTCGCGTCACTTCCGCACATCTCGATCGCCGGGGCGATCGCCACGGGCACTCATGGCTCCGGTTTGCGGCTCGGGAATCTCGCCACCGCCGTGTCCGGACTCGAGCTCATCACCGGAACCGGTGACCTGATATCGCTTACCAGGGAGCATCCCGACTTCGACGGTGCTGTCGTGTCGCTCGGCGCACTGGGGGTGCTGGTTGCGGTGACCCTCGACGTCGAGCCGAGTTTTCAGGTCGAACAGCGCGTTTACGACGACGTTCGCCTCGACGACCTTGCTCGGAACGCGCGAACAATGTTCGGGGCTGCATACAGCGTGAGCGCGTTCACCGATTGGACCGACAACGCCCAGCAGCTCTGGGTCAAGCACCGGGTAGGTGCTCAGCGCATCGACATCAGCTCGGAGTTCGGGATCACGGCGGCGGTCGACAACCGACACCCGATCCGTGGGCTCAGCGCCGACGCATGCACACCACAACTCGGTGTCACGGGGTCGTGGGCGGATCGCCTCCCTCACTTTCTGCTCGACTTCACACCGAGCGTCGGTGAGGAGATCCAGTCTGAATTCTTCGTCGATATCGCCGACGCAGCAGCTGCCGTCGCCGCCGTGCGTTCCGTGCAACCCGACATCGAATCGGCCCTTGTTGTCTCGGAGCTGCGCACCATTGCCGCCGACCACCTTTGGCTCAGTCCACACAACGGGCGGGACACGCTCGCATTGCACTTCACGTGGGTCCTCGACCAGGAGCTCGCCGAGCGAGCCGCGCGAATCGTCACCGAGGCCCTCATCGGTCTCGACCCTCGACCCCATTGGGGCAAGGTCTTCGATCCCACACTTTTCGATGCGACTGGCTATCCCCACCTCGCGGAGTTTCTCGACCTCGCCGATCGCTTGGACCCGGAGCGACGATTCCGCAACACCTGGTTCGACGAGGTTCTGATCAGGTCGCGATGACGCCTGCGGCATCGCCATGTTCTCGCAAACTCCGCGGGACGTTCGTCTCTGGCACTCTGAGGCTCCTGCCCGTTGAATGGATTCAGGTCGCTACCGCAAAGGGACCAGCGCGTATGGATACCGATACCCCCACGTTTCCCGATTGGATGAAACAGAACCCGGGCTGGACACTCGCCAGCGGGATCGGGATAGGTGCGCTCATCGCCGGCGGGGTGATGTTTGCTGCATGGCTGCTCGCCGCCGCGCTCCTGATCGGCCCATTCCTGTTCTGGCTTTCCTGGAACGTCCTCGACTTTGGTGCTGCCATAGGACTTCCAGAACTCGGCTTCTGGGCGATCGTTTTCGCGACGATCTTCCTTGTCGTCGACTGGGCTGGAAAAACTGTGATCACCGCCATCGTGTTCATTCTCGATCCGGCATGGCTGCAAGACGTGGCAACAATCCGGTGGCCGGAGCCGAATTTCAAGCACTTCCTGGGCGCGGCGATCCTCGCGGCACTTGCCTCCTTCCCTCACGCCCGGAAGAAGAAGCCGACCAAAGACTGACGTCTCGCAGGGGTCCGAAGCTGACACGACAATGTGCGGGACCGGGCGCGACAATCGACAACATGGATCGCAACCGGTCCGAGCCCGAGGTCGTGACCATTCCGCAATGGGAGAGCAGCGACGACCAGCTTGTCGCGCCGGCACCCCCCAGCCACGAGCTTTCGTGGATGGCGACTGCTGTCGCCCTCTCAGTGTCGGTGTTGGTCGGCCTCTTCGCACTCGCTGCAGGCGGCTCCGGGGTCGAGTCCGCCGCGAGTACCAGCAGCTCGACGACCACCGTCGCGACCACCACGACCTCGCGTCGCACCGGCCTTGGCGTGATCGGTCAGCGTGACAATCCAGTGCTCGGCGTGAACGTGGGGGCACTAGCGATCTCCGCCGACTTCGACGGACGCATCGTGGCGCTCGACCTCGACTCCGGCGTGATCACACGCAGCCGGGTGAGCACGAGCAACTTCGCGACTATCGACGATGAACTCGTGGTACAGACCGGGTGCGGTGGATGGCGGGTTCTCGACATCCCTCGGCTCACGCTCGGCCGCGAGCTCATCGGGTGCAGCTCCTATCGTCCACTCGAGCAGCGAGGCGCATCCGCGCGCATGTTCGCGCGCCCCAGCAGCGCCGCTGGCGAAGCCGTGCTTGTGACCGACGGAGCCGGAGGCCTTCTCGCCGCTGCGCTCACCGACGAGCCCGAAACCACGTATCTCACCGTCGCCGACGGTCGTGTTCTGCTCGATCGGGGAGATGGTGCCCTCGTTTGGGCCCACACGAATACGGGCGAGATCACGCCGTACGCGGAAGGCGTGGTCATCGAAGCCGGACCCGGGGGAGTGCTCTGGTCGAGCTGTCCGGCGGAGAACCGCTGCGACGTGTGGTTTGGGACGACCGAGGTTGCTGAGGTTCACCGACTTTCGATCAACCCCGACCGGCCGACGGAAGCAGCGCGAATCAACGACGCCGGTAGTCGAGCGGTCTTCTTCGAAGACGGCAACTCCCTTCGGATCATCACGCTCGAGACCGGACATCGTCGAACAATCGACAACCCGGGCATCGCATGGTCGACGGCGACGTGGACTCCCGACGGGCTCTGGCTGCTCGACCCGTCTGGACCCGACGTGATCGCCGTGAATACCGTGAACGGTCGAACCGTTGTTTATGAGGGCGTTCCCGGCCATGCATCGCCTGGCTGGGTCGCGCTCGTGCCGACGCCTTAGCTCTCGAGCGGCGGGAGCCACTTCTGATCCAGCCGGTGTCCGCTACCGTCGAAACGTGGAAGACGAATTCGAGATCCGCGGCGCCGAAGCCGACGACCTCGCGTCGATGGCGGCTCTCGCCGCAAATCACCAGACCGACCCGGCCCGCCACTGTATGTACCTCGGTGAGGATGCGCACTCGATCGCAACCGATATCGCAGAGGTGGATGCATGGCCTGACTTCACTGCTGTTGCCTCCATCGATGGACGGCTTGTCGGCTGGCTCCTCGCCGAGGTCGACAACGACATGGGCCGGGTGTGGTGGTGGGGTCCGTACGCTCCGTCCGACACGTGGGAGACCGTCGCCGACCAGCTGTACACCACCCTTCGCAAACGCCTCGCCGCGGCGATCACCGAAGAGGAAGCCGCTGCCGACTCCCGCTCGGCGTGGATCGAGGGCTGGGCAGGACGCCATGGTTTCCAGCTCGACCCCGGCTCTGTCCTGCTTCGGCGCCAGCCGACTCCGGTGATGATCGACGCCAGGGTTCGCCCGCTCTCTCCGGCTGATCATGCGACCGTCATGGCGCTTCACGAGGGTGCGTTTCCGGATACACACCTGACACCACAGGGGCTCGTCGAATCCGACCATCCCCGCCTGGTCATCGACGATGGTGACGGAGTCATCGGATACGTCGCCTACGAGCTGCAGTCCGATGGGTCGGGGTACATCGACTTCCTCGCCGTGGTCGCGGACCATCGCGGCGACGGTCACGGGCGTGCCCTCGTTGCGAGCGCGGTCGGCGACCTCATCGACCGCGGTGCCACCAGTGCGCACCTGACGGTACGTGAAACGAACGAGGCCGCCCGCGCGCTGTACGCCAGCCTCGCGTTTGTCGAGGAGCGAATCGCTCGTCCGTACCGCAAGGGCTTCTCGCTGGCGTGAAACCCCACCGACCTCACCAGCTCCTCGCACTCGCGGTCGGTGACGACCCGAACGCGTGGGAGCAGGCCGGTTTCACGGTGGACAACGGGTCAACCCGCGTCGGCAATACAACGATTCATCTCGCCGGGATCGGCGCCGAGCGGGGAGTTGTCGGTTGGGCTGTCGACGGTCTCACGAAACCGCTCGACGGACTCGTCCCATCGACCCCCGGGCCCGCGGGATCCAGCGCTTCCCATCAGAACGGGATCATCTCGATAGATCATCTTGTGATCGGCACGGACGATTTCGCCCGAACCCTTCCGATCTACGAACAGGCGGGCATGTCAGTTCGCCGAACCCGCACCTTCGAAGTGGATGGTGTGATCCGCCAACAGAGCTTCTTCTGGCTGGGCGATGTGATCCTCGAACTCATCGGCCCCCAAGACCGCGATCCCGACGGGTCTGGTCGCTCCCGCTTCTGGGGACTCGCGATGACCAGCGTCGATCTCGACCAAACGGCCGGGTTGCTCGGCGATCGCATCTCCGAGCCGAAGCCGGCGCTGCAAGCCGGCCGCCGGATCTCGACGCTGCGTACACGCGAGCTCGACATCTCGGTCCCGATCGCCGTGATGAGTCCTCACGTTCCCCCGGGTTGAGCCTCGTGCCGACCTACATGTGCTGATCGATGAGGATTGGGTTGCCGTCGGGGTCGATCATCACGAATGACGCGGGTCCGGCATCGCTTTCGGCGGTCGTGTCGTCGCGCACCTCGATACCTGCGGCGGTGACCGCGTCCCGCAGCTGCCGCACATCGGTGAACGAGTCGAGAAACTGGGCGGGACCACCGAGGCCGGGATTGAAGGTGAGGATGTTGTCGTCGAACATCCCCTGGAACACGCCGATCACGGTGGCGCCGTTGACGAGGATTGCCCAGCTCTCTTCATCGCCACCGGTTACCTCGAAACCGAGCTTCGAGTAGAAGTCGATCGAAGTCGAGAGATCCTTGACGGCCAGGCTGAGTGAGAAGACTCCGAGTTCCATGACCCGAACGTAGCGCCGCCACCTCACAGGCGACAGCGTCTACCTTGCCGGCACCTGACCCCGGGTTCGGGCCGCGTCCTCGTCTCGAATTCGCATGGCGAGCGGGATCCCGATCGCGAACAGCAGTGCGCTCACCGTCATCGCCGTCTGATAACTGTCCACCCGGGTCGCCGCAGTCGGTGCATCGCCGAATCCGGCGGCCAACACCGTCGATGCGATTGCCACCCCGAGCGCCGGCGCGATCTGTCGAGTCGTCCCGAAAATGGCCGTGGCGCGTGGTAGATCCCGGCCCTCCATCCCGGCATACACCGCCGCCTGGAGAGGAACAAAGATGAGCCCCATGGCCAGCCCTCTTCCGAACATCAGCGAGCGGAGCAACCAGAGGTCGGTGTTCAGATCGATCCGGGCAATCAACAAGCCCAATACAAGTGCACCGACGTTCCCGGCGATGAGCAGTCGTCTCGGGCCGAATCGGTTGTACAGGAATCGGCCCGAGATCTGCGTGGCCACGAGCACACCGAGCGGCTGAGGGAACAACGCCAGCCCAACTGTCAGAGGGGAGTGACCCGCCTCCCGCTGAAGAAACAGTGGCAGGAGATAGATGAGCGACAGGAATCCTGCATATACCGGAAGTGCCATCACGTTCGATGCGGCGAAGATCCGATCCTTCAGCAGGCGCAGTTCCAGCATTGGCTCGCGGTGTCGGCAGGGCCACGTTGATGATCGTGCCATCCATGATCTGGATGAACATGGCCCCGATAAAAACGGCTGCGACCCGGTTCTTGTAGTCCATCCGACCGAGCACTCGTGCACGGTACCGGGATCA
>JBPCTR010000211.1:0-7527 GCA_051011575.1 Acidimicrobiales bacterium | reverse complement strand
GATCTCGGAGATCGAGCCGACGAACGTCGTCTTGCCTACGGCGTAGCCGCCGGCGATAACGATCTTGACGGGAAGCGGAACCGAGCTCGTCGCACTCTCGGTTTCCCGTGCCATTTCAGAGCCTACGTAGACCATCGCGAACCCTCTCGAGAAGTGCGGTATCGGCTTGAGCCGTCATCGCCTTCGTCTGCACATGTCCTTCAACGCTCAGATCGCCCACGAGAACGCGGATGGCACCGATCGGAAGATGCAGGTGTGCCGACAGTTCGGCCACCGCGATCGGTTCCTCGGCCAGTCGCAGGATGTCGCGACGCTCGAACGCCACCAACTGCAGATGCTCACGGCCTCTCGCCGTCGTCCGCACGAGTGCTTCGAACGGGATGTCGACATCGACGCGCGTTCGACCACCGGTTACCGCATAGGGCGGCACGCGGAGGCGGCTACGGGGAGCACCGCTCGTGAGGTGGGTCGATCCGGTGTCGCTCATTGTGGCAACGCGTTCACCAGTTGGGCCCGGAGTTCGGGAGTGAGAACACGTCCCGCCTTCTCGACGAGAACCGCCATCTCATAGCCGACGAAACCAATGTCGCACGTCGCGTCGGCCACGACGCCGAGCGCCGACCCGTCGCTGATTCCGGTGACGAGAAGCAGAGCGTTGTCCATCTCGACGATGACCTCGTTCACCCGGCCGCCACCGAATCGTCCGGCAGCACCGTACGCAAGGCCGATGAGTCCACTCGCGACGGCCGCAAAGCGGTCGCCACCGGCTCGATCGAGCCCTTTGGACATGGCCATCAGTAGGCCGTCGGAAGATACAACGATCGTCTCGACGACACCAGGAGTCTGATCGACGAAGCTGCTGATGAGCCAGCTGACGTCATCCGTTTGCGTGCTCATGATTCTCCATCCTGCTCGATCGTCCCGCGACCCTTCTCGAGGCCGGTCTTGTACCGCGAGAGCATGCTCTTGACCTGTTCGGGCGAGCGCTTCGAGGGTGCGGTGCGCACGTCGTCGAGGCTTTCACCGGCGGCTGCGTTCTCGGTGCGGACGCGACGGATGAGTCCGGCCGAGGTCACGTTGGCCTCGGCGGGTGGAGCGTCGGGCTGTGGAGCAGCACCGGACACGGCCATCGCCGGCTCCGGTGCGGGAGCGTACGTCGGGGCAGGCTCGGCCACCGGGGGCTGGTGCACCTCGGGGACAACCGTATCGGACACCGTGGGAGCGGGCGTCGGAGCGATCACCTGTGTGGGCTCGGGAGCCGTGGTCTCCGCGATCTCAGCCGTGGCCTCGGCACTGAACGTCTCGAGAATCTCCGACTCGTCGATGAGCGAGGGAAGTTCTTCGGGCACTCCGGGCACCGGGGGCGGTGCGAGCACGTCGGGCTCGGGTCCAGATTGGGCGGGCGACTCGATGGCTTCGGCCCCAAGCGACGGAAGTTCGAGATCGTCGAGATCGTCGAGTCCGAAGTCGCTGGCGCTGAAAACATCGGGCGATTGGGACACGTCGCCGAGTTCGAAGATCTCGGGCTCGTCCTCGACACCCTCCGGGACGAATGGCGGTGGCGCTTGCTCGGCCACCGGTGTCACTGGATCGACCACCTCGACCGTGGTCGGGGTCTCTGGCTCGACGGCCTCGATCGGTTGAGGAACAACATCTTCACCAACGGTCGGCGCGTCGTGGGCCGGAACATCGGGCATCAACGACTCGATGTCACTGAACGGCGACTCGGATGCTCCTTCTTCGGCGATCGCCACGTCGGACGAGCCTTCGAGCTCGACGACCTGGGGTTCCTCGGGATCCGACGTCGCGTCCTGGGAGACCGGGGGCTGTTCGCTCAATGCCGTGAAGTGCGGCGCCGCCGCTTCGGCGCTCTTGCTCCAGTTTTCGATCACCGATGCGGGGATTGCGACCGCAGCGGTGGTTCCGCCATCAGCGGCACCACTCAGTTCGACACTGACGCCGAGGCGATCCGCCAAGCGGGCGACCACGGTGAGGCCGAGGGCCCGCGGAAGATCGAAGGTCGACGTAGGCGGGTCCGCAAGAAGTCCGTTGTGTTCGGCGAGCTGTGCCTCGGTCAAACCCGTGCCCCGGTCGACCACCTTGACCGTGTAGTCGCCGTCGGCTTCGAATCCGCCGAGAACGTCGACTGCGGTACCGGGCGCCGAGTGCTGGGTTCCGTTCTCCATCAGCTCAGCGAGGAGATGGGCGAGATCCTGCGCCACGTGCCCGGCTATCTCGAGATCATCGAGTGCGATCGGAATGATGCGGCGATAGTCCTCGACCTCACCGATCGCGACACGCACAACTTCGCGCAGCGACACGGCCGGACCCCGTCGCTGCGGAGTCTGTTTGCCCGCTACGACGAGAAGACTCTCGGCATTGCGGCGCATCCGGGTGGCGAGATGATCGACTCGGTACATCTGAGCGAGACGATCGGCGTCGTGTTCACGAGCCTCGAGCTCGTCGATGGCCTCGAGCTGGCGATCCACCAGCGCCTGATTTCTGCGGGCGAGGTTCACGAAGGTGTCGGCCACGCCGTCCTGCAGCTGCCCGACCTCACCGAGGAAGCCGGTCGCGGATTGGCGAACGGCTCGGAGGCCAGTGGCGATCTCACCGAATTCGTCGGCTCCGGGATCGATCGTCTCTTCGCCACCGCGAAGCTCGTCGGCGGTGATCATGGTGCCGCCGGTTAGCGCACCGACCAGCCTGGGCATGTCGTTCTCTGCAAGATCCATGGCGTCATCGCGGACTCGCCGCAGGCCAGCCGAGAGCGCCCGTCCGATCACAACCGCCAGGATCACGCCGGCGAGCAGGCCCACGAGTGCGAGTAGTGCGGTGTTGCGCATCGAGGAACGGGCTGAGCTCGACGTTTCGGCTGCGATAGCGGTCGCATCCGCGGCCACTGCGCTGCGGGTGTTGTGGAGGAGTTGGGCGCGAGCCTCGCTCGCCTCGATCCAGGCCTCCGACGTCACGGTGACGGCGTCGCCCGATTCGAGCGAGGCGAACCGGTTCAGCTGGTTCGAGTAATCCTCGGGAACGTCGCCGATGACCACGTTGGCTTCTGCGCGTTCGTTGTACGAGCCGGTCGAGATGATCGCAGCGGCCACACGATCGGCGATCGGAACACGAGGCGCCTCGGTGGCGTAGGTGGCCCACACACCGAGTAGCTGGAGGTCGGCGGCGTGGAACGCGACCGACGAGAGTTCGCCGGCCTGACGGATTCGAGCGCCGTTGTCGCCATCGGCAGACGCGGCCACGGCACCGTCGAAGGCGGCGAGGCGGGTCAAGAGGTCGATGTCGGAGAGATAGACGCGCTCGGCGCCGGCTCCGTTCGACGAATACTGCGGTGCGACATCGAGGCGATGGGCGTCGATGTCGGCGACGTCAAGAATGAGACCGGACGTGTCGATGCTGCCGAACTCTGCGGCGCGAGCGCCCCAGACCGAGATGGCGGCGTCGGTCGCGTTCCGGAAGTCGGCGACGTCCTCGTTCCCGGTGGCAACCGCGATCTGATTGGCGACGGCTTCGGCGCGAAGCGCGTTGAAGAGCGAGCCGTTGGCCTCGATCATCTCGGCTCGGCGCTCCCGGTCGCTCGCATCGGACGAGTCGCCCAGATCTCCAAGAATGGAGAGTGCTGCCAGTGCCACGATCGCAAGGATCGGGCCGGCGGCGATAAGGAGGAGCTTGCGTTGAATGGACAGATTCTTGAGCATGGTTCCCTCGGCGTGGACAGGGCCGTCCTGCCACTATCGGAACCGGCTCGGGGGAATTGAGTCCTTTTGGCCCAGTCAGCGGATGGGCGCGTCGGTCGGCCGTACCGGCCGCGGAAGGTCGGAGTCGCCCATCAGCGCCTCATCGACGGCCGAAGCACACGCCCGCCCCTCGGCGATCGCCCAGACGATGAGCGACTGGCCTCGACCCATGTCGCCGCAGACGTAGACACCGGGCACGTTGGTGGACCAGTCGTCGTCGCGATCGACGTTTCCGCGATCGCTGAGATCGACACCAAGATCAGCGAGCATCGGCGACCGTTCGGGCCCGGTGAATCCCATCGCCAGGAGCACCATCTGCGCCGGGAAGCGCTCCTCGGTGCCCTCTATCGGAACGAACGACATACGTCCGTCGGCGAAGTTCTGCTCGACCCGAAAGGTCTGGAGCGCCTCGACGTGGCCATCTGCATCCGAAACGAACTCGCTGGTGTTGATGGCGTACTCGCGCACATCGTCGCCAGCGATCTCAATCGCTTCTTCGTGGGCCGACGGCGTGCGGAGGATCAGGGGCCATGTCGGCCATGGGTTTCCGGTCGCTCGCGCCTCGGGGGGCTCCGGCATGATCTCGAACTGTTGGACGGACGCGGCTCCCTGCCGCAGGACCGTTCCGAGGCAGTCGGCGCCAGTGTCGCCGCCGCCGATGATGATCACGTCTTTGCCCTCGGCCGAGAAGGGATGCTCGTCCAGATCACCCAGCTGGACGCGATTCGACGGCGGCAGGTACTCCATCGCCTGATGGATACCCGTCGCATCCCGACCCGGAATCGGAAGATCGCGCCATTGGGTGGCGCCGCCCGCGAGGACAACGACATCGTGGGCCCCGCGAAGTTCGCGGCCCAACACGTCGACGCCGACCTCGACCCCGGTCCTGAACGTCGTACCCTCGGCCTCCATCTGTGCCAGCCGACGATCGATGAAGCGCTTCTCCATCTTGAACTCGGGGATCCCGTAACGCATCAGGCCGCCGATTCGTTCGGCCCGCTCGTACACCGTCACGTCGTGTCCGGCTCGGGTGAGCTGTTGAGCCGCGGCAAGTCCGGCCGGGCCGCTTCCCACGACCGCAACCGTGCGTCCCGTGCGGATGGCCGGGATCTCGGGTGCGACCCACCCCTCTTCGAAGGCGCGTTCGATGATCTCGACCTCGACCTGTTTGATCGTCACCGGCGGCTCGTTGATACCGAGCACACACGATCCTTCACACGGAGCCGGGCAGAGGCGGCCGGTGAACTCTGGAAAGTTGTTCGTCGCGTGGAGGCGCTCGATCGCCTGCTCCCAGTCGCCTCGATACACGAGGTCGTTCCAGTCGGGAATCAGATTTCCGAGCGGACAGCCGTCGTTGCAGAACGGGATGCCGCAATCCATGCAGCGCGAGGCCTGGGATCGGAGTTCCCCCTCGGGGAACGGCTCGTACACCTCGTTCCAATCCAGAATTCGCACCGGTACCGGCCGGCGCGTGGGCGTGGCGCGGTCGTGTTTCAGAAAACCCTTCGGATCACCCATGCCGCGCTCCCCGTTCGATCGCCGAGGCCATGATCGCTTCGAGTTCGTCGCCGCCTTCCGCGCGGGCCGCTGCGGCCGCGTCGAGCACCCGGCGGAAGTCTCGAGGCATCACCTTCACGAACCGGTCGCGGGTGCGGTCCCAATCGGCGAGCAGCCTGATGGCGACGTCGGAGCCCGTCTCGATTGCATGACGGTCGATGATCGGGCGCAACACCTCTTCGTCGTCTGGTTCGAGCACCTCGAGGTCGACCATCTCGGTGTTGACTCGGGTCGCGAAGTCGGCGTTCTCGTCGAACACGTACGCCGTCCCGCCCGACATTCCTGCCGCAAAGTTGCGTCCGGTCGAGCCGAGGATGACGGCGACACCCCCGGTCATGTACTCACAGCCGTGATCGCCGACGCCTTCCACGACGGCGATCGCACCCGAGTTGCGTACGCAGAAGCGCTCGCCGACACGGCCTCGGAGGTGAATCTCGCCACCGGTTGCGCCGTAGCCGATCACGTTGCCGGCGATCACGTTGTCTTCGGCGACACACGCGAGATCGTCGGGCGGCCGAACGATGATTCGTCCGCCCGAGAGTCCCTTGCCCGTGTAGTCGTTGGCATCGCCGGTCAGTCGAAGCGTGATGCCCTTCGGAACAAATGCACCGAAGGAGTTGCCGGCCGAACCGGTGAGATCGACGCGGATAGTGCCGTCAGGAAGGCCGGCCTCGCCATGTCGCCGTGTGAGCTCATAGCCCAGACGGGTGCCGACACTGCGATTCACGTTGCGGATCGGAAGGGTCACCTCGACCGGGATCCCATGATCGAGCGCAGGCATGGCCTGCGCGATGAGCTGGGTGTCGAGACCCTTCTCGAGACCGTGGTCCTGGACCGTGCGGTTGTGCCTTACCTCACCCTCGAGTAGCGGTGGTACGTAGAGGATCGGCGAGAGCTCGAGCCCATCGGCCTTCCAGTGCTCGCTCGCTTCGGCGACGTCGAGCCGTTCTGCGTGCCCGATCGCTTCCTCGATCGATCGGTAGCCGAGCTCGGCCAGGATCTCGCGTACCTCTTCGGCGATGTATTCGAAGAAGTTCACGACGAACTCGGGCGAGCCGTCGAACTTCTTTCGAAGCTCCGGGTCCTGGGTTGCGACACCAACGGGGCAGGTGTTCAGGTGACACACCCGCATCATGATGCAGCCCATGACCACGAGCGGAGCAGTGGCGAAGCCGAACTCGTCAGCCCCGAGAAGGGCGGCGATGACGACGTCGCGTCCGGTCTTCAGCTGGCCATCAACCTGCACGACGATGCGGTCGCGGAGTCCGTTCATGAGCAGCGTCTGCTGCGTCTCGGCCAGACCGAGCTCCCACGGCGCTCCGGCATGTTTGACCGACGTGAGCGGCGACGCCCCCGTGCCACCATCGTGACCCGAGATCAGGACCACGTCGGCGTGTGCCTTCGAGACGCCCGCGGCCACCGTGCCCACACCCAGCTCGCTTACGAGCTTCACGTGCACCCTCGCTGCCGGGTTCGCGTTCTTCAGGTCGTAGATGAGCTGTGCCAGATCCTCGATCGAGTAGATGTCGTGATGTGGCGGCGGACTGATGAGTCCCACCCCGGGCGTGCTCTTCCGGGTCTTCGCGATCCACGGGTACACCTTGTGTCCAGGCAGCTGGCCGCCTTCGCCAGGCTTCGCCCCCTGCGCCATCTTGATCTGGAGATCGTCGGCGTTGACGAGATAGTTCGACGTGACGCCGAAGCGTCCGGACGCCACCTGCTTGATCGCCGACCGCTTCGAGTCGCCGTTGGGAAGCGTCGCGAATCGTTCGTCGTCTCCCCCGCCCTCGCCCGTGTTCGACTTCCCGCCGATACGGTTCATCGCGATCGCAAGCGTTTCGTGAGCCTCCGCGGAAATCGAGCCGTACGACATCGCGCCGGTCGAGAATCGGCGCACGATCTCCTCTACCGGTTCGACCTCTTCGATCGGGATGGACGGGGTCGAGCTCCGGTCGAAGCCGAACAATCCTCGAAGTGTGGCGAGATCTCGAGCGGAGTCGTTCACCCGGGCCGTGTACTCACGAAAGATGTCGTATCGCCGGGACTTGGTCGCATGTTGGAGCTTGAACACGGTGTCCGGGTTGAACAGGTGGTACTCACCCTCGCGTCGCCACTGATACTCACCACCGGCCTCGAGGCCTCGGTGGGCCAGTTGCTCGGGCCGATCGGGAAAGGCCAGGCGATGGCGCTGGGCGCACTCCTCGGCCAGCTCGACGAG
>JBPCTR010000210.1:0-19235 GCA_051011575.1 Acidimicrobiales bacterium | reverse complement strand
GTGGAGCGCAGCGAAGTGCATGAGGATCTGGCCGTTCACCCCGAGGTGAAAGAGCAGGCCAACATCGGGCTCGACGAGCGCCGCGACCTCCTCCTCGGTCAACTCGAACGGCTCGAGCACGCTCCGGCGATCGGCCAGGTACCGCTGCTGCAACCCGCCGTCCCGATTCAGCTCGTACAAGAACTTCTGCACGTAGTAGAGGCTCATTTTTGCGCTCCGCACTTCCGGCGGAGAACCGCGTCCGCACTCTTGGTCGCTCCGCGAGCTCCGCTCCCCCAGAACGCTTCCCTCAAGGCTTCTTGCCACTCCCTCATTATCGATAGAGCTTAGGAATCGTGTGCGTATCAAGGGCGATGGCGATGTTCTTGGTCTCCATGTAGAAGTCGAAGCTCCAGTCGCCGCCGTCGCGGCCGATGCCGCTCGACTTCACACCGCCGAACGGGGTGGGCAGGTGTCGCACGTTCTGGCTGTTGACCCAGACCATGCCCACCTCGAGCGCCTCCGACACGCGATGGGAACGACCTACGTCGGAGGTCCACACGTATCCGGCCAGACCGTACTCGGTGTCGTTGGCGAACTGCACGGCCTCGACCTCGTCCGCGAACGGAATCGCGGTGAGCACCGGCCCGAAGATCTCCTCCTGAGCGATGCGCATCGAGTTGGTCGCGTTCGTGAACAGCAGCGGCGCGACCCACTGGCCACCCTCCGGCGCATCGACCCACCCGGATCCTTCGACCACGGTGGCCCCATCGGCTTCAGCAATCGAGCGATAGCTGCATACCTTCTCGTGATGGCGGGGATGGATCAGCGGACCGATCACGCTGCTGGGGTCGAGCGGATGCCCGACCGGCACCCGCTTCATCCTCTCGGCGAGGCGTTCGGTGAACTCGTCGTAAATCGAGGCCTGGATCAGTACCCGGCTCGAACTGGTGCAGCGTTCGCCGTTGAGGCTGTAGATCATGAAGATCACGGCATCGAGCGCCCGTTCGATGTCGGCGTCGTCGAAGACGATCACGGGGTTCTTGCCTCCCAACTCGAAGTGAACCCGCTTGAGCGTGGGCGCACCCTGAGCCTGGATCATCGAACCGGTGGCGCTCTCCCCCACGAAGGCAATCGCCTTGATCGCTGGGTGTTCGGTGAGGCTCTTGCCGGCCGTCTCGCCCATGCCGTGCACCACGTTGAGCACACCCGGCGGGAGCCCGGCTTCGAGCGCGATCTCGGCCAGCAGATGGGCGGTGAGCGGGCTCCACTCGGCCGGTTTGTGCACGACCGTGCAGCCCGCAGCAAGGGCCGGCGCGATCTTCCATGTGCTCAACATGAACGGGGTGTTCCACGGTGTGATCACCCCGACCGGGCCGATCGGGTCGCGGGTCGTGTAGTTCACGTGATCGGCCGAAGGGAGCGACTGCCCGTCGGCGGCCGCGGGCGCGCGGTCGGCGAAGAAACGAAAATTCGCGGCTCCCCGTAGCGCGGCCGCGCTCATGAACCGCATCGTCTGACCTGTGTCGACACACTCCGTGACCGCGATCTGGTGAGCTCGTTCCTCGATGAGGTCGGCAACATCGTGCAGGATGCGCTTCCGTTCGACGCCGGCCAGCGCGCTCCACGAACCGAAGGCATCGGCCGCGGCCCTGGCGGCCACGTCGATATCGGCGACGCCGCCTGCGTGGACCGTGCCGAGGTGCATGCCGTCGATCGGGCTGGTGTTCTCGAACGTGTCGCCAGACGCGCTGGGCGCAGGCTCGCCGCCGATCAGGTGGAGCAGCGGCTGCGCCGCGAACCGAGCGAGATGTTCGGTGGCAGCGGAAAGGTTCTCGTCGAGCGTCGAGGTCGCTGCCATCAGACGTCGGCGCTCATCGCTGCCGTGATGTGGTTTCGATTGACCCGGAAGTCGGGATCGATCTCCTGCACCTCCATCGACCACGCGATGACCAGCGGAGACCGCTCGGTGGCGGCCTGCGCTTCGGCGGCGTCGAGCAGCGTGTCGATGAGGTTCTTCTTGGTGATGTCATCGCGGCCCGGACCGATGCGGGCAGTCATCGCCACGAATGCGTGGTTGGAGTCGGAGCCGTCGGCCACCCGGTAGTCGTCGAGGCGCACCGCCCGAATGCGCACACCCGGTACCGGCGCAACTCCCAGCTCGAGCACCGCGTGGTGGAGCGCGTCGAGTAGCCCATCGATGCTGTGGTGCTCGGCAATGTTGGCGGTGTATTCGATCGTGAGGTGCGGCACGGTGGCGTCACTTCCTTTATCGTGTCGAAGCACTTAACATGTTCAGTATCGTCTGAACCGTGGCCCGGATGCAACTAGCCGCCCGATTGGATTCCGCGTGAAGCTTCTCTCCTATTCCACCCCCGCCGGTTCCGGCTACGGACTCCTGACCGCCGACGGGCGCGGCGTGATCGGTCTCGAATCCCGACTCGACGAGGCCGACCTCGGCGCGCTGGTGGAGTCCGGCGTCGAAAAGGCCCAACCCTTCGCCGACCAACCCGCCGATCATGCAATCACCGAAGTCACGATCGAACGGCTGCTCCCGAACCCCGGCAAGATCTTCTGTATCGGCGTGAACTACGGAGGGCGGGCGAGCGAATACACCGACACCTCGGACGCCGCCTATCCGTCGGTGTTCGTACGATTCGCCGATTCGTTCACGGGGGCCGGCCAACCCCTGGTACGGCCACCCGAGAGTCCCCAGCTCGACTACGAAGGCGAGATCGTCGCCGTGATCGGCAAGGTCGGTCGCCGAATCCCGATCGCCGAGGCGCGCAGTCACATCGCCGGCCTGTCGCTCGGCAACGAGGGCACTATCCGCGACTGGGTTCGACATGCCAAGTTCAACGTGACGCAGGGGAAGAACTGGGAATCGAGTGGCTCAATGGGCCCATGGCTCGTCCCCATCGACGAGTTCGGCGACCTCGAACAGCTCCACCTGACCACCCACGTGAACGGGGAACTTCGACAGACCGACCACCCGGCAACCATGAAGTACTCGATCGAATACCAGGTTCACTACCTGTCGACCTTCACCACGCTCCGTCCGGGGGACGTGATCTTCACCGGAACACCCACCGGGGCCGGGGCCCGCTTCGACCCGCCCATCTGGCTCGAACCAGGCGACGAGATCGAAGTGAGCGTGCCCGAGATCGGCACCCTGCGAAACACCGTGGCCGACGAGTTCCCCGACGGTTCCAGCCACCAACCGCCGGCGCCCCAGTGATGGCAGGACTCCGATCGCCGGGGGCCGAACCCGCCATGCGTTCGTTCGGCCTCTCGCTCCCGATGGCACTACTACGCGCTCGAGAAAATGCCATGCGCAGCTTCAGGCCGATGCTCGCCGAGCACGATCTGACCGAGCAGCAATGGCGGGTGCTCCGCGCGCTCACCGCGGCGGACGAACCCGTGGAGGTGAGCGCGCTCGCCGACCAGACATCCCTCCATGCACCAAGTGTCTCTCGGATCCTCGTGAAGCTCGAGAGTCGTTCGCTCATCTCGCGCCAAGCCGTCTCCCACGACCAGCGACGATCGGCGATCTCTCTCACCGAGGTCGGGCGTGCCGTCGTCGGCACGATCGCACCCGACTCCGAACAGATCTACAACCGCATCGAGAAGGAGTTCGGATCCGAGCGGCTGGGCAACCTTCTCGTCGAGCTTCGCGATCTCGCCGAACTCCAGATCGACAACCCGCGGTCGTCGGAGAGAGAGGCGTCATGACCTCGCGGTTGACGCTCACATCCGACGCGATCGCAGCCGAAGCGACCCTTCTCGACCAAGCCGAGATCGACGCCACCCAGATTCGGCAGACCACCGAAGTCCACCCGCACATGACGATCGACGATGCCTATGCGATCCAGTCCGCATGGCGTGAACGCAAGCTTGCACGGGGTGAGGCAATGGTCGGGCACAAAATCGGCCTCACATCCCGCGCGATGCAGCAGGCGATGAACATCACCACCCCCGATTCGGGATTCCTCACCGATCGCATGATCTTCCCTGCCGACTCCGAGCTACGCGCCGCCGACTTCTGCGACCCCAAGCTCGAGATCGAACTCGCCTTCGTGTTGGCAGAAGATCTCGCCGGATCCGATCTGAGCGTCGACCACGTGCTCGACGCCACCGATCATGTGATCCCCGCGATCGAACTGATCGCAGCCCGATCGTTCCGCCGCGACCCCACCAGCGGGCGTACCCGAACGGTGCTCGACACCATCGCCGACAATGCGGCCGATGCCGGAATAGTCACCGGCGGAACGGCGGTCAGCCCGCGTGAAGTCGACCTGCGCTGGGTGAGTGCGCTGGGCTATCGAAACGGGGTGATCGAAGAGACCGGCGTAGCCGCCGGTGTGCTCGACCATCCGGCGCTCGGCATCGTGTGGCTCGCTCGCCGATACGCCGAGCAGGGCCTCACGCTCGAGGCCGGCCAAACCATCCTCGCCGGCTCCTTCACGCGCCCGATCGACATCCGCCCCGCCGACGAGTTCCGATTCGACTACGGCCCCCTCGGGTCTTTCACGCTCCGCTTCTCGTGAGCGTCGACGTCTGACAGACTCGGCGCGATGAGCGCCACCCCAACCCTCACGACCGAACGGATCGACAATGGCGAGGGGAGCCGGGCGACGCTCCTGGTCCGCCTCGACGATGGCAAGGCCAACGCCTTGTCGAAGGAGCTGATCGCGGCAATCTCGGCTGCAATCAACGACGCGGCTGCCGACCCCGACCTCGGCGCCGTGGTCATCGCCGGTCGCGAAGGCCGGTTCTCGGGTGGCTTCGATCTGGGCGTGATGATGAGCGGCGACATCGCGGCGATGGTCGACCTCGTGGCCGATGGAGGCGACCTCGTTCGGAACGTATTCCGCTCCGACGTGCCGATCGTAGCGGCATGCACCGGCCACGCGCTCGCCGCCGGCGCCCTTCTACTCCTCGGGTGCGACGTGCGCGTCGGGGCCACCGGCGACTACAAGATCGGGCTGAACGAAGTTGCAATCGGCATGGTCCTGCCCGCCTGGGGTATGACGATCGCGCAGGAACGCCTGAGCAAACGCCACCTGCAGCGCAGCGTCAGCAACGCTCGCATCGTCGACCCCGACTCGGCGGTCGACGCCGGTTTCCTCGACGTCGTGGTCGACCAGACCGCCGTGGTCGGTCGAGCCATCGCCGAAGCCGCGGTCCTCGCAACCACTCTCGATCCAGCGGCGTATGCAGGGACGATGACCCAGTTCCGGGGAGCCGTGGCCGACACGATGTCCGCCCAGATCGCCGCCGACCGCGCCCGCGCGTAATCTGCGGTCCAGAACATCGTCAAGAAGGAGCCTCGTGGCCATCACCGATCTCCCCGAATTCATCCGTGCCGACGGTCCCGACAAGGTCACCGGAAGCGGCCGCTACACCGCCGACCTCACCCTGACCGGCATGTTGGTGGCGAAGTTCAAGTACGCGGAGGTGGGTCACGCCCGCATCACCCGGCTCGACGTGAGCGCCGCCAGGAGCATTCCCGGCGTGTTCGCGGTACTCACCGCCGCCGACGTGCCGGATGTGCGCTACAGCTACGGCATCTCCGATCGAACCCTCTTCGCCACCGACGTCGTGCGTTTCGAGGGCGAGGTGCTCGCGGCCGTGGCCGCCACCACTGCCGAGATCGCCCAGCAGGCGATCGACGCGATCGTGTTCGAGTTCGACGAGCTCCCCTCGGTCACCGACCTCGAGGAGGCGATTGTCGACGGGTCACCGCTCGTACACGAGGACCTCGAGTCGTACGAGATCGCCGAAGACATCCCCCACGCCGGCAACGTGGCGATCCATTCGTCGATCGCACTCGGCGATGCCGAGCAAGCCATGGCTGACGCCGACGTTGTGGTCACCAGCCGCTACGTGGCCGACGCTTCCCATGCAGCGCCCATCGAACCGCGAGCGGTCGTCGCGCAATGGGAGGGCGACAAGGTCACGATCTGGACCAGCACGCAAGTGCCCTATGACGCCCGCGATGGCGTGTGCGAAACGCTCGAGATGCCATCGAATCGGGTTCGAATCATCGTTCCCCATCTCGGTGGCGGATTCGGTGGCAAGTGCGGCTTCCACTTCGAGGCGCACGTTGCCGCGCTCGCTCGTGCGGCGAGTCGTCCGGTCAAGCTCGTGTTCTCCCGGTGGGAAGAGTTCATTGCTCCCGATCGACGCCGTGAAGGAATGATCGTCGAAATCACCAGCGGTGTCATGGAGGACGGCACGATCGTTGCGCGGACCGGCAACCTCCTGCTCGACAACGGCGCCTACATGGCCGATGGCAGCTTCTTCGCTCAGGCCGCCGCCATGCACGTGGCCGGGCCGTACTCGATTGCGAACGTCCACATCGACAGCCGTCTCGTGTACACCAACCACCAACCGTCGGGTTCCGTGCGAGCACCAACCGCTCCGCAGGGATGTTGGGCGCTCGAGAGCCACACCGACGAACTGGCTACCGCTGTGGGCATGGACCCGCGGGACTTCCGGCTGAAGAACATTGTGCGCACCGGCACGGTCGGGCCGACCGGTCAGACGTATGAGGAGATCGGCCTCGACCAGTGCATCGAACTCGCCGCCGAGTCAGCCGGCTGGGGTAAGGACCTCCCCGACGGCGAGGGTCTGGGAATCTCGATCGGATGGTGGCCGAGTTTCGCCTCGCCTGCTGGTGCGTACATGAAAATGCATGGCGACGGGCAGGTGCAGATCATCACCGGCGCCCAGGAGTGCGGCACCGGTTCGGTCATGACCTTGCGGATGATCGCCGCCGACGAACTGGGCATCGACCAGACCGACGTGGAGCTCGTCTACCAGGACACTTCAGCGGCCCCGCTCGGGCCGGGCGCCACGGGCTCGATGACCCTGTTCAACCATGGTCGGGCCGTCGAGACGGCGGCGCAGCAGATCGCCGGCCAACTTCGGGAGCTTGCCGCAGCCGCCCTCGAGGCGAATGCCGACGACATCGTGCTCGATAGCGGAAATGCCTCGGTCGCCGGCTCGCCGACGGCGTCCATTCCGATCGCTGATCTCGCCACCGAGGCGTCGGGCGGCGACCTCCTTCTCGGCTCGGCGTCGGCGCCCATGCACGAATGGCCCACACTGCAGGGCTCGACCTGCCTGGGAGAGCAGGGCTTCAGCTCGTTCATGGCGCCGCAGTTCTCTTGCCACGTCGCTCGCGTCCGGGTCGACGCCGACACCGGGGTGAGCCGCGTGGTCGAGGTACACACGGCCCACGACTCGGGCACGATCATCAACCCCGTCGGAGCCCTCGGCCAGGTCGAGGGGGGTGTGCTCATGGGCATCGGACAGGCGCTCACCGAGGGCACTCAGTACGGGAGCGACGGCCGTCAGATGAACGCCGCACTCCTCGAATACAAACTGCAAACCATCGCCGATGCGCCGAGCATCCACACGCAGTTCGTCGAGATCAACACACCGAACGCGGGCCCCAAGGGAGCGAAGGGGCTTGCCGAAGCGCCGAACGTGGCCACTGCCGGCGCCATCTCGAATGCCATCGCGGTGGCCACTGGTGTGCGGGTGAGGCGGATGCCGATGACCGCCGAACGGGTATGGAGAGCCATGGACGAGGAGGCGGCATCATGACGCTGCACATCGCGTCCACCATCGAGGAGGCCTTGGAGGCCATCTCCGCCGGAGCCAGGCCGATCGCGGGTGGCACCGACCTCGTCGTCGGAGCCCGACAGGGCAAAACCCCTCTCCCCGACATGCTCGTGGCCATCGATCGCATCGACGAGCTGGCCGCCATCGACGTCGGCCAAACCGAGACCCGAATCGGCGCTGGAGTTACCCACGCGACGCTCATGACGCACGATGTGGTGGTCGGCGGGTTCACGGCAATCTCCGATGCCGCAGCCCTGGTCGGCTCACCGGCGACCCGCAATGTCGGGACGCTCGGTGGCAACGTCATGAACGGTTCCCCGGCGATGGACACGGGCGCACCGCTCATCGTCCTCGGTGCGGAGGCGGAACTCGCCACGGCCTCGGCGACGCGTCGGGTGTCGATGGCCGATCTGTGGACGGGCCCGGGGCAAACCAGCGCCGAACCGTCCGAGCTGTGCACCGCCCTCACATTGCCGAATCGACCCGAGAACAGCGGCAGCGCGTATGTACGCCTGGAGTACCGACGGGCGATGGAGATCGCGGTCGTCGGCGCGGCGGCATCGGTCGTGCTCGAGGGCGATGAGATCGCATCGATTCGCGTTGCGCTTACCGCAGTGGCGCCGACCATCATCGAAGTTGACGAGCTCGACTCGCTCGCCGGACACAAACCGGGCGACGCGCTCGCCGCAGTCGCCGCGGCCGCCAGCGAACAATCCACGCCGATCTCGGACCTACGGGCCGCCGACGACTACCGGCGTCACACGATCGGAGTGATGGCTCGCCGCGCCGTCGACGCCGCCGCCCGCCGCGCCGCCGGCGAACATATCGCCGTACCCGTCAACCGGGCCCTCGGAATCGGAGCAGCGTCATGAGCACCAACAACATTCAGCTCCAGGTCAACGGGGTTCCCTACGACGTCAGCGTCGGCACAGACCGGAACCTGTCGGGAGTTCTTCGCGACGAGGTCGGGCTCACCGGAACCAAGGAGGGTTGCGACGACTGCGAGTGCGGTGCCTGCATGGTGCTACTCGATGGCCAGCCGGTTAACTCGTGCTCGTACCTCGCAGTTCACGCGCAGGGTAGGTCGATCACAACGGTCGAGGGCCTCGCCGACAACGGCGAGCTCCACGCGCTCCAGCGCAACATCCTCGCCACCGGAGGTGTGCAGTGTGGATTCTGCACCCCCGGCATGCTCATGTCGGCACAGGCGCTGCTCGACGAGAACCCCGACCCCGATCTCGACGAGATCCGAATCGGGCTTTCGGGAAATCTCTGCCGCTGCACGGGTTACGCCCGAATTCTGGCTGCCGTCGATGCGACCGCGGTCGAGCTTCGAGGCGGCTGATTGACCGTGGCGGAACGGCTCTGCCCTTTTGTGTACGCGTCGATCGTCGTTTAGGGTCGATGGCCGCAAGTCAACAGGAAGAAGGGCTCAGCGATGGGTTTCATGGACACTGTCAAGTCATGGTTCGGGTCCGCCAAGGACGTGGCCGGAGACGTCGCCGACAAGGCCGGCGATGCTGCAGGTAAGGCAGCGGACGTGGCTGGAGACGTGGCAGGCAAGGCCGCCGACGTCGCTGGTGACGTTGCCGGCAAGGCCAAGGACGTGGCCGGCGATGCGGTCGACAAGGCGAAGGACGTCGTCGACGACGTGAAGGACCGCTTCGATGGCGACGAGGCCGAGGGTGCTGTCGGGGATGCCACCGATGCCGCAGCCGACGCAGCCGGCGACGCCGAGGAGTGAGCCACGCCCGCGTGAACTGATTCGAATCAGGACGCTGCCCGCCCCACCGGGGCGGGCAGTTTCCGTTTTCAGGCTCAGCCACCGTTGCGGCCTGACGTGATACGACTTGCACGGTCCGGCCCGACGAAGTGCCGACGCTCGACCAGGAGAAACCCATGACCGATCACTTCCTGCATCCGTTCTCCGACCCGGCGGAGTCCGAAGCCGACTTCATCAACATCGTTTCGGCCATTGGCTCGACCCTTACCGACGATGCGGGTAAGGAGTACATCGACGGCCTCGCCAGCCTCTGGTACTGCCAGGCCGGGCACGGCCGTCGCGAGATTCTCGATGCCATCTCTGCACAGTTCGAGAAACTCGCCACGTACAACACCTTCGCCCCCTTCACCAACGATGTCGCCGCCCGGGCAGCCACCGCAGTCGCCGAGGTGTCGCCCCACCCCAACGGGCGCGTGTTCTTCGGGTGTTCGGGGTCCGAAGCCATCGACACCGTCCTCAAGCTCTCCCGACTCGTGCAACAGCAGCGTGGAAATCCGGACAAGCAGATCATCGTTCGCCGCACCCGGGGTTACCACGGCACCAACTTCGGAGGTACGAGCGCTCAGGGAATCGCGCCCAACCGCGAGGGGTGGGGCGACCTCGTTCCCCACTTCGTCGAGGTACCGGCAGACGATCTCGAGGCGGCGGCCCGCCTGTTCAGCGAGCAAGGCCACAACATCGCTGCGGTGCTCACCGAGCCGGTTCAGGGAGCGGGGGGCGTGTTCACTCCCCCGGCCGGCTACCTCGAAGGACTTCGGCGGCTCTGCGACGACAATGGCGCCCTCCTCATCTTCGACGAGGTGATCTCGGGGTTCGGCCGAACGGGTCGGTGGTTCGCGTCGCAGACCTACGACGTGACCCCCGATCTGATCACGTTCGCAAAGGGTGTCACGTCGGGATACATGCCGGTTTCGGGCGTGATCGCGAGTCGGGCTGTATCCGACGAGCTCGAAGGCATGGGTGCGCTTCTTCGCACGGGCTACACCTACAGCGGACACCCCGCCTGTATGGCCGCGGTAATTGCGAACATCAACGTTCTCCGCGACGAGAGTCTCGTCGAGCGTGCCAATCACATCGGCGAGCTCATGGCCGACGGCCTTCGAGCGCTTCAGGCCGACGGACTGATCGAGAGCTTCGATGGTGTCGGCGCCGTGTGGGGCGCCGAATTGGGCCGGGACACCGTGCCCATCCGCGACCACATGCTTCAGAACGGCGTGATCGTGCGGCCGATCATCACCCGGATTGCGATGTGCCCTCCCCTCGTCGTCACCGACGAGGAGACCGGCCGCACGCTCGATGCGCTCACCGAGGCCATCATCGCCACCCGGTGACAAGCGAACCGGTCGCCCTTCACACACAGACCATCGGCGACGGGCCGCGTCGAGTCGTACTCGTACACGGCGCAATGGACCGACACCACTCGTTCCGACGCGTGGCTCGCCGCCTCCATGACCACACCGCGGTGCTCTATGACCGGCGCGGGTATGCGGGCTCGCGTGCACTCGTACCCGCCGATGGCATCGAGCGCCACGTGGCCGATCTCGTCGCACTGCTCGACACGCTCGGGTCCGAACCTGCGGTCGTCGTCGGGCACAGCATGGGTGGCCTCATCGCCCTCACCACGGCTGCCCACTTCCCCGACCGCATCCGCTCGGTCGGCGCCTTCGAGGCCCCTACCGGCTGGCGGCCCTGGTGGCCCGACGAGCTGTGCGTGCTCGCCGACGAATCACCCACGGAAACAGTTGAGCGGTTCTTTCGACAGATGGTGGGCGGCAGCTCATGGGAGAACCTCCACTCGTCGTTTCGAGCGGAACTACTCGAGGAGGGAGTTGCGCTTCAGGTGGATCTCGAATCGGCACGCAACCGCCGCCCCTTCGAGACCTTCGATGTCGCGGCACCTGCCCTGATCGGGCATGGCTCCCACACGCGCGAACCGTACCGACGGGCGGCGGAAGAGCTCGCGGCCGAATTGCCTACGGCCGAACTCGTCGTGATCCCCGGCGCCGGTCACGGCGCACACCGAAGCCACGCAGATGCGTTCGCCCGCTTCGTGACCAACGTCTCCCACCGAGGGGCCTGACCACATCCTCCGGCGAATACGGTGGAGTGAGTGACAACAGCGGAACAAACGGCGGGAACTGCAGCCGATGCACTGGCTGTTCCGGAGTTCCGACGCCTGTTTCTCGCCACGCTCGTATCGAACACTGGTCGCTGGATGCAGTTCGCGGCACTCGGCGTCCTCGGGTGGGAGCTCACCGAATCGAGCGCCTTCCTCGGCCTCCTGATCTTCGCCCAGTTGGCTCCCATGGGAATCCTGAGCCTGGTGGGCGGCTCGCTCGCCGACACGGCGAACCGGCGAACCCTCCTCGTATCAACGCAGGTCTGGCAGATGGTCTGGACATTCGTCCTCGCGGCGCTTCTGATCGACAACACGATCAGTACCGACACGCTCGCAGGGCTCGTCTTCATCATCGGGCTCGGTCAAGGCCTCTACGCACCGGCGTTCACGTCGATCCTCCCCTTGGTGGCCGGCGAGGAGAACATCCAGGCAGCCGTCGCACTCAACTCGGTTCAGACCAATGGCGCGCGGGTTCTCGGCCCGGCGATCGGAGGATTTCTCACGAGTCGATTCGGTTTCGCCGAGGTCTTCGCGATCAACGCGATGGCCTACCTCGTGGTGATTGGCGTTCTCTCGGTGCTGGCCATACCACCATCGACCGCCAAGGCGGCGCAGTTCCGCGACCGCGTGTTCGGTGGCTTTCGCATCGTTGCCCGAGCCCCCCAGGTGGGCAACCCCATCAAGATCATGGCGGCCTTCTCGCTCCTTTGTCTGCCGTTCATCGGTCAGCTTCCGGCGATCGCCGAAGTCAACCTCGGGATCGATGCGCGCAGCTCGCAGTACGGCTGGTTCTACGCGATGTTCGGGCTCGGATCTCTCGTCGGCGCGCTGCTCGTCGGAACCGTTCTGCTGTCGGTGTCGAAACCGCTGCTGCTGCGACTGTCACTCGTGTCGTTCGCGCTGAGCCTCACGTGGCTCGCCACTATTCGCTCGGTCGAGTGGGCATACTTCGCGATCTTCTTCGTCGCGCTCTTCTACTTCACGATTCCGACGGCGCTCGCAACCTTGTGGCAGGAACACGTGGATTCGACCGTGCGCGGCCGGGTGGCGGCGCTCTGGGTGTTGTCGTTCGGCGGCGTCGTGCCGATCGCCAACATCATCGCCGGACCACTCGTCGAGGCAACGTCGCTCGATCTGGTTCTGGGAATCGGAGCGATCGGCGCCTTGGGTCTCGCGATCGCGCTTCGGGTGTCGAGTGGCGAAATCGTGGGAGAGGACTTCCTCGAGGCCACCACCTGATATCGGCCCGTCGGCCTAGTCCCGCAGGTGTTGCTCGATCCCTGCGAGCACGGTTCGGAATCCATGCTCGAAACGTTCGTCGGCGCTCCACGCCAGACACGACTGCATGAAGTCGACAGCCCCGTAGTAATCCTCGGGCACATCCTCGCGTGAGATCGGCCCCATCTCCTCGAGCTTTCGCATGATCCCCAGTTCGCTGCGAATCGCACCCGTGAGCCAGCTCGCGACCGTGTTGAATTCGAGCGCGGCATCGACGGTCGAGAACCCGGCCTTTACGAACACATCGTGGCAGCGCTGCAGAAAGGCGATCTTCGATCCGGCGAGGAGGGGTCGATCCAGCAGTATCGCCGCCACATTCGGATGGGCGAGTACAAGGTTGCGAAACGCGGCCACCGTCGCACGGGCGTCGTCCTGCCATGGCCGGCCGGGATCGAGCCGGTGCTGTTCGAGCACCTCGGCGTAGAGCACGTCACCGACGGCATCGAGCAGATCCTCTTTGCTCGCGACATGGTTGTAGAGCGACATCGCTTCGACGCCGAGTGCGGCAGCGACCCCGCGCATCGTGATCGACTCGAGTCCCTTGGAGTCACCAATCTCGAGCGCTGCGCGCGCAACGCGGTCTCGGGTGAGAGGGAGGCGCTCGATCGTGGTCACGGTGATTCGAGCGTACCTGAGAGTGGTGCTCGGAGGCTCGGGACCAAAGTCAGGTGATGGGGACGACTTCCCTTGTCGCCTCGACTTCGCGCACCGTGGGTTCGGGGACGGGCATCCGGTGTGCGACCATCCATGCGACGTAGGCGATGGCGATTCCGACCACGCCGTCGACGATGTAGTGATTGGCCGTCAGCACGACCGAGGCGCTCATCGCAGCCGGGCCTGCGAGCGCGGCGAGACGAACGGCGCGGATGGGTGCGGCTCGGAAGATGGCGAGCGCGACGAGGAAATTCCAGCCGACGTGAAAACTCGGCAGGGCCGCGTACTTGTTCACCATCGACGGAGGCTGCATCACGTGAACCGCCTGCGACAGTTCGGCGACGGTGTCCACCATCCCGATCTCGAGCAGCCGCGGAGGCGCCACCGGGTAGATCGCGAAGATCACGAGTCCGATCAGCCCCGAGATCACGAGGGAGTTGCGGAACAGCACGAACTCGGTGCGATGACGGAAGAACAACCAGATGAACGTCGACGCGAGAACCGGCCAGTGCCCCCAGATGTAGATCCAGTTGAACAGGGTGATCGCCCAGTCCGCCCCGATCACGAGGTTCTGCAGTTCAGCTTCCACGTTGAGGCCGAGCGCGGCCTCCAATCTCAGCAACTCGAGACCGTTGCCCACCGCCTCCAACTCGTCGCCCTCGGTGAGCCGCCGGACGCCCAGATAGAACAGAAGCGCGCCGGTCACGAAGACGACTTGGCGTATCAGACCGCGCAGGAGAGAGGGTCTCTCCGGGGTCACAAATTGTGGGCGTGATGTTGCTGCCGCCACGATTCCGCTCTCCTTCAACCAGCGCTTTCCACCGTACCGAATCGACAGTAGTCGTCGCCAGCGAAAAAGTGCGCGCGACTCAGATGATCCGGTCCAATGGATCATCGTCGCGTCGCACGACGAGCGGGGTCTGTTGTTCTCGGCGCGACATGATCAGCAGCCACCCGCCACTCGAGACGAGAAGGACGCCCCAGAGCACGAGGTCCCAGCGGTGGATTCCGGTGAAGGCAAGCGACTCCGGGATGAGCGTCCCCCCCATCGACAGGTTGGTCTCCCGGTCCTGGCCAAAGCTCACGGTCGCCGTGCCGAGAACCTCCACGTAGCCCGACTTGTTGGCGGTGAGTGTGATCTCGCCCGCGGCGATCGGGGCGGACAGCGACGAGGCGAAGGCGTACGAACCGGTCTCGTCGGTGACGACCGTGTATGTGGTGCCTTCTCGATCGACGAGGGTCACCTCGGCGCCGACGACGGGCCGGTTGGTCTCTTCGTCGAGAACGACACCAAACACGGTGATCGGGTCGTAGTCCGCCGAGTCGATGATGCCGTCGTCGTCGGAATCACCGCTTCCTTCGCTGGCATCAGAGAGTCCATCGCCATCGGAATCGAGGTCGAGGTAGTCGACGGTTCCATCGCCGTCGGTGTCAATACCGGGATCACTGCTCGCCGCAACCTCCTCGGCATCACCGATGCCATCCCCATCGGAATCGACGTCGAGATGGTCGGGCGTGCCGTCGCTATCGGTGTCCACCGGGTTGGTCGGATCAGGCCCGACTTCGACCACGTCGTCGATGCCATCACCATCGGAATCGACGTCGACGACATCAGCATCCCCGTCCGAATCCGTATCCACCGGGTTCGGCGGATCGGCGCCCGCCTCCTGCGCATCGATGATCCCGTCGCCATCAGAATCCGCATCGAGATGGTTCGGCACGGAATCGCCGTCGGTGTCGAGAACCCCACCCGAACCATCGGTCTCCACAACATCCGGGATCCCATCAGCGTCGGAATCGGTGTCCAGATGGTCGGGCGTGCCGTCGCTGTCGGAGTCGACCGGGTCGGCCGAATCCGAGTCAACCTCGACCGCGTCGTCGATGCCGTCACCATCGGAATCGACGTCGACGACATCGGCATCGCCGTCCGAATCCGTATCCACCGGGTTCAGGGGATCGGGCCCCGCCTCGAGAGCGTCGATGATCCCGTCTGCGTCCGAATCCGAATCGAGGTGATCCGGGGTCGAGTCGGAGTCCGTGTCGAGCACGCCGCCCGAACCATCGGTCTCCACCACATCCGGGATCCCATCACCATCAGAATCGGTATCGCGGTGATCCGGAACCGAGTCCGAGTCGGAATCGACGGGGTCATGGACATCCGGGCCGACCTCGACCGAGTCGGCGATGCCATCGTCGTCAGAGTCGAGTTCCTGGAAATCAGGGACGCCATCGGCATCGGTGTCCAGAGGTATCGCGTCCGCGGCGTCGGCGAGACCATTCCCGTCGGCGTCGCCGGTGGACGGATCGCCCATCGCATCGATGACGCCGTCCTGGTCGGCATCGAGCGGTCCGTTGCCGCCCTCGACAAGATCCGGAATGCCGTCTCCATCGGCGTCCAGATCGAGGTGATCGGCGGTCGTGTCACCGTCGGAGTCGAGCGGCGTTGTGTTGGCAGAATCCGCGAGGCCGTCGCCATCACCATCGAGCACATCCTGATCGTCGATGACACCGTCGCCATCACCGTCGAGCGTCCCATTGCCCGCCTCCACGACATCGGGTACGCCGTCGTTGTCGGAGTCGAGATCGAGGTGATTCGGCACGCCGTCGCCGTCGGCATCGCCACTCCCCTCGGTCACGTCGGTGAGACCATCACCATCGGAATCGACGTCGACGATGTCGGCCACACCGTCTGAATCGGTGTCCGGCGGCGGAGACACGCCATCGTGTACGCCGTCGCCGTCGACATCGTTTGATCCGACGTCGTCGAGCACGCCATCGTCGTCCACGTCGAGGTCGCCGTTGCCGCCCTCGTCCACATCGAAGAGGCCGTCGTCATCGCTGTCGAGATCCTGGAAGTCGGGAGTGCCGTCACCGTCGCTGTCGAGATCACCGGTTCCGCCCTCATCGACATCCAGGACGCCGTCGTCGTCAGCATCGAGGTCGCGGTAGTCGTCGGGACCCGCGCCGTCGGTGTTCACCCGGGCCGTGTCGGCGCCGTCGGCGAGGCCGTCACCGTCGACGTCACCCGTCGACGGGTCATCCATCGAGTCGATTGCACCGTCACCATCTCCGTCGAGCGACCCGTTCCCGCCTTCGACCACATCGGGGATTCCGTCGTCATCCGCGTCGAGATCCACATAGTCAGGAGCGCCGTCGCCATCGGTGTCGACGGAGGCGTCGCCGCCGTTCGTCTCGTCTGCATCCAGGATGCCGTCGTTGTCGGAATCAACATCGAGATAGTCGGGAACGCCATCACCGTCGCTGTCGTCCGGGGTTCCGTTCCCGCCCGGATCGATCTCGTCGGCGTCGACGATGCCGTCGAGGTCGGAATCGCCGGTGAGGTCGAGGACGACGCCTGCGGGGGCCGAGTCGTTCGCCGCAACCGGGTCCGCCACGGAGTGGGTCGACAATTCGACGGAGTTGACTGCGATCGGACCGCTGGTCGGCTGCACGCGGATCATCTCGATCGGAATCGTCAGACTCTGCGGTGAACCTTCGAGAATTGGACCGCTGACCGCACAGGTGACCGTTCCGAGTGCCTCGATACATCCATCGGGATTTGCGTGTGCTCCGTCGAACACGACTCCGGCAGGGAGTTCGTAGGTCACATCAACCGTTCCGCCATCGGAAGGGCCGAGATTCGAAACGGTCACATCGACGGTCCCGGTCTCGTCCGGGGCGAGGGTCGGGGCCGCGTCGACCACCAGCTCCAGATCGGCCAGCGCCGCACCACTCGAGACCGTCGAGTTGAGCGAGGTGTTGTTCGCCGGAGCCGGGTCGGTTGCAGTGGTCGTGGCGCTGGCATCACCGTCGGCGAAGCTGGTCGAGGATGGCGCACTCGCTGGCATCAGAATCGGGATGTCCCAGTCGATCGACGCAGATGGGAGAACAGGCGACGCCGCGACACAGGTGACGGTTCCTGTAGGACCCTCTACGCAGTCGGGGTGCAATCCGGTGACGGTGTCAACCTCGACACCTGTCGGGAGCACATAGACCATGGAGGTGGTTGCTGCTGCGGAGGGGCCGGCGTTGCTGACCTCGATGTTCACGACGTCGCCGATTCCCGGCGTCAAGAGAGCGGCAGGATCGGTCACGGTCACCGATAGGTCAGCAATCGCAGCACCGGTAGTGATGTCCGCTGGACCGGATGAACCGTCGGCATCCGTTGCGGTCGTCGTTCCGGTGACGGTTCCGGACACGGTGCCAGACGGAGGTGCGCTCGGACTGAGCGCCACGTCGATGTCGAACGACACCGACCCGGCCGACAGCTCGCCCACCGCGCACGTGATCGTTCCAGTCGGACTTTCGGTGCAGGCCCCTGGGAGGGTGCCATCGAGGGTCACATCGACGGGAAGCACGTACACGATGTCGACATCGGGGGCTACCGAAGGTCCTGCCTCGTACGTAACGTCGACGGTCACGGTGCCGGTCTCTCCCGGGGTGATCGTTGGAGTCGTCGCCGAGACTTCGATGTCCGCCTCATGGTTTCCGATGGCGAATGTTCCAGATTCGGTGTCGTTCGGGGTGTCCGGATCGGCGACCGTCTGGTTGATGACCACCGCATCCACGCCGGTGAAGCTGGGCGCGGCATTGGCCGGAACGGTGAAACCGATTGTCACCGAACCCGTCGCGGTTGGGCCCAGCGGACCCGTGACCGCACACGCCACGTCGGTTGTGAATGGCACGACGGCACATCCGGACGTACTGGTACCGGCGTCGAAGGCTGCGCCCGGAACGATCGGATACTCGACCTCGAAGTCCTGCCCATCGGATGGCCCATGGTTGATGTAGTCGATCGTGACCGTGCCCGAGGTGCCTGGTGTGATAGCGGGATTGCCGAGGTTGGTGATGTCGAGATCAGCGACCGGGTCGAGGAATGTGAAGGTGCCGGCCACGGTGTTGTTGGCGCCGTTGGCATCGGGCGTGTTCGTCGTGACGATCGTCGCCGACGTGACCTGGACACCGGCCACAGCCGAAGGCGACGCGTCGATGACGGCGTCCACCGTCGGCGTGGCGCCGTCGGCGATCGTGCCGGCGATCGTGCACTCGACGTTTGCGCCGTTCATCGCACAGTTGGGCGAGCCGCTCACGTCGAGCGTGGTGCCGGTTGGCAGTGGATAGCTCACCGTCACATCTCCCGCGTCGCCGACACCGTTGTTGCGAATTGTGAACGTGATCGTCGTGCTCTCACCGGGAACAACAGACGGTGATGTGACCGAGAGCATCTCCACGTCTGCATTCTCGAGGAAGTCGACCGCCCCGCCGTCGTTGTTCTGGAGGGTGTAGTTCTCGGTGGTCATCGTGCCGTCGGTCGAATCGGTGGTCTCCGCGGCGTCGTCCATCCCATTTGCACCGAAGGGTCCCGGCAATTCACCGTTGGTCGCCGTCAAGCCGTGGCCGGATTCGTCGGCGTCGAAGATGCCGTCACCGTCGGCGTCGGTATCTATGAAGTTGCCGTCGCCGTCGCCGTCGAAGTCGGCCGAGGTTTCGGTGACATCGCTGATGCCGTCGTTGTCCGAATCGAGATCTTTGTAGTTCGGGGTGCCATCGCCGTCGGGATCGGCGTCTCCCTCGACGACGTCGGTGATTCCGTCGTTGTCGTCGTCGGGGTCATCGATGTCGGCCGTGCCATCACCGTCGTAATCCGACACTCCCTCGCAGTCCGTGGCGCCGGTGAAGGCGAGGTCGCCGTTGCCGGTGTGGGTATAGCGGGCCCCGGTTCCGCCAGTTCCAAGTTCGTAGGTGATGGTGAATGCACTCACGCCGGCGAAGTCGAGCTGTGCCCAGGAC
>JBPCTR010000209.1:0-10991 GCA_051011575.1 Acidimicrobiales bacterium | reverse complement strand
CCCCCGCCCACTCCTCGAGAGCGTGTGAGGGAGCGAAGCTTCGCGTAGCGACCATGTCGATGTTCGCGGTAGTCGGGCGGAAGTCCCGACTCGTGAGGGAGCGAAGCTTCGCGTAGCGACCATGTCGATGTTCGCGGTTGTCGGGCGGAAGTCCCGGCTCGTGAGGGAGCGAAGCTTCGCGTAGCGACCATGTCGATGTTCGCGGTTGTCGGGCGGAAGTCCCGACATGTGGACGATACGATCGCAGCCATGTCGTACGAGGTCGATGCCGGGGTTTTCAACGGTCCCTTCGACCTCCTCCTGCATCTGATCCTTGCCGAGGAGGTCGACCTCTACGAGATCTCACTCACGACGATCATCGACGCGTATCTCGTCGAGCTCGACCGGATGGAACGATGCAACCTCGAGGTCGCCACCGAGTTCCTCCTCATCGCGGCCACTCTCGTTGAGCTGAAGGCTCGACGACTACTTCCCGACAACGACGACATCGACCTCGACGACGAGCTCGCCCTGTTCGAGGAACGAGACCTTCTCCTCGCTCGCCTCGTGGAGTGCAAAACCTTCAAGGATGCAGCGCGTGTGCTACGCCACCTGGGCGAGTCGGCCGGGCGTTCCTATCCCCGCCAGGCGGGGGTCGAGGAACAGTTCCTCGGCGTGGCGCCCGACATGCTCGAAGGAATCGGCGTCGACGATCTCCGAGCCGCCTGTATCCGGGCGCTCACGCCGAGACCCGAGCCCGTCCTCGACCTCTATCACCTGGGTGCGGTCACGGCGTCGGTTGACGACGCGGTCCGCGAGCTCATCGAAGAACTTCCGGGGGCTGGAACCATCGTGTTCCGCCAACTGACGTCGGGACTCGTCGATCGTATCGAGGTCGTCGTTCGCTTTCTGGCGGTCCTCGAACTGTTCAAACAGGGCATGGTCGACATCGTGCAGGCGCGGGCGTTCGGCGACATCGAACTCGAGTGGGTGGGTGGCGATCCTCGCGAAGCCCGCGATTCGATCCTTATCGACCGTTACGAAGGATGACCTGATGACCGAAGCTGGGTCCCGCGATCTGCGAGCCGCGATCGAAGCCGTGCTCATGGTGGCCGAACGGCCGGTGGAACCGCGCCTGCTCGCACAGCTGGTCGAGACGAGCATCGAGACCGTCGAGACGACCTGTGCCGAGTTGGACGCCGGGTACCGCCAGCAGGGCCGCGGCTTCGTGCTCGCTCGTGTAGCGGGCGGCTATCGCTACCAGAGCCATCCCGAACAGGCGGCTTATGTCGAACGTTTCGTGCTCGAAGGGCAGTCGGCACGGTTGTCTGCCGCCGCTCTCGAAACGATGGCGATCGTGGCGTACAAGCAGCCGATCTCCCGCGCCCAGATCGCGGCGATCCGTGGCGTCTCGGTCGACGCGGTTGTGCGAACCCTGGCCCACCGCGGGTATATCGCCGAGGTGTCTCGCGATCCCGGTCCTGGTCAGGCGGTGCTCTACGGAACAACACCGTTCTTTCTCGAACGGCTCGGGCTCGATTCCGTCGCCGACCTTCCCGAGCTGGGTGAGTTCGTCCCCGACGCCGACGTGGTCGAGGCGTTGGAGCACGGCCTGCGATTCGACATCGACGAGGAGATCGAGGTCATCGAGGATTCTCAGGTGGAGCCGGACCTCGAGATCGAACCGTCGGCCACGACCGAGTCGTGACCGACGACAGACCCGGCCAACGACTACAGAAAGTTCTCGCGCACGCAGGTGTCGCTTCGCGCCGTGTGGCCGAAGACATGATCGCCGACGGACGGGTCGAGGTGAACGGACTCGTTGCAACTCTTGGCGACAAGGTTGATGCCGAGACCGACGAGATTCGCGTCGACGGTGTGATCACGTCGATCGATCCGACGCGCGTCACGTACCTGCTCAACAAACCAGTCGATGTGATATCGACGGCCCAGGACACGCACGGCCGACCGACCGTGGTGGATCTTGTTGCGGCGGATGAACGGATCTATCCCGTCGGGCGGCTCGACGCCGACAGCGAAGGCCTCCTTCTTCTCACCAACGACGGCGGTCTCGCCCAGCGACTCACCCATCCGTCGTACGGCGTCGACAAGGAGTACCTGGTGAGTGTCGAGGGCAGTCCGAGCCGGGGCGCGCTTCGCGCCCTCCGTGAAGGGGTCGCGCTCGAGGATGGGCGGACCTCGGCGGCGAAAGTGGCTGAGCTGAGCCCAGGGCTGTTGCGGATCGTGATCCACGAAGGTCGAAATCGCCAGATTCGACGTATGTGTGCGGCCGTGGGTCATCCCGTCACCAGGCTGGTACGCACTCGAATCGGTCCGCTGACCGATGGAAAGCTCGGTCCGGGCGAGTTCCGGCTCCTCACCGCCGACGAGGTGCGAGCGCTCGAGACATCGGCGGCTGAGGCCGCAAGCACCGACTCCGAGCGCTTGTAGGATCGTCAGCCATGCCCGCCGACGAGATCGCCTCTGCGATGCCCCGCGTGGCCACTGTGGTCGGCCTCGGTCTGATAGGCGGGAGTGTGGCGCTGGCCCTACGCGATGTCGGTTACCGGGTGTCCGGACACGATGCCGACGCCGGTGTGGTCGAAGCGGCGCTTGCAGGAGGGGTGATCGACGCCGTGGGTGTCGACGGGGAGAGCGTTGTCACCGTCGTGGCAACACCTGTCGACACCGTGCCGAAGGCCGCACGCGACGCCTTGAAAACAACTCGTGGCTGGGTGCTCGACACCGGGAGCGTAAAAGGGCGCATTGCCGGCGCGGTCGACGATCCCCGTTTCGTGCCGACACACCCGATGGCCGGCTCGGAACAGGCGGGCCTGGCAGGATCTCGGGCCGACCTGTTTCGTGGCGCCGCGTGGGTCTTGGCGCCAAGCCCGAGCACGTCCGACGATGCCTTTGCGTTCGTCCACGATCTGGTCGTCGCTCTCGGCGCCGACCCGGTCACGGTCGATCCCGATACCCACGATCGAATGGTCGCGACCGTCTCGCACGTGCCGCACCTCACGGCAGCCGCCCTCATGAACGTGGCCGACTCCCGAGCCAACGAACATCTCGCCATGCTCCGCCTCGCGGCGGGCGGGTTTCGTGACATGACAAGAATCGCCGCCGGTTCTCCAGAGATCTGGCCGTCGATCTGTACGCAGAATCGAGGGGCGATTTCCGATGCGCTCGTCGAGGTGATCGATCGATTGGGGGCGCTGAAGGCTGCGGTCGACGACGGTGACGAGCGAACCATCCGGTCGGTCCTGACCGACGCTCGTCGGGCCCGAACGAACCTGCCCGTTGCGGTGTCGCTGCCCGAGTCGGTCGTAGAGGTTCGGGTTCGGATCAAGGACGAGAGGGGCGAACTCGCGGCGCTCACGACGCTCGCGGCCGAGCTCGATGTGAACATCTATGACCTCGAAATCGCCCATTCAGCGGAGGGCCCCACCGGAGTCATCGTTCTCGTCGTGGACAAGTCGGTCGTCGAGCGATTTCGGGGCGGTCTGCTCGCTCGCGGATACCGACCTTCGGTTCGGGAGATGCCATGAACACATCGGACGCGGCCCGCACCGTCGAGCCGATCGTGGGTAGCCTCGACGCCACGGTGCGTCTGCCCGGCTCGAAGAGCATCACGAACAGAGCGCTCGTTGCGGCTGCACTTGCACGCGGCGAAAGCACGCTGACCGGCGTGGGTCTGAGCGACGACACCCGTGCCATGATCGGCTGTCTGCGCCAGCTTGGGGCGCGTATCGAGATCGCAGATCGAGCCGTGGGCGTCTTCGGTACTGCGGGATCCCTCACGTCACCCGTTGATCCTCTCGACGCCAACATGTCCGGGACCACGGCCCGTTTCGTCGCGCCGCTCCTCCTGCTCGCCGGCGCCGGCACCATCACGGGGCACGAACAGATGCGGGCTCGGCCGATGGGCGAACTCGTCGAATCGTTGCGCCAACTCGGCGCCGAGGTCAGCGCCGATTCCCTGCCGTTCTCGATCTCGGTGCCCGACGTACTCGGGTCCTCAGTGAGGATTCCGGCTGATGTGTCGAGCCAATTCGTGTCGGGCCTTTTGTTGTCAGCCCCTTGTTTCCCACGTGGGCTCGAACTGGCGCTCGACGGGCAGGTGGTCTCGCGTCCGTACATCGAGATGACGCTGGGTGTGATGGCCTTCTTCGGGGCGAAATCGGACTGGTCTGGCGACCGCATCCGAGTGGAGCCCACCGGCTTTGTGGGCTCCGAGTACGTGATCGAGCCCGATGCCTCGACCGCAACGTACCCACTCGCGGCGGCTGCAATCGTGGGCGGTCGGGTGCGGGTCGATGGGCTCGGTGCGGCCTCGATCCAGGGCGATGTGGGATTTTCGTCGGTGATCGAAGCGATGGGCGCCGACGTGTTCATCGAGCAATCGTCAATCGAGGTGCGAGGGAGCGGCGTGCTCCGTGCAATCGACGTCGATCTCGGGCCGATGAGCGATACAGCCCCCACGTTCGGTGCGTTGGCCGCCCGGGCCAAGGGGACGAGCCGCGCGACCGGTATCGGCTTCATTCGCGAGACGAAGGAATCCGACCGGGTCGGCGGTGTCGTCGCCGAGCTCACGCGCCTCGGAATTGACGCGACGGTCGACGCCGACGGATTCTCGGTCACCGGCGGGCGCCACGGCGCGGGCGAGGTCGAGACATACGAAGACCATCGCATCGCGATGGCGTTCGGCCTGTTGGGGCTGGTCGACGAACCCGTAACCATCCTCGACCCCGGATGCGTGTCGAAGACGTTTCCGGGTTACTTCGACATGCTCGCCGAACTCCAGGATTCGGCGCGAACGACACCATTGGTGTTGGCGATCGACGGACCCGCTGGATCGGGAAAGTCGACCGTGGCGGCATTGGTGGCCAAGCGGCTTCGACTGCCTCACCTCGACACCGGTGCCATGTATCGCTCGGTCACTCTGGCGGTGCTGCGCTCCGGCGTTTCGATCGACAATGAACAAGCGGTCACTCGGGCAGCGGAGACGTCGGCGATCGTGGTTTCGTCGAAGCTGGTGACGATCGAGGGCGAGGACGTCACCGCCGACATCCGATCACCAGAAGTGACGGCGGCCGTGAGTCCGGTCGCCGCGATCTCGGGGGTCCGGCGAGTTCTCGCCGCCCACCAGCGGATGTGGGCCCACCGCCGAGGTGCGGCGGTTGTCGAAGGCCGCGACATTGGTTCCGCCATCTTCCCCGAAGCGACGATGAAGGTTTACCTGACGGCGTCGGTCAAGGAGCGGGCGCGGAGGCGCGCCGCCGAGACCGGCGACACGGATCTGGTTGCGATGGAGCAACGCATCGCCGAGCGCGATCGCATCGACAGCTCGCGGGAACAGGACCCGCTCGCCATCGCCGACGATGCGATTGTTATCGACTCGACCGACATGGACATCCGGGATGTGGTCGCGAAGATCGTGAGCCTGTGGGGCGGACGAAGGGCGGAGGACGGAGGTCGGTGAGCGCTGGCATCGGAGCGTACGGCGCCGATCTCACCCGGGCGCAGCGGATGACATGGGTGGTCGCGCGCGTCGTCATGACGACGTTCGCGAAGATTTGGTTCCGCTACGAGGTCCGTGGAGCCGAGAATCTTCCCACGAGCGGAGCCTTCATCGTCTCGCCGGTGCATCGCTCGAATCTCGATACCCCGCTCCTTCCGGTCATCCGTAGGGCGCCGATCCGATTCATGGGCAAGGACTCCCTCTGGAAGGCACATCCCGCCGCAGACTGGTTCCTCACGACGCTCGGTGGATTCCCTGTCGAACGTGGCGGTGCGGACCGTGGTGCGCTGCGGCTCGCCGAGGAGATCCTCGAACGAGGCGAGGCGCTGGTGATGTTTCCGGAGGGCACGCGCCGTTCGGGAGACGTCATTCTCGAGGAGAACATGTTCGATGGCCCGAGCTTTCTCGCGGGGCGCCGGCAGTGTCCGATTGTTCCCGTGGGTATCGGGGGAAGTGAGCGGGCGATGCCGATCGGCAAGAAGTTCGTGTATCCCCGAAAGGTGGTATTCATCATCGGTGAGGCGCTCGAACCTCCCTCGGAAAACGAAAACGGTCGGGTGACCCGGAAAGCGGTGAAAGCGCACACCGATGTGCTCCGAGCGCGGCTGCAGGTGTTGTTCGACGAAGCGATGGTGGTCTCGGGCGCACGCAAGGCGAACGAAATCGCCGCCTGATCGATGACGAGCTAGCCCAGAAGTCGGAGGACCTCGCTCGCACCCAGTTGCCTATCGCCCGTCGGCGGAGCGTCGGTCCTGGCGGCACCGAGCGACAGCGCCGCGGCGGCATCGATCGCGCCGAGGAGATCCCGCAGGTTGCGAGGCGGGGGGAAATACTCGTCCTCGTCGGTGATACGAACCTCCGACACGCCGTTGACCGGATTGAGCCGGTCGATCACTGACTCGACGAGTTCCTCGCTGGCCGACGCGCCTGCGGTCACGCCGACCACGCCGTTCAAGTCGTTGGGGAGTTCGTCCGCGGTGTTGACCCGCAGAACGCGCTCGCAGCCGGACTCGGCTGCGAGCCGGGCGAGGGCCATGGTGTTCGACGAGTTGCTCGACCCGATCACAACCATGGCGTCGCATCGAGGGGCGATCTCGACGAGTGCACCCTGACGGTTCGTGGTGGCGAAGCACAGATCGCTGCGACCCGGGGTCCACATGTCGGGCCAGCGTTCGAGAGCCGCGTCCTGCACGGTGGCCCAATCGCGATGGCTGAGTGTGGTCTGGGCGAGGAGGGCGACCGGGCCGTCGATCCCCGGTAGAGCTTCGACTTCGGCGGTGCTCTCGACCCGGTGGATGGCGTCGGGCGCTACCGCCATCGTGCCCACCGCCTCCTCGTGCCCCTCGTGGCCGATGTAGACGATCTGATACCCCTTGCCGGCACGAACCTTGACCTCGTGGTGCACCTTGGTGACAAGGGGGCACACCGCGTCGACGATGTAGCCACCCTTGTCGGAAGCGGCGGACACCACCTCGGGCGCGGATCCGTGTGCCGACAACATGATCGGAGCACCCTCAGGAACGTCAGCGATGTCGTCTACAAACACCACACCCATGTCCTCGAAGCGTTGGACGACGAGGCGATTGTGGACGATCTCGTGGTAGCAGTACACAGGCGGTTCGAAGGCCCGAACCATGGCGGCGAGCGCCTTGATGGCCATCTCGACGCCCGCGCAGAATCCGCGGGGCGCGGCGAGCAGAACCTGATCGACAGCCATGCACTGATTCTAGGGGCTCGTCGGGCTGGCCGATCATGGGCAGGGTCACATTCGTCATCTCGGATCTCGATCGGCGGTGAGTACGCTGGAGAGATGAGTTCGCCCCGGGTTGTGAGTGTCGAACCCGGGTCTCCCGCTCACGAAGCGGGGATGATCGTGGGCGACGAGTTGTTGTCGATCAGCGGCGAACAGCCGCGCGACATTCTCGAGTACCGAACGCTCGTCGACGCCGATGCTGTGGCCTTCGAGATCTTCCGCAATGGCATGACGCTCGACGTCGATGTGGAGAAGCGTGGCGGCGAGCCGATCGGGATCGAAGTGCATTCGGCACTGTTCGACGAGGTGCGCACGTGTGACAACCACTGCGAATTCTGTTTCATCTACCAGCTTCCACCGAACCTGCGGAAGAGCCTGTATCTGAAGGACGACGACTACCGGTTGTCGTTTCTCTACGGTAACTACACGACGCTTACCCGGTTCACCGAGGCCGATCTCGAACGGGTCATCACCGAGAAGCTGAGCCCACTGAACGTGAGCATTCACGCCACCGATCCCGGTGTGCGGGAGGAGATGCTGCGCAATCGGCGCGGCGCATCGAGTCTGCGATGGCTGAGCGCTCTGCTCGAGAACGGCATCGAAGTGCACGGTCAGGTGGTTGTGTGCCCCGACATCAACGACGGGGCGGTGCTCGACCACACGTTGGCCGACATCGCCGATCAGTACCGCGATCTCGAGACCGTGTGTGTGGTCCCCTTGGGCGTCTCCAAGTACTCGACCGAAGAGCGAATGCGCCCGCATACGCGTGAAGAGGCAGCAGCGGTTGTCGACACCGTGGAGGTATGGCAGCAGATTCTCCTGGAGCTCACCGGGCGCCGAATGGTCCACGCGTCGGACGAGTTCTACATCGCCGCCGAGCGACCCTTTCCTCCTCGTGTGAACTACGGCGACACGCCAATGTACGAAGACGGCGTGGGGATGGCGCGAGCCTTCGAGGCGGAGTTCAATCGCGAGGTCGATGAGGGAATCGGCGTGCAGGCCGGATTCTTTTCGTGGGTCGACGCCGCCCCCGCAGAGGGCTACCGGGCCCCGCGTACCTGTGACGCCGACGGAAACGGGGTCGCGACCGCCGTTTCGCTCACTCCACGCCGCAACGCGCCCGTCGCGGTCCTCACGGGGCAGTTGGGGGCCGCCGTGCTCGAGCCCCTGGTCGCCGGACTCGATCGGACCGATGTGCGGGTGATCGCGGTCGAGAACCGCTTCTTCGGCGGAAACGTGGGCGTGGCTGGTTTGATGGTCGGTGACGACCTGATCCGAGTGCTGGCGGCCGAGCCCGAGGGGCACAGGTACCTGCTCCCCGACGTGTGCCTCAACCGGGGCACTTTTCTCGATGGGCTGACGCCCGACGATCTGCCGCGGGCGGTCGAGATCGTCGCCACCGACGGGATCGCTCTTCGCAACGCCTTGGAGCCGGTGTGAGCACACTTCCGACCGTGGCCATCGTTGGCCGACCGAACGTGGGCAAGTCGACGCTCGTGAACCGCATTCTCGGGCGTCGCGAGGCGATCGTGGAGGAGCGACCGGGCGTGACGCGCGACCGCAAGGAGGTCGCAGCCGAGTGGATGGGCCGCGAGTTCCTCCTGATCGACACCGGCGGCTGGATGGTCGAGTCGGATGGCGACGAACTCGATGCAAAGGTGTCGAAGCAGAGCGAGAAGGCGATTCGTGACGCCGACGTGGTGCTTTTGGTCGCGGACGCATCAGTGGGTGTCACCGCCGACGACCAGTTGGTGGCCGATCTCGTGCGACGGGTCGATGTGCCAGTGTTTCTGGTGGCCAACAAGATCGACTCCGAACAGCAGGAGCATCTGATCTGGGAGCTGATGGCTCTGGGTCTGGGCGACCCTCACGCGGTGAGCGCGCTGCATGGCCTGGGCGCAGCCGATCTTCTCGACGAGATACTCGCCGTGCTCCCCGAGATCGAGGGGCCCGACGAGTCCGAGGACGAAGGGGAGCGGATCTTCTCGGTGTCGATCGTGGGGAGACCGAACGTGGGAAAGTCCACGCTCTTCAATCATTTGATCGGAGAGGACAGGGCGGTTGTCCACGACCGTCCCGGAACAACGCGCGACTCGATCGACACGGTGATCGAGACGCCGGGTGGCCCGGTTCGGTTCGTGGACACGGCAGGGATGCGCCGCAAGGCGAAGGTCGACGAGGAAACCGAGTACTACTCGCTCGTGCGTGCGCTTCGCGCGGTGGATCAGAGCGATGTGGCTCTTCTTGTGATCGATTCCACCATCGGCGTGACCGCACAGGACCAGCGGCTTTGCGAACGGGTTGATGCCGCGGGCTGCCCGATCGTCGTGTTGCTTAACAAGTGGGAGCTTCTCGACGCCGAGGAACGGATCGACGTGACGCGCCAGGTCGAGCGAAAGCTTCACTTCCTGGGCGATTCGCCGGTTCTCAAGGTCAGCGCGCTCACCGGGAAGAGCGTCCAGAAATTGTGGCCGGCGCTCGAAGGTGCACTTGCGCACTATTCGACCCGGATTCCGACGCGGAAAGTGAACACGTGTCTGCGAGCCGCCCAGATGGCACAACCTGCTCCCGCGGGCGGCAGGGTGCTCTACGCCACCCAGGGGGCCACCGATCCGCCCACATTCACGCTGTTCACGAACAAGGAATTGCCTCGTACGTACCTTCGATACCTCGAACGGGCCCTGCGCGAGGAATTCGACCTCGGACAAACGCCGATCAAGCTACGTGTCCGGCGCAGGGGCGACTGAACTACCATTGTCGGGATGAAGACCGTGGTCCTGGTCGTACTCGGCCTCGTGTGCCTGGTCGCAGCATTCCTGTGGGCACGCTCGGCGCGCTACCGATTGCGCTTCCTGAACAACCTCGAACACGACGCCGACGATGCCAAGGAAGACTCGGCCTACCAGCTCGCGCAGTCGGCGTTCCGCAAGGAAGCCCATTCCGCCTTCTTGTACAGCACGCTCTCGGTCGCCGCGTTCGCCACTGCTGCGAGCGACGATCCGGCGGTCACGACGATCTTTGCGCTCGCCGGAATTCCGGCCATCATCTCGATCGTGTGGTCTCGCGGTGCCGTTCGCGAGGCCCGGCTGTCCCGTCAGCGATTCTTCCTCGAACGACGCGCCGAGGAGGCGCTCCAGCAGGAAGACCTCGCGCCCAAGGCGTGGGCCAGTCGCCTCGCACCGGACACCCTCCCCGATCTCACCGGCTTCGAGGTCGGCCGCGTGTACGAGTCGGGATCGGGGCTCATGGCCGGCGACTTCTTCGACGTGTATCGGGTGGGCGAGAAGCGAGTCGCCGCCGTGATTGGCGACGTGGCCGGGCACGGCATCGAGTCGTCGATCACCGCGTTTCAGGCCAAATACCTGCTGCGAGTGTTCCTCCGCCAGTTTCGCGATCCGGCCCAGGCGCTCGAGGAACTCAATCGGCAGATGGCCGAGATGGACCGCGGCGAAGAGTTCATCTCCATGATCGTGGTCGTGTTCGACACCGAGGCCGGCACCTTGCGTTACGCGTCGGCGGGACACCCCGCCGGCTGGCTCTGGCACGACCGGGAGGTCGCCCCCTTGCGCGCCACCGGACCGCTGCTGATGCTCGACCCCAGTGCCACCTACTTCAGCAAAGAAATACCCCTCGCGGCCGACGATTTCTTGCTTCTCTACACCGATGGCCTCGCCGAGGCTCGTAATGGTGAGGAATTTTTCGGAGAGGAACGGATCGCCATGGCGATCCTTTCCTCTC
>JBPCTR010000208.1:0-11296 GCA_051011575.1 Acidimicrobiales bacterium | reverse complement strand
CGTCGCGAGCCCTGAGGACCTCAATGATCTGCTCACGCGTATGCAGATCGAAGGGGGCGTGCGCCAAACCGACAGTCGTCTCGTGCTGGAACACATCTCGATCACGCCCGAGTTGGGATGAATTCCGACGGTTCGCCTATGGTTACTCGTCGGTAGCCGTCCGCAGGCTGCCCCAAATCATGTAGGGGAACTTCAAAATGCGCAAGATTCTTGCAACGCTCGCGGTCGTGATGATCGCCGCCTTCGCGTTCGCGGCTCCCGCCGCAGCCCAGGACGAAGGAGACGAAGAAGGGCCAGTGATCGGGTCGATCACCGTCACCCCACCGGCCGTGCCGGCCGCCGGCGAGTACGAGGTCACCGCCAACGGCGCCGGATACATCCCGGACACCACGATCCTCGTCGGTACCTGCACCATTCCCGGCGACCCACTCGTGTTGGGTGTGGCAACGCTCGAGCAGGTCTCGGAGGGGCTCGGGTCGATGGGCATCACGGATTGCGACCTCGCAACCGCCAGCACCGTGTTCGTCGAGTCCGACGGCACCTGGGAGCTCGAAAAGACCGTGACCGTCGGCGACAATTTCGCCTTCACCGCCGCTGCCATCGATCAATCTCAACAGGGTGCGACGTGGCTTCCCGTCGGTGATCCCGCCTTGCTCGCCACGCTCGCCGTGACCGGTGTGGAGTCCTGGGGCCTCGCCCTGATCGGAATCGGCATGCTCGCCCTCGGCGCGGCGGCCCTCGCCGGCTCGCGTCGGTTCAACATCGCCTAGTTCTGCTGTGTGATAGCCGGCTCTCCGGAGGCTTCGTCCACCGGTGAGCCGGCTTTCGCCTTTTTTCTCCTATTGCGCTGGCGGGCTCGTTCGGTGTGCGAGGCTTGGGTTGGGTCGACGTGACTCACGACTTTCGGCGGTCACATGAACAGCAGGCACCTCAAGAGTTTTGCGGCGATGGCCCCAACGGTTGTCGCGGTATCGGCGGTCGAATACTCAGCCCATTCCGAGTTCGTGCTTCCGATTCCGATTCCGATGTTGTTCCTCGCGGTCGGGCTGGGGGGTGTCATCGCGGGCCGTCGCGTGGGGTCACTGTCCGGAATGCTCGCTGTCGGGATGTTTCTCCACCTGGCGGTCGACACCGACGCGATCCAGGGCGCTCCTGCGACTGGCCTGGAGCTCGTCGTTGGGATCATCGCGATTGCCGCGTTCGGCTATGCGTCGGGATGGTTGCATGACACCGCCCGCCAAGATCTCGCGCGCCAGCGCCTCGAGACTCGAAGGGTCGAGTCGAACTACGTCGCGCAGATCGATGCGACCGAGATGCGGTACATGCAGGCGCTCGACGTGGCTCGAGTGGGTGTCTGGACGTGGGATCTCGAGACGGACCGTTGCACCCACAGCTCCGACCTCAACGCCGCGATGAGCGACATGACGCCGACGGAGTTCATGCGTCGGTGTCGTGGGCCGCGGGGTAGTTCGCTCGTCCACCCCGACGATCGTGCCGGGTACCTACGCATGTGTGCGCTGGTCGAAGCCGGGGAGACCGTCAACCACGAGTATCGCGGTCTCACGAAGTCGGGAGACACGATCTATCTCCGCGAGACCCTGGCGCCCGCGCTCAACCCCGATGGTGAGGTGGTCGAACTCCTCGGAACGGTGGTCGACATCACGGATCTTCGCCTGACCGAGCAGCAACTTCAGCAAACGCAAAAGATGGAGGCGGTTGGGCAGCTCACGGCTGGCGTCGCGCACGATTTCAACAACCTCCTCACGGTTGTGCTCGGCAACCTCGAGCTCGCGGATGCGATGGTCGACGACCCACGAATTGCTCGCGCTCTCGCAACGGCGACGAGGGCGGCAAATCAGGGGGCAGAACTCACGCATCAGCTCCTCACAGTCGGTCGTCGGGCGATGCTCGACCCGACTCCACTCGACCCCAACGAGGTGGTGCGCTCACTTCGCGACCTGCTGCAGCGGACGCTGCCCGAGATCTCCGACATCGAGCTGGTCTTGGACGACGAGGCAACGCTCGTTCGAGCCGATCGCGCGCAGCTCGAGTCGGCGCTACTCAACCTTGCGATCAATGCCCGGGATGCGAGACCGATCGATGGGCGCATCACGATCTCGACCCGTGCCATCCTCATCACGCCCGAAGCGGCGCGGAGCGGGACCGATCCAGGCAGCTACGTCGGCATCACGATCTCCGACGCGGGAGTGGGGATGACGACCGATGTGGCCACTCGGGCGTGCGAACCCTTCTACTCGACCAAGACCGAAGGCGAAGGAAGCGGCCTCGGACTCGCGATGGTCGACGGGTTCGTCCGACAGTCGGGCGGATTTCTCGATATCGAATCAGTGACCGGCCTCGGCACGAGTATCACGATTCACCTTCCCTCAGCGGTGGAGATTGGCTTGCAGCCCCAACGCGGGGATTGCGCGTTCTCGCATCACGACGCTGGACGACGCGCCCTGCTCGTGGACGACCGCGATGATGTCCGGGAGGTGCTCGCTGGCCAGCTCACATCGCTCGGATTCGATGTGGTCGACGTGGCCGACGCCGACGCGGCCCTCGACATGTTGAAGACGGCCGATGCGATCGATCTCGTCGTGACCGACGTCGTCATGCCCGGGCCCCTGCAGGGGCCGGAACTGGTCGAGCGGATTCGCGAGCACCACCCCGACGTCGGCACCCTCCTCGTTTCGGGGTATCCGAAGTCGGCGGTCGACAGCGAGCTCCTATCGGACTCACGAGTTCCGATGCTGCAGAAGCCGTTCTCGACGGCCGAATTCGAGGCGGCCATCGCGGCCGCATTGCTTTCGCACCGCGCCCGACTCTGACCCACCTTCCGCCCGACCCGACCCTCCGCCGGCCAATTCGTCTGGTGCTCAGCGCTCCGCCGCGCAAGACTTGGGGCATACGGGTGAGTGCCGACCGATTGGGAGGGACAGATGACCGACACGAATTCGACTCCGGAGTTTGCCGCAAACTCCGAGGCGCTGACGGCGGCCACTGAGCGCCGCGTGGAGATGAAGACCGCGATTTCCCGGGTCGAGCGAGCAGCTGCTGCACCGTCGCTGAAACCGGCGTGGCGCGACGATCTGGTGCGCGAACTCGACGAACTTCGCATCGCGCTCGATCAGCACATCGCCGAGGTCGAAGGTGAAGAGGGGCTGCTTGCAGAGCTGACCTTCGATGCACCTCGTCTCGCCAACCGGATCGACGCGGTTCGACGGGAACATCCCGAGTTGTGTCGTCAGCTCGACGCCGCGATCGACCGGGTGAAGGCCACCGAGGAGGTGGCCGACGTGCGAACAGCCGTGCTCGACTCGCTCGTGGCGTTGGCCCGCCATCGACAGAAGGGCGCCGACCTCGTGTACGAGGGATACAGCATCGACATCGGCGGCGGCTGAGTTCCGCCCAAGTACGTCCGAAAATCGGGGTGGGTTGTGGGCTGTAGGGGTGCCCGTTACCCTTGATCTCTCCACCGCGGGGTGGAGCAGTCTGGTAGCTCGTCGGGCTCATAACCCGAAGGTCGCAGGTTCAAATCCTGCCCCCGCCACTCAACACGAAGGCCCGGAAACCACTGGTTTCCGGGCCTTTGTCGTTCTTGCCCGAAGGTCGCTGGGAGGTGCAGATGGTAGCCGTCACCGCAGGTATGACCACCGGCCGCTTCGCCGGTGACTGGGCGATCGTGAAGCTCGGACCAGAGCGACTCACCCAACTCGCACTCGCTCTGGCCGCGATAGGACTCGCAACGGCATCACTCGTCCCACACGGCGTCGCGGTTCAGCGACCGCAATCGTCACCCTCCCGGCAGTTCTCGGATTCTTTGTTATCACCACCACGCTCAACCGAAACCAGCGACTGCCATCAACGAACTGATTGCGAGCGAGGGAGGGGAGCTCACTCCCTGGGATGAGTGGCGTTCCAGAGCCATGTGTCGAAGGCGGTCTGGGACATGGTGGCGGTCCGGTCGAGGGCGCCGGAGAATGCGGCGAACACATTGGCCTGTCGTATCTCGTCGTGGGTGTTGGATAGTTGGTCGATGAGTGTGCGGTAGAGCTGTCGAGCTGCTGGGGGGTTCCAGGTGTTCGGTTCGAGCTGTCTTGGTATGAGTGGATCTTGCCGTAGTAGGGCTTCGAATTCGGTGCTGGCCAGGTAGGCGGCTCGTGCGGCGTCTCGAAGGTCAGCTGGTGGGTCCACGGCTGCGTTGGACCAGCGATCTATGAACTCTTTCGCTTGTTTGTTGAGCTCGTTCAGGGGCCACAGTTGTGACGCAATCTCGCTTGGATCGGTTTCTCCGCCGATGTCGATGTGGTCGGTGGAGATCATGGTCACGTGTCGTTCGATGCCGTGGTGGGCGGCGATGGCGCTGACCCATGGTTCCCATTCGTGGGTGGAAACGTAGAGTCCATTGTGGGAGGCGCCGAGTAGATTGTGGAGTTGGTTCCGTAGAGCATCGCGAGCTGTGCGCTGTGCTTCGGGGATCTCGAATGACACCAGGTGCCACCTTTGGTCCCAGTCGTAGAGGCCTTGGTCCAGTCGGTAGGCGAGGACGGTCCAGCCAACGTCTGGAGCGCGTTCGGCGAGCCCGGCGGCGGTGAGCTGGATTTGGGCGCTCCGTCCTCGTCCGCTGCTTTCGGCGAGTTCGGATTGGACGAGTCGCCGAAGTGTGAGTCTGATCGTTGTGTCGGTGAGGCCTACTGCGGCGGCGAGTTTGTAGAGCACGTTCGCATCGAGTGCGCCTTCTTCGTTGGCGAGGCCAAGGACGAAGGCTCGGCTGGGAGGAACGAGATCGGTCACAGACCCAATCTAGCAAGTGCTCATCTTGAGAACGACCGTTGTTATAATGAACGAATGGAGACGTATGAGATAGATCCAACCCGTGCGCTACCCGCGGTTGCGTATCGCAGCGAAGGAATCTGGCAGACCGAGCAACGTCGCGTCTGGCAAGGTGGCTGGGTGTTCGTCGGAACGATCGATCAGGTCGCTTCGCCGGGCGACTACTTCACGACGTTCTTGGGTGGGCAGCCGATCATCGTCTTGCGTAACCAGGCTGGTGAGCTGGCGGCGCTCTCGAATCTGTGCGCCCACCGAGGAACGCTGCTCGTCGACGAACCCGGCAATACGAAACGATTTCAATGTCCATACCACGCATGGACGTACCGCGACGACGGTGGACTCATGTCCGTACCTCATGCCGGGCGTGACGAGGTCGACAAGGACGCCCATTGTTTGCCGTCATACCGCTGTGAGGAGTGGCATGGCCTTCTATTTGTCAGCATGAACCCAGACGTTGCTTCGCTCGCCGAACGGTTCGCACATCTCGACGCGATCGCTGTCGAGCACCGGCTCGGTGAGTTGCATCATTGGACGTCACTGCGTGAGGCGGAAGAGTGGAACGCGAACTGGAAGCTGGTCATCGCGAATGCGATGGAGAGCTATCACCTGTTCAAGGTCCATCCCAAAACGCTCGAGCCCTACACGCCCACCGCAGATGCGTACTACATCGTGGGCTGTGCCGATGGCACGGCGACCGGTGGAAGCCAGAACGGCGAGGACGACTATGTCCTGCTCAGTCTCCCACCGAACTTTGTGGGCGTGATCTCGGGGAAGACGTTCCTCTATCAGTACGTCGAACCGTTGGCGGTCGATCGGACCCGCACCGTCGCTGCCGGCGCCTTCGAGCAAAAGGATCCTGAGCGTTCTTCGAAGATCAGTGGCCTCCTCAAGAAGGCCACCCAGCGGGTAAGCGAATCGCTCATCCCGGACTTCCTTCCCGAAGACAAGTGGATCTGCGAACGCGGGCAGATCGCCGCAAGTGGGGACTTCGAGCCCGGTTCAATCGTCGCCATGGAACACGTCATCACCGACTTTCACCACTACCTCAATCGACAGATGCACGGTGCGGTCACACCGCCGGTTGCCACATCTGAAACCGTCGGTGTGTCACGTCCCGACAGCTCCGCGTGATGTCGCACCACCGGGTTCCCCCGCGGGCCAAGCCTCGAGCCCAGATGTCACCCGCGGCCACGACCGCAATGACACTCTTAGGGCTCGCTGGAGTCTGGGCCACCGTGCTGATCGAGTCGTTGCTGTGGGTCTGGGGCTTCCTCTTCACCGTCTGGGCGATCCTCGGCATCGCGTCCGGCGAAACATTCCTGCTCACCCGACTCCACCGAGACCACCAACCGATACTCTTCTGGCTGGTCAGCCTGACCTGGCTCGCCATCGGCATTCTCTGGGTGATCTACCCGTCCTCGTAGCCACCCACGCACGTAGCGTCGTATCTCGGGTGCGGCGATTACTCATGGGAGGCGCTTGCCGACAGCATGGACTCGATCGCGCACCTCAGCGTCGAGTGGGTGTTCCCCGGGCATGGCAAATGGCACCACATACGTTCGGATGTCTATTCGTCACAGATGGCCGAGCTCGGAACGGCAATGCGTGTTCGCGGGCAAGCCGAATGGAGTAGGCGGCCACACACCACCTTCGACTGGTACGAGCGAAGGCCAGCGCGTTTGGACGAAACCGGACCGACCAACTTGACGGACTAGCTGTCGCGGCTTCCGCGGGCCTTAGAGAGTCGTCTCTTGGCACCACGTTGACGTGATCCGACGAGCTATCGGCGCCGGGATTTCCCCCACGCTCTGAACGCTTCGAGTGCTTCGGGGTTTTCGGGCTGCGCGCGCCGTAAAGCGGCATGTGGAGTGCTGACTAGTCTCGCCGCATGGCAGCTGATCGTACGGGGTGTCTGATCGCGATTTCGGGGGCGATCGGCTCGGGGAAGTCGACGATCGCCGGGGCCGTGTCACGACGGCTCGACATCCCGGTCCATTCGATCGACGACAACAAGGCGGCGATCGGCGCAACGTATCCAGGATTCGACCGTTGGGTGGCCGACGGTATCCCCTTCCCCGACGACTTCCGGAGACTCGTCTACGAGCGAACGTTGACGGAATTGGCCGCGCTGGCGGAGGCGCAGCCCTACATGATCGTGGAGGAGACGTTTCATCGTCGCGAAATTCGAGAGCCATTCTTCCGTGCCGGTGCGCAGATCTTCGGCAGTGTCTGCGTGGTCGAGATCGCTGTGGCGCCCGAGGTGGCGGCCGCCCACTTGCAGAAGCGGGCAAGCGACGAGTCGGATCACATGGCCGGGAGGGAGATGTTCGATGCATTCGCCCTGCTCTACGATCCGTTCGACCGGGCAGATCTAATCGTGCGGAACGATGGTGAGCTCGAAACGGCCGTCGACGAGGTCTGCGCTCACCTCGAGGTGGCGCTGGGGATCGGCTGACAGATGGTCGACACGTCGGTCGGCAAGGGCTCAGCGAGGCTGGTGCACCGACGGCCGGGTCTCGCTGATCCATCGATCGATCAACGCCCATTGTGCGAAGAGCCAGCTCCCGAACTCGGTTCGGTCGGTGGGGATCTCGGCTGCTGGGACCGACCAATATGTTGCCTGAACCCGACGTCGCAGTGGCACGTGTCGCCAGATCTCGCCGAGCGAATGGAGATCGCCGAGCCCGACGTGAGCCACGAAGACGACCGTTGCATCAGGTCGTGCACCGAGCGCGGCCAGTGTGCCGGCGGTTCGTGGTGGAAGAACGTTCATCATGCTGGCCGCCAGCTCAGCTTGTTCGGCCCGACCGCTCGTGGTCAACGAATCGATCGCCCCCTCCCATCGCTTCGGTGTCCAGTTGCCACCCTCCGGGAAGATGATCGTGACGCTGTCGTCGTCCATCGAGGCGGTCATCTCCTCGATCGCTTCCAGCTCGGCTTCGGGCGGGTTGCGTCTGCGGTCGAGAAAGTGGTGAGGGAGCCGCAACATCAGGTGGTTGAGAAATGGATCCCACAGGAGTTTGCTCGTGCCGAGCATGCGGAGTTGGCGTTTGTAGTCCCGAATCACTTTGCGCGCCAGAAGGAACGCGTCGCCGGGACCGGCGTGGCGCGCAAGCGTGAGGATCGGCCCGTGGATGCGCTCGCCCTCGGGAATGACGAAATCGAAGCCGAGGAAGAATTCGAGTGCGTTGGTGACGAACGCGAGCCACACGCCGAAGATGTGGTTGTGCACCCGCTGGGCAGTTCGCGACCGGATGCCGAGTCCGAAACCGAACGAGACCCAAAGGACGAACACCACGATCAGTCCGATGAACTCGGTGACGCAGAGTGCGATGCCCAGGCCGCCGACTCGTGAGAACCGCCATTCCTTGCGGTCGACCAGGTCGACGACCGCGAGCAGAGCAAGAAGCACCGGTGAGAGCACGGTGACAACACCGGAGATCACGAAGACGATCGGCGTGACCACGAGTACACGAAACCATCGAGGCGGAACCCAGGCCATCGACATGTGACGAGCCAGCCCCCTCTTTCGGCGATGTTCGACCGAGTGCCCATCCAACAGTACGTGACGGTCGCCTGTGAAGGGGTTGGGTAGCCTCCGCTACATGGCCGAAACCCGACAGTCGCCGAAGTCTGAGGTGACGGCGTTCGTTCTCGGCGGCGGTGGGCTCCGAGGATCGGTCGAGGTGGGGATGGTCAAGGCCCTCGCCGAGGCGGAAATCGTGCCCGACCTCGTCGTCGGCACCTCCATCGGGTCGATCAATGGGGCGATCATCGCATCGGGTCCGACAGGCGACATGGTTGGACGATTGGTCGGCATGTGGGACGAGCTCACGGAATCCGGCGTCCTCCGTGACGGACCGATGACTCGGCTGGCGACCGTCGTTCGCCACCGAACACATCTGCACACCAACAACTCGATGCGAAAGCTGATCGAGGATTGGCTTCCCCACACAAGGTTCGAAGAGCTCCCGGTTCCGTTCCAATGCTCGGCTGCCTGCGTCGAGACGTCGGCGGAATGGTGGTTCGACTCAGGGCCGCTCATCGATGCGCTGCTGAGTTCGTGCGCAGTGCCCGGACTCCTGCCACCGGTGGAGGTCGACGGCCGACACTACATCGATGGAGGAGTCGTCAACTCGATTCCCATTTCGCGGGCGCTCGAACTCGGGGCGACCACGATCTACGTGCTGCATGTGGGGAACATCGACGCACCTCTGCGCGTACCCCGTACTGCGTGGGACGTCGCGTTCGTCGCCTTCGAGATCTCGCGTCGGCACCGCTTCCACCGCGATCTCGAGAACCTGCCCAATGACGTCACGATCCACGTGCTCCCGACCGGGCTCGATCCGCACGCCGAGTTCAACGACCCCTCGAAGCTCAAGTACAAGCACACCCGATCGATCAAACGGGCCATCGACCGCGCCTACGAGGACACGGCCGAATACCTCAGCCAGACGGTTCTCTGAGACCGGCGCCCACCTTTGATTGGCTGACGCCTCGATAAAGATTGGGAGAGCGGGACAGTCCCTAGCTTCGCCGTACGCTTCCTCGGTGGAGCAAGACCGCCTTCTCACCCCCGAGTTCATCGCTGCCTTCGCCGCGAGCCTGATCAATGGGCTCTCTTTCTTCCTCTTCGTGCACCTCCCCGGATTCCTCAGCGACCTCGGTGCCAGCGAGACCGAGATCGGGTTCTTGTTTGCCGTGTCGGCGATCGCAGCAGTTGCCATCCGCCCGCTGCTCGGCGGAGCCATCGACGAACGGGGACGCCGCCCAGTCATCGTCGTCGCCGGCTTCTTGAACATCGTCGCCAGCCTCCTGTACCTCACGGTGACGGCGCTCGGTCCATGGGTCTACATCGTCCGCATCATCCACGGGATCGCGATCGGGTCCACGTTCACCGTGCTCTTCACCATCGGTGCCGACGTGATCCCCGAGTCGCGGCGCACCGAGGGTCTGGCCCTTTTCGGCGTCTCGGGCCTGCTTCCAATCGCACTCGGCGGTGCGCTCGGCGACGTGATCCTGCGCACGGGTGACTTCACGGCGCTGTTCTGGACCGCAGCGGCACTGGCTGTTGTCGCCTACCTGTTTGCATTGAGTCTGGGCGAATCAGCCACGACGGTCAGCTCGGAGGGCCGGGGCCGTTTCATCGACGCCATCAGGCAGCCGAGTCTGCTCCCGTTGTGGTGGATCGCCGGCGTGTTCTCGTTCGTTCTCACCGGCTATTTCACCTTCATGCGGACCTTCGTCGATACGACCGGCATCGGATCGGTTGGCCTGTTCTTCGCCTTCTATGCGGGCACAGCAGTCATCGTCCGCCTGTTCTTGGCGAAGTTGCCCACCATGTTCGGCGAGAAACGGGTCCTCGCCCCTGCGCTGGGGGCGCTCGTGCTGGGGTTCATCGTGCTCGCCCGGGCTGGATCAGCCGCCGACCTGGCGCTTGCCGGCGCGCTCAGCGGGATCGGTCATGGGTATGCGTTCCCGATTCTGTTCGCATTCACGGTCACGAGAACACCCGAGCCGGTGCGGGGCTCATCGGTCGCCTTCTTCACGGCGCTTTTCGACATCGGTGTCCTCTTCGGCGGTCCGATTCTCGGGGCGGTCATCGAAATCGCCGGCTACTCGGCGATGTTCCTCACGGCGGGCTCGCTGCTCGCGATCGGAACGGTGATCTACTTCCTCTGGGATCGGCGTTGGGACACTCCGCAGGATCCGACCGCGAGAGACCAGGTCAGTCCGGCCGCTTCGGGATGAGCGTCGCCGTCTGATCACCCGCTGTCTGAGGCGAATCGCCCCTTCTCTGCCACCAGCAGCCAGCCGGGCCGGTCCATCTCAGTCATGTAGTTGAACTGTTCGAGTCGATGAATCTGCCACACGCCATCGCGCTCAAGCTCCCTGAACGCTTGCTCGAAGCCCTCCGACTCGAAGTGCATGTCATTGAGGACGATGACGAAGGTCCCGCCCGGCTTGAGTGGCCGCAGTAGTTCGGGTACGTGCTGCGCCCCGACATGGCCTGCCCCCATTGATCCGACGCAGGCAGCGGCATCGTAGATCTGGTCGTCGAGAGTGAGCCGCGTCGTAAGGTCGCCGCAGATCAGGCTGCGATACACCTGTTTGGTGCGGGCCTGGTCGAGCATGCCCTCGGCGATGTCGATTCCGTCGATGGTGGTGAATCCCTGCTGAGCCAAGGCCTGGCCGACCAGGCCGGTGCCACAGCCATAGTCGATGATGGGGATGTTGCTCTCGACCAACCTGTCTCTCAAAGCCTCGGCGGCGACGCCGGGCGAGATATACCCGAACTGGTCAAGCAAGTGGTTGTCGTACGTCGCGGACCAGTCGTCGTAGATGTCGCGCGAGCTGTCGCCATCCTTCAGATGGCTGACTCGGCCCAAGATGTCGTCGGGGTCGTTCGTCATGACGCGCCTTGATGGGTGTACGTGGCCTCGCCGGTGGTGGGCTCTGG
>JBPCTR010000207.1:0-7536 GCA_051011575.1 Acidimicrobiales bacterium | reverse complement strand
CCTCCGAACCGGGGCGAACCACCTTCGCGGTCACGCTGCCGGTCACCGCACCAACCGAACTCAACGGCGACGCCGAGCTCGCGGGTCACGCGCCCGACACTCGGCTCTCCAACCAGGGGTAGTCCGTGGCCAAACCGATCATCCTCACCCTCGACGACGAGGTCCAAGTCTCCGACGCGATCGAGCGCGATCTCCGAAGCCACTTCGGCAAGGACTACCGCATCGGCAAGTCGACATCGCCGACCGAGGCGATCGACATGCTGCACCGCCTCGCCCAGCGCAACGACGAGGTCGCGCTCCTGCTGATCGACCAGCGCATGCCCGAGATGGAGGGCACCGAGTTCCTGCTCGAGGCGATGAAGATCTATCCGGAGGCTCGCCGGGTTCTCCTCACGGCCTATGCAGATACGTCGGCAGCGATCACCGCGATCAACGAGATCGGGCTCGACCACTACTTGATGAAGCCATGGGGTCCACCCGAAGAGAATCTCTATCCAGTGCTCGACGATCTGCTCGACGACTGGGTCCGCACGGTGGACCACGCCTATGACGGCATTCGTGTTGCCGGCACCCTGTGGTCGGCGAGTTCGCACTATGCGAAGGACTTCTTGGCGAGGTCTCAGATCCCGTACAAGTGGCTCGACATCGAGCGCGACCCTGCGGCGCGAGACGCGGTGGCTGCGGCCACCGGCGACAACCTCTGCATTCCGGTGATTTTCTTTCCGGATGGCACGGCGCTCGTCGAGCCCACGATTGCCGTGCTTGCAGAGAAGGTTGGCCATCAGACCGAGGCGTGGGAGCCTTTCTAGGACGGGATCATCTTGGGCGCCGGGCCTGGCGGGCTCGGCGCCGCCGTGTACGGGGCGAGCGAAGGGCTGCGCACGCTTCTCGTCGACAAGGACACGACCGGCGGGCAGGCCGGGACGAGCTCGAGGATCGAGAACTACCTCGGGTTCCCGAACGGCGTGAGTGGGGTCGACCTCGCCCGGCGCGCAACCACCCAGGCCTCGCGACTCGGTGCCGAGATCCTGACCGCACAGGAGGTCACGTCCATCGACGTGGCCGATCCATATCGAACCGTGACCCTCACCGACGGTCGAACCATCAGCTGCCATGCCCTGGTGATCGCGTCCGGCGTATCGGTGCGCACCCTCGATGTGCCGGGCGTGAAAGAACTGACCGGAGCCGGGATCTACTACGGCGCGGCGATGACCGAGGCGGCCAACTATCGCGGTCGGCACGTGTTCGTGGTGGGTGGGGCGAACAGCGCCGGCCAGGCCGCAATGCACTTCTCACGATTTGCGTCTCAGGTCACGATGATCGTTCGAGGTCCGAATCTCAACAAGGGCATGTCGCAGTATCTGATCAACCAGATCGAGTCGACGGACAACATCGACCTCCGTACCGAGTCGGCGGTCACGGCCGTTCACGGAAACGAGGGACTGGAGCAACTCGAGATCACCAACAACTCCACCGGCGATATCGAGACCATCGACGCAGCCGCACTCTTCCTGTTCATCGGCGCCAAGCCTCACACCGACTTCCTGGGCGACACCGTCGCACGGAACCCGTCCGGATTCATTCTCACCGGTCCTGATCTCATGGAGGACGGCGTACTGCCCCGCAGCTGGACCCTCAAACGAGGGCCGTACATGCTCGAGACGAGTGTGCCGGGAATCTTCGCCGTTGGTGACGTGCGGGAAGGTGTGGTGCGAAGAGTGGCCTCGGCCGTTGGGCAGGGAGCGACGGCCATCAACCTCGTGCACCAGTACCTGAAGACCGTCTGAAACACTTGACCCCATGCCGTACTCACCGATGTCTCCCGCTGAAGTCACCGAATTCCTCATGACCGGAACCCGCACCGGCAAGCTCGCCACCGTGCGGGCCGACGGAAGGCCGCATGTGGCTCCGATCTGGTTCGTGCTGAAGGACGGGCACATCGTGTTCAACACCCACGAGGAGTCGGTGAAGGGCCGGAACCTGGCGCGGGAGGGGAGGGCCGCACTCTCGGTCGACGACCCGCACCCGCCCTACTCGTTCGTGATGATCGAAGGATCGGTCTCGCTCACCGCCGACGCCCCCGACCTCGTCGCCATCGCAGGCGAGATCGGGGGCCGCTACATGGGCGCCGAGAACGCCGAGGCCTACGGCCGGCGCAACGGCGTACCCGGCGAGTATGTCGTGCGCCTGTCGATGGACAAGGTCGTGTCGGCAAAGGACCTCGCCGACTAGGACTCAGGCGATGTGGCTCAGAGGAACGTGCCTCCGTGTTCGCGCCAGATGGCAAAGGTCAGGCCGTTGGCGAACTGGATGTTCACGAAAAGCGTCTTGTTGTCGGGGCTGAAACACGCCCCAGCAAACTCCTGCCGCTCCTCACCGGCGATCATGTTCTGGGCGAAATCGAACAACTCGCCGTCGGGGGTGAGGCAGCGAATGAGGTTGTCCGTCGAGCCGTCTTCGCAGAGGATGATGTTGCCGCGTGCCGACAGCGTCATGTTGTCGGGCAGGTCGAGTACGTCTGGCCCTGGCGACTCGAAGATGAGCGTGAGCTCGTTGCTGCGAGGGTCGAGCACCCACACCTGGCCGAATCCGTTTCCGTACTCGCCGAATCGATTGCCGTCGAGCTGTGTTGCGCCGCCGCGGGTGCAGGTGAAATAGATCAGCCCCGCCCGTTCCCACATGCCCTCGGGGCGGGCGAACTTCGCTGCCCCCTGAGCGAATCCCTGTTGTCCGACGACTTGAATCCCGGTGTCGTTGTCGACTCCCGCGCCGTCGCCGAAGTCGAAGTCAGGCTGGTCGATCGCCACCCAGTCGACCGCAAAGCTGGAACCGGTTCCCTGAACGAGCCCGAGCTCTGCGCACGGGCTCCCGACGACGCGGAGCATCTCGAGTTGCCCGCCGTCGCTCAGGCGCTTCGTCTGCATCGGATTGTCGGGCGGCAGGTAGCGGTAGATGCCGGACGGAAACTCGAAATTGTCCTCGGTTTGGTAGAGCGCCCGCGTGTTGCGGTCGTACGCGACGGCCTCGTGAGCGATTCTTCCCGCATTGCGAACGGGAACAGCGGTCGCCATCTCACTGGGCCCCCAGCTGGGATCGACTTCGTAGACGTAGCCGTGACGCTCGAACGACGCCGGGCCATCGCTCCCGGTGAAGTCGGGGCCGAGGTCTGGTCCGTTGACCGTCTCCTCACAGCTGATCCACGTGCCCCACGGCGTGGGCCCGCCCGCGCAGTTCACCGCCGTCCCGGTGAGGCTGACCCAGTCTGCGGTCAGCTCGCGGCTCTTCTGGTCGATCTCCAGTGTGGACGTGCCACCGAGTGTGTTGCCGTCGTACGCCTTGGCGATGTCGGCGGGAGAACCACCCATAGGGGTTCCCTCTCCGCGGACCTCGTGATTGCGAACAACGCGGATGGTGCCACGGGGCCCGCGGAATGCGGCCATACCGTCCTGGCGGCCCGGCGTCGCAGCACCGTCGGACATGATGCTGCCCGTCAGTCCGAGCGAGCGATATGTGTACCCATCGGGTAGTGCCATTCGAACGACTCCGTCCCGAAGATCCGGTTTGTCCGACAGTGCCCCCAGGCTCGCCTTACGTCTCGGACTGGCACCGGCCTCAAGAGCGACAAACCCTTGGAAAGGTCCCGCCAGAGCCGCGCCGCCGGCAACCGCCAGCGCAGACTTGCGAATAAAATTACGACGATCGATTGACTCCATGAGGTTTCCTCCCCTGTCTTCCCCCGCAGGAACGGGGGAACCGTTCGACGTGCTCGCTGTTCGCACAGTAGCCCTGGGGCTGGGAGCTCTGTCGAAGAAAATCTCAGAGGCGAGCGGGTACTCGACAGCGGTGGCGGATCTCGCGCGGTTACCGGCCGCGGAACTGACTTGTGTAGAGCTGGTGGTAGAACCCCTCGACCTCGAGCAACTCGTCGTGGGTACCGCGTTCGGAGATCCGGCCGTCCTGGATCACGAGGATCTGATCGGCGTCGCGCACGGTCGACAGCCGATGGGCGATCACGAAACTCGTGCGGCCCTCCATGAGGTTGAGCAATGCGTCCTGGAGCTGGCGTTCAGTCCGGGTGTCTACCGAACTCGTGGCCTCGTCGAGCACGAGGAGTGCTGGGTCGGCAATCGCCGCCCGGGCGATGGCGACGAGCTGGCGCTGACCCAGCGAGAGGTTGCTGCCGCCCTCGGACACGATGGTGTCGTAGCCCTGGGGGAGTGCTCGAATGAAATGGTCGGCGTTGGCGAGTGCGGCGGCGGCCTCGATCTCGGCTTCGGTGGCGTCGAGCCGGCCGAACCGGATGTTGTTTCGCACCGTGTCGGTGAACAGATAGGTGCGTTGCAATACGATGCCGAGCTGTTCGCGCAGCGAATCCATCTGTACCGATGCGATGTCGTGGCCATCGACGCTCACCGTCCCCGACGAAATGTCGTAGAACCGATTGAGCACGTTGATGATCGTCGACTTGCCGGCACCGGTGGGCCCGACCAGGCCGATCATCTGCCCCGGCTCGGCCACGAAGCTCACGTCGCGCAGCACGGGTTGGCCCTCGACGTATTCGAAGTCCACGTGGTCGAACACGACTCGACCTTCGACCGGGGGGAGAACAGGGGCGCCGGGGGAGTCGATCAGGTCGGGCTCTTCGTCGAGCAGCTCGAAGATTCGAGTGCCGCCCGCGAGGGCGGAGAAGATCGACGTGATCGTGCCGGAGATCCGACCCAACGGCCGGCCCACCCGGCCGGCATAGCTCACGAACGCGGCAATCAACCCGATCGTGACGCCGCTGTCGGTGACGGCCAACCACGCGCCGACACTGACCGCCGACACGGTGCTCAGATTCCCCAGGCCGAACATGATCGGCATCATCACCGCCGTGATCGTTCCGGCCCGAATGCCCTTGTCGCGGGTCTGCTCGTTCACCTCGGCGAACTCGGCATCGGTGTGATCCTGTCGATCGAGGGCGATCACCGTCCGTTGACCCGACAGTCGCTCCTCGGCAGTGGCGTTCAGCGCGCCGATCGAACGTTGGAGTTCGGTGAAGCGCGGCCCCGACATTTCGCCGAGCTTCTTCACGATGTACATCGCGATCGGTACCGGGATGAGCACCGCCAGGGTCAGCCGCCAGTCGAGGACCGACATGATCACCAGTAGCGAGATGATCTCGACCGTTGCCCAGAGCATCGTGAGCAGGTTCTGGCTCAGCAGCAGGTCGACTGCGTCGACATCGTTTGTGACCCTGCTCATGAGATCGCCGGTGCGGTTCCGGTCGAGGAAGCCGATCGACAACTTCTGAAGCCTGCGTGCGAGCTGTTCGCGCAGCTCCAACAACACGCGCTGGGCGATCCCGGCGATCATTCGGCTGTACACGACGCCCGCGCCCCACGAAATCAGATACACGCCGACGAGGACGAGGACGATCGCCTCCAGACCGCTGCGATCGCCCTCGGCGATGAACTCGTCGATAGCCAGACCCTGGAGCCAGGGCGCCATGAGGGATGCCACCGACGAAACGATGACGAGTGCACCAGCAACCGCTACCTGCGCGCGCCACGGATGGAGGTAGTCGACGAGCCGGCGTAACGTCCGACCGGAGTTTCGGTCGCGCTTGGCCGTGGGATCGCTCGGGCCACCCGGACCGCGACGACTCGCCAGGTCGGAACTGCCGCGTTGGCTCTGCACCGACGTCACGACACCGGCTCCCCGAGCTGGCTTCGGTAGATGTCGCGATAGATCTCGGAACGTTCAAGAAGGTCGGCGTGAGTACCCTGCGCCGCCAGTCGGCCGTCGTCGAGCACCACGATCTCGTCGGCGCCCAGTGCCGTGCTGATGCGCTGCGCCACGAGAATCACGGTCACGCCCGTCAGGCTCTCGAACACTTCCTGGATGCGTGCCTCGGTCTCGAGGTCTACCGCACTGGTCGAGTCATCGAAGATGAGGATCTTGGGCCCGGCGAGGAGGGTGCGCGCGATCGACAAGCGTTGCCGTTGGCCGCCCGACAGATTTGAGCCGGCCTGTGCCAGCTGCGACTCGTACCCGTCGGGCATCTCCATGATGAAGTCGTGGGCCTGGGCGGCTTTGGCCGCCTGTACGACCTCGTCGTCGGTCGCGTCGGGTCGGCCGAAGCGCAGGCTCTCCGCCACCGTCCCGCTGAACAGGTAAGGCTCTTGCAGCGCTATGCCGATCTGGAGGCGGAGCGAGCTCTTCGAGAGCTGTCGAACGTCGACACCGCCGACCCGGACCGTTCCATGGGTTGCGTCGTAGAAGCGGGGGATGAGGTTGACCAGCGTCGACTTCCCCGAGCCGGTCGCACCGAGGATCGCCACTTTGCGGCCGCCCGGAATGTGCAGCGACACGTCTCGCAGTGCGCAGTCGGTCCCCAACTCGCCACCGGCAATTCCGTCGTACTGAAAGCTCACGTTCTCGAACGACACGTCGATCGCCGGCAGGCTTGCGTCCAGGTCGATGCAGCCATCCATCGACGGCACCTTGGGCTCGGCGGCGAGCACCTCGCTGATACGCGTGATCGAGGCAGCTGCAGCGGAGATCATCGGCTGGAGGAAGGCAAAGAAGATCGTGGGCATCGCCACGAGTGACATGAACTGGATGAAGGCGACGAGCTCGCCCTGGCTGAGGTCGCCGTCGATCACGTTGGCTCCGCCAATCCACAACACCGCAGCAATGCCGAGCGAAGAGACAGCGAGCAGCGTCGGGAACATCGACGCGACGAGCTGGTTCACCGTGGTTGCGTCCTCGGCGAGGTCGCCTGCTGCCTGGTCGAACCGATCGATTTCGTGGTCCTGGCGGACGAACGCTTTGATGACCTCGGCGCCCTGAATGTTCTCCCGCAGGACCGTGTTGAGTCGGTCGAGCCGCCCTTGGACGAGGTCGTACAACACGTTCGATCTGACGATCACGAACCACACGAGCAGGGCGATGATCGGCAGCATGACGAACACGATGGGCACGAGCGACACGTCGATCAGCACGATGGCGGCGAGGGCACCGAAGAACATGAACGGGATCTGCGCCACGAACGACACACCGATCGAGAGGAGCGTGGTCACCTTCGTCATGTCGCTGGTGAGACGGGTGAGTATCTCGCCGGAGGTGAGGCGATCCAAATTGCCGAACGACAGGTGTTGTACGTGGCTGTACAGATCGCGGCGGAGATCGGTGACGGTATTGGACGCGAGGTGAACGCCGAGCACACTCGCCCCGGCCGACGCGCCCATCCCCGCAAGGATCAGCACGATCATCAGTGCTGCCGTTCGTCCGACGAGGTCGCTGTCGTCCATCGCGATGCCGTCGTCGATGATCCGCGAGGTGAGCAGTGGGATCGCGAGATTAATGAGTACGCCCACGAACGAGGCGCCCAGCCCCGCGATCATGTAGCGGCGATACGGCCGCATCCACGGCCAGATCGTTCGGAGGGTCCGCATCGGGTCCACGCTACGCGGGTCGGCCCGACGATCGTTGCCATCGGGGCGACCGATATCTCACCTTTGGATTAGATATTGGTCGAGACCTCACCTATGG
>JBPCTR010000206.1:0-2799 GCA_051011575.1 Acidimicrobiales bacterium | reverse complement strand
TTCGCTTGGACTTCCCGCCACGCCGCTCTGCGTCCGCTGCTCGAGGTGACCGAAGCCAGCGACAATCGAGATCCGAGCTCAGTTCGAGATGAGTTCGTCCATGGTGGAAAGCGAGGCGGTGAGGCCGGCCGCCGACTGCTCCATGAATTCTTCGGGATCCTCGGGCTCAGGCATGGCGACCTGCATAGTCATGAGCGTGAACCCGTCGCCCGTCGGCTCGAATGTCAACGTTTGTGCTGATGGCGCACCCGTCGGCTCGTCGTCGCCCATGACGAACCACTCGTCGGCATCGAGACGGTCCGGGCGGTCGATGTAGTTGTAGGTGCCATGCCACGCGAACGGCCCGTAGTCCGGGATCACCATGGCGTAGTGGTATTTTCCGCCCTCGATCGGATCCGACTCGCATACGGTCATCTCCGAACCCTCCGGAGCGCCCGAGGGGAACCAGACGCGCAGGTCGGCGGGATCTGTGAAGGCCCGAAAGACCCGTTCGGGCGGCGCGCCGAAGACTCTCACACACCGATACGACGATCCGTCTTCGCTCAGATCGATGCGGATCGATCCTTTCCTCGCGTCGAGGGTCGAAAGATCGAGTGGGAGTGTCTTGTCGGTCATTGCAGGGCTCCTTCAGGTGGGTTTGGATCGGCTTCGGTTGATACGAGTTCGTCCAACGCGTCGAAACGAGCTCGCCAGACGTCGTCGAACGACGCGAACCAGTCATGTGCCACCTGGAGACCTCGACCATCGAGGCGGTAGTGGCGATGCCGACCGGCGGCTCGAACCGAGACGAGCGCCGCGCCAGCCAGCACCTTGAGGTGCTTCGACACTTGCGGCTGTCGAAGGCCCGAGGCCTCTACGAGCTCGGATACCGTCGCCTCCTCATGCTGATGAAGCAATTCGAGCAAATGGCGGCGGTTCGGCTCGCCAACAGCGTCGAGAACAAAAGCGGCGTTGATCACGAACTCAACATACATATTCCTCTAGAGGAATGCAATTCGCAACGCAGAGATGACCCGATCGTCAGATGTTCTGACAGAGGCGGCGGGCGTCGTAGATCGCGGCAGCGATTCCGCGGCTGGCGACCGCATCGCCTACTCGGAACAGCGCGAAGCCCTCGCCTGACTCCGGCTGAGGCTCACCACTCGTGAAGGCAGCGATGTCGATCGAGCCAGAGTTGAACGATTCGTCTCGTAGCGACAGATAGAGATGGTCGTCGGGCACAACGCCGTGCTCGGTGACCACGGCATCGACCATTCGGACGACCTCGCCTCGGGTGAAGATGTTTCGAAGCGTTGCCTTCGCTCTCGAGCCTTCACGCTCGACCCGCACGAGTTGGTGATCGGGTGTCATCACGACACCAGCGTTGTACAACATCTTCAAGTAGGCCGGGCCGGTGGTCGCCGCGAGGTCTTGTGCGACGAGCCGATCCGGCGTGACCAGCTCGATTTCGGACACTCCCCTGCTGTGCAGGTATTCGGCCACCGACGGTGCGTGCTCACCGCCATGGTCGTCGTAAATTAGTACCGAGCCGCTCGCCGAGGCGTGTCCGCCGAGCACGTCCCACGTGGTGTGTACGACATCTTCTCCCGCTGTGAGGAAACTCGTGTCGGGAAATCCGCCGGTCGCTATCACCACGACGTCGGGGTTCTCGCCGAGCACGTCGGCGTCGTCGACGGGAGTGTTCAGGCGAAGATCGACACCGGCGTGATCGAGCTCCGATTCGAGCCAACCAATGATGCCCAGCAGCTCGGCCTGGCGTTCACTCGCCCGCGCCGCAAGTACGACCTGACCACCAACTCGGTCCTGCGCCTCGAAGAGAACGACGTTGTGACCGCGCTCGGCAAGAACTCGGGCAGCCTCCAGACCGCCCGGGCCTGCACCCACAACAACCGCTTTCTTCTTCGGTTCCGTCGACGGGCTGATCAGCTGCGGGATGTGGGTTTCGCGACCGGTGGCAGGGTTCTGGATGCACACCGACTCCAGGCCCTGGTGGAGCCGGTTGATACAGAACGACGCACCGACGCATACGCGAATGCGCTCTTCTTCGCCCCGCTCCAGTTTGTTCACGATGTGGGGGTCGGCGAAATGGGCCCTCGTCATCCCGGCGAGGTCGATCAGCCCGGCGCTGATGGCATGCCGCGCCGACGCGACATCGGTGATGCGCGCGGCGTGCAGGATCGGCAGGTAGACGATCTCCTTGATCGAGGCCGCGAGCGGCACGAACGGCATGAGCGGGGTTCCGGAGGGCGGGATCGCCTTGGAGAGGCCTTCTTCGGTCGCGAGCGATGAGTTGGCGATGTTCATGAAGTCGAGCAGACCGGAGGCGCCCAGACGGACTGCGATGTCGGCGCTCTCCTCGCTGGTCAGGCCACCGATCTGGCCTTCGTCGGCGATCATTCGAATGCCCACCAGCAAGTCGCTGCCGATCGATTCGCGGACCGACTGCAGCGCTTCGATCGTGAAGCGCAGCCGGTTCTCGATCGAGCCGCCGTACTCGTCGGTTCGACGGTTCGCCAGTGGTGTCCAGAACTGGTCGAGAAGGTGACTCGTCGCACACAGCTCGATTCCATCGAGCCCTCCTGCCCGGGCCCGAATCGCCGCGGCGCCGAAGTCGTCGACCACACGGCGAATGTCGGACTTCTCCATCTCCTTGGGCCAGCCGCGGTGCATCGGCTCGCGTATGGGCGACGGCGCGATCGTGGGGAGCCAATCGCCGTCGTTCGAGACGTTGCGGCGACCCATGTGGGTGATCTGACACATGACGCCGGCGCCGTGCCGCTGGATTCGCTCGGTCATCTC
>JBPCTR010000205.1:0-21884 GCA_051011575.1 Acidimicrobiales bacterium | reverse complement strand
GACTGGCCTCGAACCGTCGAGCAGCCGCCAAACGATCGCCGTGATCCGCGAGATGGAAGCGGTTTCCGGCCAGCTCGAATTGGCTCAGGCAGAGATCGTCGACCACATCGACCGCAGTGGGTTGCATCGGCACGATCGGCACTTCTCCGCCAAGGTCATGGTGCGCCATCACGGCCGGCTCACCGCCGGCGAGGCACTCGCTCGAACCCGCGTTGCCGCCATGCTCCGTGACCTACCCGAGGTCGCCGTGGCCGCCGACCGGGGCGAGGTTCCGGCGGCGTACCTCCGTCGCATCGCCGTCATCCACGCCAACCCCCGGGTCCGGCCGCACCTCCTCGAATCCCAAAGCTGGTTCCTCACTCAAGCAGCCCAACGAACCTCATACCGAGACTTCGACATGGTGTCCGCCGAATGGACCCGCCTCGCCGACGAAGACGGCGCCCGTCAGCGCAACGACATCAACCACGCCAACCGCGACTTCCGGATCCGCCAACACCTCGACCTGTCCTTCGCCCACGCCGGGTCATGCGCCGCCTACGCCGGGGCCCGCCAGAAAGAGGTCCTCCAGGCCTTCGCCGACGCCGAACTCGAGATCGACTGGGAGAAAGCCCGGGCCGAACACGGCGACGATGCCACCCGAGAGCACCTCGCCCGCACACCGGCCCAACGCCGCGCCGACGCGTTCGACCGCATGTGCACCCAGGCCGCCTCCCACCTCCCCGGAGCCGAAGCCCCCGGCACCATCACCAACATCGTGATCGACCATGAAACGTACGGACGAGAACTGTCCCGCCTCGCTGGAGGCACCGTCCTGCCGGCCGACCCCACGCGGAGCACCTACCGCTGCGCCACCCTCGCTGGCGACCTTCTCGAACCCACCGAAGCCGTCGCCGCTGGCCTCCTCGGTCATGTCCGCCGCATCGTGCTCGGCGCCGACAGCGTGGTCATCGACCAAGGGCGCAAGCAACGCCTGTTCACCGGCAACGCCCGCCTCGCCGCAATGATCCCCCACGACCACTGCTACTGGCCCGGTTGCACCGTGCCCGCCACCCAATGCGAGATCGACCATCTCGAGCCCTGGTTCCCCCATGGGCGCACCGATCAGGCCAACAGCGGGCCCGCGTGCGGCCACCACAATCGGGGCAAGGAGCACGGCTTCACCGTCACCCGCAACCCCGGCGGCACCTACCGCATCCTCCGCCCCGATCGAACCCAACTGGAGTGACGAAGTAGTCGATCAGTGCTCGGCGAGCGAGAGGAGGACCGACCGCACGCGGCGGTTGCTCTCGGGCTCATCGGTCAGATGAAGCTTCGCGAAGATCGAGTTGATGTGTTTCTCGACCGACTTCTCGCTCAGGTCGAGGCGCTCGGCGATGGCGCGGTTTCGAAGACCCTCCGCGATGTACCCCAGCACGTCCCGCTCGCGTTCGGTCAGCTCATCGATGGGTGACGGCCGCTGCGACCGTGCCTGCACGAACACCTCGATCGCGGCCGGATCGATCGACGAGCTTCCGGTGCACACGGCGTCGATGGCGGCGGCGAGCTGGCGGCGGTTGGCCACGTTCTCCTTGAGGATGTAGCCGAGGCCCTCGGTGCCGTCCTCGAACAGCTCGAGCACGTAGTCGGCATCGAGGTACTGGCTCAAGACGATCACGCCGGTGCCGGGATGGTTTCGACGAATTTCGCGGGCGGCCGTGATCCCCTCGTTCGTGTTCGTGGGCGGCATGCGGACATCGGTGACGACCAGGTCGGGCACGTGCTCGTCGACCGCCGCCATGAGCTCCGGGCGATCGGCCGCCTCAGCCACCACGTCCACATCATCGAGTGTTTGGAGAACCGCACGAACACCCTGCCGAAGCAGGAGTGCATCGTCGGCGATCACCACGCGCGTCACGTGACTCCCCTCAATAGGTCGGAAACCGCCGATGGGCTCGTGGGTACCCGGGCGATCACACGGGTCCCGCTGCCGAGATCTGGAATGATGTCGAGCGATCCACCCAGGGCCTCGACCCGATCGGCCATGTTGAGCAGCCCCCGACCCGAACGCTCGGTGTTCGGATCGAAGCCGCCCGCGTCGTCGGCGACCGTGACGACCAAGTCTCCATCATCGAAGGAGACCCCAATCTCGATCGACGTGCCCGCACCACCGTGTTTCGTCGCGTTCTGGATCGCCTCGAGACACACGAAATACAGCCCGACCTCAACCTCGCCATCGAGGGTCTTGTCGGGAATCTCAACGGTCCGGTCGTCGATGTCGATCGAGATCGGCGAGCGCCGGGCAACGGCTCGAAGCGCGCCCGAGAGGCCAAGTTCATTCAGCCGCGCGGGATACACGCCGTGGGCGAAGTCGCGCAGCTCGTCGACCGCCTCGGTCACCTCCCGGTGCAGCGCGTACAACGCGTCGCTCGTGGGTGGCGAGCCTTCGTCGGCGAGCTCGGCGGCGAGGCGAAGCTGCATCGCGAGAGACGCAAGGCGTTGTTGGGCTCCGTCATGGAGGTCTCGTTCGATTCGCACCCGTTCCTCGTCGGCCGCTACGACGAGGCGCCGCCTCGACTCTCTCAGTTCGTGGTCGGCGAGTTGGAGGCCTCGATTGCTGTCGATCGCGCGGTGCATGATCCGCAACCGCACCCGATTCGACTCCTGAAGGTCGGCCATCACGAGCAGCAGGTTCATCACGAGAAATGCGGTGAGCCCACCCACGTACACCCATCGCGGCACCGCGTCCTCGAGACCGGCGCCCGGCGACCAGAAGCCGATCACGCCGAGCGTGCCGGCCACGGCCACACTCCACAGCGTGAGGCGCCGCACATCGCGTCGCTTAAGATACGCGGCCGCCAGGATGAGCGGCCCGATCACGTTCTGAATCGAGATGGCGAGAAGGTCGGGCAGGACCGTGACCAGCGGGAACGTGAGGAACCACGCGCCGAGCGTCGTCCAGATCAGGCCCTCCCGGACGTCGCCCCGTCGAAAGTGGGGGGCCGCCTTCCACCGGAATGGGAGCACGCACAGGATGCACACGGCCACGGCCACGCCCCACCAGATACCGGCGATCGCTGTGGGTATGCCGATGATGACGGCGAAGATCACCAGTACCCGCTGATCGGACCTGTTGTTCTCGATCAGCCACGCTTGCGCCTCTCGCTGTACCTCCGGGATGTCGGCGTCGGCGACGGTGTCCAGATCGAGATCCCGCTCCGAATTCATGGTCGGAGAATAGACGGTGCTCGCCACCCGCCTGGGCCTCCGTAGAAGCGCGTAGCCGCTACCCGCGCACACCCTGGGAAACCGACAGAATCCTCTGGTTCCCGTCGTCGTCGACCAGCACGTAGGCCACCCACCATTTGTCGGCGTCAGATCCCACCCGGATCTGGGTGCGCTCCGGAGACGAGGTGCGGGCGAGCGCCTCGACCCGACCCACGATGCTTCGGTAGTACCCGTTGACCCCGGCGTCCCGAGGATCACGGTCGTACAGGACGATGAGGTCGCGATCGCCCGGGTCGCTCACCGACCACCGGAAGTCGATCGTGTCGCCGCCGATGAAATTCTCGTTTCGACGAAGCGACACGCTCGGCGTGCGGGGGATGTACTCGCTCTGACTCACGAACTGGCCGAACATGTTCACGTAGCCGATCCAGTAGTCGTCCGCTTTCCCGTGGATCGTCTTGATCGTGTTGTTCGAGTCGGTCACAGCGAAGTAGCGCCCGTCGTTCAGCAGGCCCGCCAGGTTCGAGAATGGATCGGTCGGCCGTGAGGAGCGCTGGTAGAGCGCCACCCAGTCGCACGGGCCCTCGAGTCGATTCCTCCAGTTGAGCCGCATCTCACCCGAGTCGACCGTGAGCCACGTCCGAAGGTCGTTGATCTCGCCGGCGTTGAGGCGCCGGCGGTACTCGTCGCGGTCGTGGTCGGCGAGGCTTCCGATGGGCATCCGCGCGCAGCCTCGATAGTCCTGGCCTCTGCCATGCTCGAAACGCACGACGTTGCCGGCGTCCTGATCGCCATGGGTGACAACGACCTTGCGCACATGGGTGAAGGGATTGCCGCCGGCGGCGGGAGGTGTGTGCGGAACGATGTCTGTCGGATTCACCACGGCGTGCGCCATCGGCACCCGGGTCTGCTGGATGTTCGCCAGCTCCCGCGACATCGACCGGGGCGCACCGAACGTGTACATCACGACGTCGTTGCGGTCGTACCCGATGTTCACGAGATCATCGACGAGATCGAGCGAACTCAGCGTGGCGAGCGCGCCCCCGAGGCTGTGCCCGGTGAAATACACGCGAGCCCCGGGCGTATCCGGGGTGGCCGCTGCCCTCAGCTCGGCGAGCACTTCGGTGTCCACCGCTGCCCAGGCCAGCGCGAACCCGCCGTGTACGGCGTCGTCGATTCGGCTTCCGTCCGACAGCGTCCATGGCACCCGGGTCATCTGAAAATCGTTGACCCAGTCGGTGATACTGGCCGAACCGCGAAACGACACGACGAGATCCTGGGTGCGACGATTTTGTGCAACAAAGACCTGGGTGTCGGTGAACGCATCGGCGAGATCCGTGGCGTCCACCACCTCGCTCTCGATTCCGGCGAGCAGTTCCCAACACTCGTCGCCGGTCGTCGTCGATCGCGAATCGATCACGTATGCCTTCGACGACAGGTCGATCATTCGTTGCGAAATCCCGCGATCGAAGGACTGCGAGGCCGATCCAAGGCACTCATCGCCCACGATCTCGCACACCATCCGCGTGGCGTCGGAATCGATACACACGTCGATGCCATCGTCGCCCTTCACGCGGTCGAGGACACCAATACCGCCGCTGACTTCATCGTCGCCGAGACCGCCGAAAACTCGGTCGCCGCCGGGCCCACCGAGCACGACATCCTCACCCGCGTTGCCCTTCACGATGTCGCGGCCCTTGCCACCGTCGAGATAGTCGTTGCCCGGCCCACCTGCGATCTGATCGCGGCCGCCACCACCACAGATGATGTCGTCTCCACCCCGACCCTTGATCACGTCGCCGGAGCCGAGGCCGACGATCACATCGGCCGCCCCGGTTCCGAGGAGTACATCGGGACCGTTCGTGCCGATGATCGTGGCAGCCTTTCCCTGACACGTGTGGGCCGCGATCGCCCCCGCCGGAGATGCCAGCGCCAGCACCGACGCGAGCAACGCGAGTGCCAGCGCCAGGGCGCTTCGTTCGTGGGTGGAGGTGGCCTTCGTCCGCAGTGTCATTCGAAAAGTGTCACGGATACGGCCGTTCCGCGGAACGGTGCTAGCCGGGACGTCTCGATCGGGTTTTCCCTACCTCCAATCGAGCCCCTTCATCGGGCGAACTCAGCCCGGTTCAAACCCGGCGAAGATCACGGCGTTGGATGTGGCGGCAGCTTCGCGTTCGCCGATGATCGCCTGATAGCCGTCGGAGTGGTACCAGGCCTTCGCCGCGTCGAGCGACTCGAACTCCAGAACGACGGTCTGATTTCCATGCCATTCGCCCTCGGGAACTTCCTCGGCTGGTCCGGCGATGAGTGCTTTACCGCCGCTGGCAAGAAAGGTCGGCACGGCCTTGGCGGCGTACGCGTCCATCTTGTCGCGGTCGGTGACGTCCTCGGTGAAGATCACATATCCCTTGGCCATTTCAGGTTCCCCCTCGACGTGTTGGACTACCCATCCTGATCAGCGCTCGGCCCGCCGTCCACCACATCGTCGCGAATCGATTTCAGCGTTCAGGCTCGACGCGTCGAACGAGACACGAACGCGCTACCCAACAGGGCCCCGCTCGGATAGGTTCGTCTTCACTTACCCAATCATTACGAGGAGCACCGCATGGATGCGACGCAAGCAATGCAGGAGACCGACCAAATCGTGAGTGGACTCATCTCCAACCTCACGTCGGATCATCGCGAGATGCGAACTCCATGCGACGAATGGAACGTACACGAGCTGATCGAGCACATGTGCAGCGGTGCTCACGGAATCGCCGGCGGGCTCCAAGGGCAGGCGCCGCCCGAGGAGGCGCCCGATCTCCTCGCCAACGGTCCTGCGGCCGGATGGGCGGAAGCGTCGGGGCACCTCACCGAGGCGGCAACGCCCGAGATCCTTCAGGCGATGCACCAGATGCCCTTCGGTGAAGTGCCCGGCGAGGCCGCGCTCAGCGTGATCGTGGCCGACGCTGCCACCCACGCGTGGGATCTGGCTCAGGCCACGGGACAGGAGCTCCAGATGAGCGACGAACTCGCCGCCTTTGCGAACGCGACCTGGCAGGGTCTGGTTCCGGCCGAGGATCGTCCGCAACCGGGCGGGTTCAAGCCCGCTCTCGCCGCATCCGATGACGCATCCCCGCTCGAGCAAATGCTCGCCTTCACGGGTCGCCAGGGGTAGTACTCGCCGACCCCCACCCTCCCGCGGGCGGTTGTAGACAGCACGATCGCCGAGTCGTTAGATTCGCCCCCGATCAGCGCCCGAGTGAACCTGGGGGGACAGTGCCACGTCGAAGCCGTCAGCGAGCCAGTCGGGAACGAAGACCAATCGACACGTCGCACCGTCGACAACTGGTCAACCCGTTCGAGCCTCTTCGCGTGCTCTCCGACGACGAGGTTGAGCACATCCACCAAACGGCGGTTCGCTATCTCTCCGACGAGGGCATCAAGGTGCTTCTCGACGAGGCTCGCGACATCTTCGCGGAAGATGGCGCGAGCGTGGGCGACGACGACATCGTTCGCCTCGACCCCGACTCGGTGGCGGCGGCGATCGCGTCGGCACCATCGGAGTATGAGATCGTGGCTCCCAATCCCATCCGCAACGCCCAGATCGGCGGCCGCAACGTTGTCCTTCTTCCGGTAGGGGGGCCGCCGTTCGCATCCGATCTCACAGGCGGTCGACGTTCGGGCACGCTCGAAGACCAGTCGAACTTCCTTCGTCTCACTCAGACCTACGACGTGCTCGGAGCCACCGGCCCCTGTGTCGAGCCCGACGACATCGCCCTCAATACTCGCCATCTGCATTCCACCCTCGCCACCCTCACCCTGACCGACAAGGTGCCCTTCGTATTTGCCCGTGGCCGACGACGAGTGCGCGACGTGTTCGACATGTTGAAGATCCGCCATGGCCTCGAGAGCGATGACGAGTTGACCAAATTGCGCTGCTGTTGGACGAACATCAACACGAACTCGCCGCGCCAGATCGACGTGCCCATGTCGATGGGGATCATCGATTTCGCCCGCATGAACCAGCCGTGCATCATGACGCCATTCACCCTCGCTGGAGCGATGGCGCCGGTCACCATCGCCGGTGCCCTCCTACTGCAACACATGGAAGTACTCGCCGCCGTCACCCTCTCGCAGCTCGTGCGCCCCGGAGCACCGGTGATGTACGGCGCCTTCACCTCGAACGTCGACATGAAGTCGGGCTCGCCGGCGTTCGGAACTCCCGAAGCGATGAAGGGTGCTTTGGCCAGTGGTCAGCTCGCCCGCCATGTTGGCCTGCCGTGGCGATCGTCGGGCTCGAGCACATCCAACTCGGTCGACGCCCAAGCCGGCTACGAAACGATGGCAAACATGTACGGCGCTCTGCTCGGCGGGGCCAACTTCATCCTCCACGCCGCCGGTTGGCAGGAAGGCGGCCTCGCCGCAAACCTCGAAAAGTTCATCGTCGACATCGAGATGTGCCAGATCATCGCCGAGTGGCTTCAACCTGTACTCGTGAACGACGCCGAACTCGCGGTCGACGCGATCACCGACGTGGGGCCAGGCGGCCATTTCTTCGGCACCCCGCACACGCTCGAGCGATACGAAACCGCCTTCTACCAACCGCTGGTGTTCGAGCGCACGAACTTCGAGCAGTGGACCGAACAGGGCAGCCGCCGGGTCGACGAACGGGCTGCCGGTGTGTGGCGAACTGCGCTCGAGGAGTACGAACAACCACCGATCGACAGCGCGGTGCTCGGACAGATGGACGAGTTCGTGGCACGCCGTGGCGCCGAGGGTGGCGCAGCCCCGGACTGACGGCGATCAGACCGGCTGCGGTGCCCCCTGCAGCAACAGATAGCCGTCTTCGAGCGTGGGCTCGATGAACGAGGCTCCGGGCGGCGGTTCTCCCAGGCAGCGATAGGACCCATCGGGCTGACGCCAGGTGGCCCTCACCCCGAAGGGCTGTTCGGTCTGTACCCACGTGCGGCCGTCAGCCACGGCAGCGAGCGCTCCTGGTGTGCCGTTGAACAGCACCCGACCCCCCGCCATCACCAAGACCGAATCGCTGAGCGCGGCCTCGTCGGTGAGGTGTGTGGACTGCACGATCGTGACCCGATGTCTTCGCTCGGCGATGATCTCGCGCAAGCGGAATCGCTCGTCGGGGTCCAACCCGGCGGCGGGCTCGTCGAGGATGAGCAGACTCGGATCGCCGAGCAGTGCGTGCGCAATTCCCAATCGTTGGCGCATCCCACCGGAGAGGTCGGCGATCTTCTCGTGGGTGCGGTCGACCAGACCGACCCGCTCCAGCACGTCGTACACGTGGTGACGGCGGGCCCGTTCGTCGTCGTGGCCCTTGAGCACGGCCAGGTAGTCGACCAGGTCGAATACACGCGCCGACCGAGCGAAGCCGGGGTCCTGCGGCGCATAGCCGAGGCGACGACGAATCTCGATGCGGTCCGACTCGTGCTGCGGGTCGAGGCCATCGATCAGCAGAGATCCCGCATCAGGCGCGGCGATGGTTGCGAGCACGCGCAGAAGCGTGGTCTTACCCGAACCGTTGGGGCCGAGCAGCGTGACCACGCCGCCATCGAAGAATAGGTCGACCCCGTCGAGCGCTTGCCGCGCGCCGAATCGTTTGCCGAGGCCGAACGCCAGGACCTGGGCCGCGGTCATGCGCCGACCGCAATCATGTCGAACCGGTCGCGACGGAACCACATGACTCCCATCGCCGCCATCGTTATGAACAGCATGAAGACCTGTCCACCCGCGGTGAACGCGGCGAGCCGATCGGTTGAACCCGCCTGGGCGAGTGTTACGCCAACGACCCACACCGAGGTCGACACGCCCGCCGCCTTGCGTGGCGAGATGAACGACATCAGCGCCACCGTTGCCGACGTGAGGCCTAGCGCGGGCAACAGCCACGCGAACGACATGGGAGACGTGCCCGGAGCCAGGAGGCTCGCGATCGCCAGCAGCACCACGGAAACAGCGAGGATCACCGCGCTGCGCGTGACGATCAGGCGAATCCCTCGAATCGGTGTGGCCATCGCCGCCTCGTGGGCAGGGTCTGCTTCCACGCCGTACGAGAAGGCCACGCCAAGAACTGGTATGAGCGGAGCGATGAGCAACAGCGCAAACAGGTTCTCGCGAGTGCCATCGGCGACGCCCATGCCCACGAACATCGCCACGCCGGTGGCGAGGAACCATGCCCGGCGCAGGCCGGGAGTGGCCACCATCACCCGCGTGAGGTGAGCGGGGAAGCCCATGGCACGCAACATCCGTTCGAGGCGGCTGGGGCGGGGCGCGTCCAGTTCCACCGTGATCGCCCGCCAGTTCCGATCGATTCGAGCGGGTTCGACATTCCAGTTCGTCGCTGTCATGACAGGGCCTCCTGAAGGGTCTGCCGAGCACGCTGAAGCCGAGTCTTCACCGTGCCCTGGGGAATACCGAGGAGGCGGGCCGCCTCCTTCGTGGTCAGGCCATCGATCGCAGTGGCGATCAGGACCTGCCGAAGCTCGGGGGGAAGCGACTCCAGAGCGGGTCCGAGTTCGCTGTGCCCCACGCTGCCGACGAGGGCATCTTCGAACGATGCGGCCTGGTCGAATACCTGCATGGTTTCGGGCGCCATCGGCACGGCTTTCTTTCTACGGAGCTGGTCGATGAGCCGGCGGACGGCGATCCCCCATAGCCATGCTCCCACGGCACCGTCGCCGCGATACTTCTTCGCCGACTTCCACACCGACACAAATGTGTCCTGGAGCGCGATGTCGGTCAGATCGGGGTCGCCACATCTGCTCTCGAGCCGCGCCGTCATCCACCCGGCGTGACGCCGATAAAGCTGTTCGAGCGCACTGCGATCGCCGCGAGCGATGCGCGCCACGAGGGCTCGATCTTCGCTCTCTTCGCGTTCGCGTGTCTCGTCCATCAGAACCCTGTCGTGATGACCTCGCCGATCGGTTCATCCCCACCGAAGAAATCGACGAAATTTCGAGGTCATGGTCCATTCGGCCCGGGCCGTTCGGATGTGATCGAAAAGAATCCTCTCACCCGTGAACCGGCGCTGCTGACCGCTTCGACAGAGGGGCATGACGGCAGCCATCACCACCCGACCCGACCCTCTCCAGCCACCGCCCATTCCTCCCAGCGCGCGCAAGCGCCCGCCCATCAGCACGACCCGCAAACTCGTGTCGGCCATCGGTGCGCTCACGATCATCGGCGCCTCGCTTTTCATGAACGTCGGGGTGATCGCTCCGGTCGTTCTGCTGTTCGTGCTCGTCGTGCCGTTCGAGAAGCTGTTTCCCCGCCACGACCAACCGCTCCGTCGGCCGCAGGTCGGAACCGACCTGGGCTATGCGCTCGGCGGAACGGTGCTGAATTTCGCTGGCGTCGCGCTCGGGGCGTTCGTGGCGATCGTGAGCCTCGCATGGATTCCAGGACTGTTGCTCCGGCCGCTCGTGGGCATGATTCCCGCACTGGCGATGCCGATCGCCGGTCTGATCCTGTTCGACTTCGCCATCTACTGGGCCCATCGCTGGTATCACGAGGTACCGGTCCTGTGGCGCTTCCACTCGATTCACCACTCGACCGAACATCTCGATTGGATCAGCGGATTTCGCGTTCACCCCCTCGACGGCACGCTCATCGCCCCAGCGTTCATCTTCCTGATCGCTGCCGGGTTCAGCCCCGAATTCACTGGCGTGTTGACCATCGTCCAGATCGTGACCGGCATCTTTCTCCACGCCAACGTCCGCTGGCGGCTGAAGCCGCTTCACAAGGTGATCATCACTCCCGAGTTCCATCATTGGCACCACGCCAATGAGCGCGGTGCGATCAACTCGAACTACTCGACGTTCCTCCCCGCTTGGGACCTCGTGTTCGGGACCTACCACATGCCGAAGGATCGTCGGCCCCAGCGCTACGGCGTAAACGAGTATGTGCCGCCCGGAATGATCGCTCAGCTCCGCTACCCGCTACGCGGCATGGGCAACCCCCTCCGATTCGTCCGGCACCCGATTCTCAGCATCAAAGCCGTGTTCCGCTTCGTGCCGAACCTGCTTCGGGACATGAAGCGATCGGCCACACGAGCCACACATCGTGCTCCAGGGCTCACCGGACAGGAAGCGGTTGTTCGCCGCGCTGGTCAGGCGTGATCACCGATCCATTCCACGAGCAACCGGGTCAGCTCATCGGGCTGGTCGGTGGGAACCCAGTGCGCGGCATCGGCCACACATTCGTACCGCCAGTCGGCATCCACGTAGGCCTCGGAGTCGGTCATCTGTGTGGCCGTGAGCGCCCAGTCGTACTCGCCCATCACACCCATCGTGGGGCGCGTGATCCGAGGTAGCTCAACCGGTGGTTCGAGCAGGGTCTTCGGCGCAAGGTTGGATCGATACCAGTTGAGACTCGACGTGAGGGCGCCGGGTTCCGCGAGTTCGGTCTTCCATCGGTCCCACTCGGCCGTGTCGCCCACGAGCATTCGCATATTGGCCCAGTCGTCGTTCTGCAGCCACTGCTCGGCCACCTCCTCGAACTGGAACAGGAGCATGTAGAAGCTTCGACGCCGCTGTTCGATGCCGGCGTTGCGGAAGGCCTGTGGATGCCCAACCGAAACGGCGGTGAGCGATCGCACGCGGCGAGGCTCGAACGCGGTGAGCAACCAGCACGGCGGAGCGCCCCAGTCGTGACCGACCAGATGGGAAGCCGCGACATCGAAGTGGTCGAGGATCGACGAAAGATCGCCCATGGCGTTGAACACGTGGTAGCCAGCGAGATCGGCCGGCCGTTCCGACCTGCCGAATCCGCGCTGGTCGTGCGCGAGCACGTGGTACCCGGCTTGGGCGAGTGCCGGGATCTGATGGCGCCAGAGCTCTGCCGTATCGGGCCACCCGTGCACGAGTAGGACCGTGGGGTCGGCGGCATCGCCGGCCTCGAGCACTCGAAGCGACAGGCCTGATGCCTCGACGGTGTGCTCGGTGACGGGCCTGATCATGCTGCTCGCGGTGCGCGTTGGAGAATGGCGGAGGTGGACGGGAATCGAACCCGCCGTACGGGGATCGCCCGTACCGCCCGCTTTGAAGGCGGGGGAGCCCACCAGGTACTCAGACACCTCCCTGGTTGAACCAAAGTTATCCAGCACGAGTTCCGAAGCAACTCGAGCGCTGCGCGAGGAGTCCGCTGCATTCCGACTCACCAGGCACCGTCGCGTGGCCGATACTGAACGGGTGACACGTCGCATCTTCTTCACCCTCGCGGCAGCGTTCGCCCTCGCGCTAGCGATCAACGCATGCGGAAGCGCCGATCCACAGCCGGGCGAAAGCGCGTCGGCCGTCGACGACTCGCCCGCATCGACCGAAGCCGTCTCCACGACGACAGATCACCCCGACGCCCCGTCCTTCGAGGCCGACGTGTTGCCCATCCTCGAGGGCGTCTGCGCGCAATGTCATACCGCCGGCGGCCCCGGCACCACCCATTGGACGCTCGGGACAGCCGGCGACGCCGTGGACCTCGCACCCACGATCGCCGAGGTTACTTCGAGTCGGTGGATGCCACCCTGGCCCGCATCCGACGTCTCTCTCCCCTTCCTCAACGACCTTTCGCTCTCCGACGAACAGATCGAGACACTCGGCGCATGGACCGCCGCCGACGCACCCCTCGACGTCGACGCCAACCGCCCGATCGAGTCGCTCATCGAACCGCAGTTCATCGAGGACCCCGACCTCACCGTCGTGTCCGCCGAGGGTGCGTACACCGGAAGCACCGACCTCCTCGACGACTATCGCTGCCTGATCTTCGACCCCGAGGTCACCGACACCGAATGGATCGTCGGCTCCCACTTCGAGCCCGACCAGGTCGAGGTCGTGCATCATGCCATCGTCACGCTCCACGACTCGTCCGCTCGCGAACGAGCTGAACGACTCGACGCCTCCGAGCCCGGGCCCGGATACACGTGTTTCGGTACCTCGAATCTCGAGGGCCCAAGGGGCGGCGGCGTGAACCTCGCCGGATGGGCTCCAGGGCAACCACCACAGCGATACCCCGAGGGATATGGCGTTCCGGTCGAACCCGGCGACTTCGTGATCGTGCAGATTCACTATCACTTCGACGAGACGGCGCCGGCCGACCTCTCCAGAATGGTCTTCGAGTTCGCCGACGACGCCACGCTCGAGACGAATGGCGGATCCCTCAAGCGGCTGAACACCGAGCTCTACCTCGGTCCTGCCGAGATTCCGTGCTTTGAGGGAGACACCGATCCTCTATGTGATCGCGGCGCATCGATGGCCCGAGTGTTCGACCTGTACGGGCCGATCGCCGGATCGATCCCCACCTTCATCCACGCCCAGTGCGGAACATCTCCCCAAGACTTCGCCCACATGACCGACGGCACGGCGTCGTCGACGTGCGAACTCCCCGTGAGCAACCCGGGCCGAATCATCTCGGTGTTCGGCCACATGCACGAAATCGGCGCCTCGATCCGGCTCACGAAGAACGCGGGTGAGGCCGACGAGATGGTGCTACTGGACATTCCCGACTGGGACTTCGACTGGCAGTTCGGGTATCAGCTCCAGAACGAGGTCATCCTCGAACGCGGCGATCGCATCCTCGTGGAGTGCGGTTGGGATCGTGCCCGCGCGCCCTTCGAGCTGCCTGGCTGGGTGACCTGGGCCGAGGGAACGGTCGATGAGATGTGCTATTCCTCGATCACGACCGCCCCGGAGTAGGCACCATGGCCACCGCCCCCGAAACGTTCCACCACAGCGTCTCCGACGCGATCCGAACGCACGCGATGTCGTTTCCCGAAACCGAGGAAGGTACGTCGTGTGTGAATCGCGCGTTCAAGGCGGGGGGCAAGAACTTCGTGTTCCTCGGCGAGAAGGACGAAACCTGCACGATGCGTCTCAAACTCGACACATCGGTCCCCGAACTCACCGAGCTCGCCTCCGCCGATCCGGCGCGGTACGAGGTCGGTACGGGTGGCTGGACCAAGCTGGTTTTCCGCGGCGACGATCCTCCGCCGATCTCCGACATCGAACGATGGATCACCGAGAGCTTCCACCTGCTCGCGCCGAAGAAGGTTCAGGCACTTCTCGACTGAGGTCAGCCCTCGAGTAGTTCCTTCAACCGCGAGTAGTCGGCGGTCACACTCTTCTTGACCATCCGCTGCGCGAGCGGATCCAGGAATCGCATCAAACCTTCGGGGCCGCCTCGAATGTTCGCGGTGACGATCGACAGCCCGGAAGGTGACGGATCGACCGACCGCGTGATATCGAGCGGCATCGTGCTCTTGGTGGTCTTGATTCGAACCTTTCGACCTGGCTCGAACTCGGTGACCTCGAACGACGACAGGATCGCTCGTCCCATGAACGACGCCTGCTGATCGTAGGTCGACCCCAAGCCGATAGGCGGCTCGCTGGTCCACGCGCAGGACTTCATACCCTTCTGCCACTGCGGATTGTTCGACGAGTCGGAGAGGAACGCGAAGACGTCGGCGGGGTCGCGCGCGATCTCGGTCGTCACGAGAACGTCGATCATGCGCGCGACTCTATGCCCGTCGCTGCGCCAGATTCCACCGAACTCCTATCACTAATAGTGATATTCGAGATTGAGTTCCGCGCCGTTCGCGGTTACCGTCGGAGCGCGTCCGAAATTGGCGCGGCGGTGTTGAAGCGACCAGGTACCCGCGATGTCGGTTCTGGCGCAACCGAATACGGAGGGCGTACACGTGAGAAAACTTGGTCAACTGCTTGTGGTCTCGCTGGTAGGTGCAGCGGCAATGGTCGTCCCGGTGTCCAATTCTCCCGCGGGCGCCGCCCCGGTCGAGACCGGCAACGAACCAACGCTCTGGATCACGGCAACCCGAAACAATCCCGACGGATCCTCAGCCTTCATGACCTACAACGTCGACCCGAACGGCGTCATGGTGTCGGCACCGTTTCAGACGCCGAACACCGCGATCTCCTCGATCGCCGTCGACCCGTCGGATCGCTCCCTGTGGGGAGCGAACGAAGGCTCGAGCAATCCGAACAACCCGAACACGGGCAAGCTGGTCAACTACGACCGGACCGGCTCGGTAATCGGCGAGATCCTTGCCCGCTCGTTTGGAGCTGTGGGCCCCGAGGGGCTCTCGATCACCGTGTCGCCTGGCGATGACTCGCTGTGGGTCGTCGACGACCCCGCGCGCGGCACCCAGACTCCCACCTTCTACAACGTCACGCGGGACGGGGATGTAATCTCGAGCTTTCCCACGTCGACGTTCGATCCGGAGTCCGGAAGTCCTCAGGCGATCGCATTCGACGCGTTCACGAACACGCTGTGGATCACGGACAACTCCGCCGAGACCGTCTACAACATCTCGCTCGACGGAACGCTCATCTCGAGCTTCCGCACCAACAGCCCGCCGTTTCAGACGCCCGAGTTCCCAACCGGGGTGCGCAACATACAGGGCATCAGTGTCGAGTCGGCGGAAGTGCTCTGGATCACCGCGCGAGACACCGCTCGCGTGTACCGGGTGACCAGGAGCGGAGACGCGATCCTCTCATCCTTCGACATTGCCGACGTCGAACCCGGCGCGTCTGATCCGACGGGTGTCGCGTTCGATCGCCCACCCGGCTATGTGGGAGCTGCTGCGGGTCTGGCTGTGCTGGCGCTGCCCGGTGCAAAGTTCATGATGAAGGATGTTGACGAGTTCACCGGAGTCGTTGGAGATGTCGGACTCGGCGGCGAGCAGGATTTCGATGAAGGTCTCCTCACGGGCACATTCCTCGTGGATCCATCTGCCGACAACTCGAACGAGAACTCGGTGATCATCTCCGGCGGAACCACCCCGACCGACCTTCACCTCGCATCAACCGACGCTGAGTTTGCGGCCGTCGCCGCGTCGGCGCTCACGCCCACGCACGTTCTCGGTGACATCGACGAGACGTCGACGATCGTCGCGACTTCCGATGCGAACGTCGTCCAGGCCGACAAGATCGAGCTTGATGAAGAGATCCTGACGCTCGTGGGCGACGTGTCGTCGAGTTTCGTCATCAACGTGGACAACAAGTTCAAGTTGAAAAACCGAAGCTTCATTCGTCTTCAGGGCGGGCTGACCAGCGCAAACGTCCTGATCAACATTCTCGGAAGCGATGACTCGAGCATCGAGAATGGCAGTGCGGCCGTTGGCACGATTATCGCTCTCGATGCGAAGTTCAAGATCAAGGGCGATGGCGCGACCCTGACCGGTTCGCTGATCGCGGGTCGAGAGCTGACTCTGGAGGATGGCGGACGTGTGCGTGTCGGAAGTGCCGAACTGGCCCCTGGCGACATCGGCGCCGGCGCCGGCGCGGCCGTTCTCGCGCTCCCCGACTCGAAGGTCAAGCTTCGTGACTCGGGCTCGGTCATCGTGGGCGACGTGGCGCTTGGACCGCTCGCGGAGCAGGACTTCGACAAAGGCGCGATACGCGGATCGTTGGTCGTCGATCCAGCGGCCGACAACGAGAACGATCATGAGGTCACGATCTCGAACGGAACGGTGATCAGCCAACAATCGAGTGCCGTGGCCGACGCAGTGGACGGGTCTCGCGCGATCACTCGACTCCAAGCCGATCAGCAGTTCGGCGACATCAAGAGCGACGCCACCATCGTCGGTGGCCCGGGGCTCGTGGTCGTACGCGCCGATGAGATCAGTCTCGACAACGGCGAGGTCCTGACGCTCGCCGGTGATGCCTCGACGCGATTCGTTGTGACCCTCATGGGTCGTCTGCAGGTGAAGGACGGAAGCTCAATAGTCCTGGCCGGTGGCGTGCTGCCGGAGAACGTTCTGTTCAACCTGGAGGGATCCGACGATGCAATCGTCGAGAGCAACAGCTCCGTCCAGGGGTCGATTCTCGCACTGACGGCCGACAAGGTGAAGGTGAAGGGCTCGGGGTCGAACGTGATCGGCTCGCTGATCGGCGGTGGTGAGATCAGCGTCGAGAAATCGGCTGCGATAGCGATCCCATAGGAGCCTGTTTTTGCTAGACGGCGAGAAGGTCGCGGGCGCCGGTGTCGCTCGACGGGTGGCGGAGCTTCGACATGGCGCGGGCTTCGATCTGGCGAATGCGCTCACGGGTGAGGTTGAAGTGCTCGCCCACCTCTTCGAGAGTGCGAGGCTCGCCTCGATCGAGACCGAAGCGCAGCTTCAGAATCTCGCGTTCACGCTCGTCGAGCGGAGACAGCAGTCGGCTGATCTCCTCGGGGAGGAGCGCGGTCGCCGCCACCTCGAAGGGTGAATCGGCGCTGCGATCCTCGACCACATCACCGAGCTCGGCATCGCCGTCTTCGCGCAGCGGCTCGGAGAGCGACAGCGGTTCGGCAGCAAAACGAAGTGCCTCGGTGACCTTGTCTTCAGGCAGCTCGACCTCGGCCGAGAGTTCCGACAGGGTGGCGGGGCGGCCGAGCTTCAGCTCGAGGCGCGAGCGCGCCTTCTGGAGCCGGGTGAGGGTGTCGCCGGCGTGCACTGGCAGGCGGATGGTGCGACCGGTGTTTGCAATGCCGCGGGTGATCGCCTGACGGATCCACCACGTGGCGTAGGTGGAGAACTTGAAACCCTTGCGCCAGTCGAACTTCTCGACGGCATGCATCAGGCCGAGGTTGCCCTCCTGGATGAGGTCGAGGAGCGGTAGGCCCGAGGCCTGGTACTTCTTTGCGATCGACACGACGAGGCGGAGGTTCGACTGCACGAAGGTGCGCTCGGCTTCGTCGCCGCGGCGCTTGTCGCGATTCAGCTCGCGGCGACGCGTGGCCGAGATTTCGACTCCCGGATCTTCGAGCTCGCGGCGCGCTTCGGCACCGCGTTCGATCGCTTGAGCCAGCCGGACTTCGTCGTCCTTCGTGAGCAGCGGATATTGGCCGATGTCGGTGAGATAGAGCCGAACGAGGTCTTCCTCGTCCCTTTCCACACGCTCTTTCGCCAAGAGACACCCCTTCTGGACGTTCCGTTCGGCACATGCCGAACCCTGATAACTCAATGCATGACTGGGCTGATGGCGTCAACCCTTGTGCACTGTTTCGACCCGAAATCGGGTCACCTGAAGGGAAACCCTATCGACCGCGCATCCACCGACCACCGCGCGAATGGCCGATTTTGCGCGGACTACCGGTAGGCGTTTGTGATGGGAAGTCGGCGATCCCGACCAAATCCCTTGCGCGAAACCCGTGCGCCGAGCGGTGTTTGGCGCCGTTTGAACTCGGCGACATCCACGAGTCGGGTGATGCGCTTCACCATCGCTTCGTCGAAGCCCTTGCCGATGAGGTCATCCATCGTCTGGTCGCCCTCTATGTAGGCCTCGAGCAGCGGGTCGAGCTCCTCGTAGGGCGGGAGACTCTGGTCGTCGCGCTGATCGGGCCGAAGCTCGGCCGACGGTGGCTTGGTGATCACCGTTTCCGGGATCACCTCGCGACCCTCGCGCTCGTTGTAACGCCGGGCCAGTCGGTATACGTCGAGCTTGTACACGTCCTTGATCACCGCATACGCACCCGCGGTGTCGCCATACAGCGTGCTGTACCCGACCGCCGCTTCGCTCTTGTTTCCGGTCGTCAGCACGAGCCAGCCGAACTTGTTCGAGAGACCCATCAGCACCACACCGCGGATGCGGGACTGCACGTTCTCTTCGGTGAGGCCCGGTTCTCGGCCCGTGAATGACGGGGCGAACATCTCCAGGAAGGCGGCGTGCGCGGCTTCGATCGGGATCGTCCGGTGCGACACGCCCAAGCGCCCGGCGAACTCCTCGGCGTCTGTCACCGAGTGGTCGCTGGAGAATCGACTCGGCATCAGAACGCAGTGCACGTTCTCGGGGCCCAGCGCGTCCGCGGCGATGGCGGCCGTGAGGGTGCTGTCGATTCCGCCCGACAGTCCGAGACAGATGTCGGTGAAGCCGTTCTTCTGCACATAGTCACGGGTCGCGAGCACGAGGGCATGATGCAATTCGTCGAGATCATCCTCGAGAGGAGCGACCCGGGGCTCGACCGCGATCTCGGTACGACCGGTGGCGGTCGACACGGGGACGATCGGAAACATGGCTGCGGATCCGACGTCGTTGTCGATCGCCGGAATGTCGACGACGAGCAACTCCTCGACGCAGTGCCCGGCCCGCGCGAGGACATGACCTCGACGGTCCAGCACGAACGAGGAACCGTCGAACACGATCTCGTCCTGACCGCCGACCTGGTTCACGTAGACGAGGGGGACCCCGCCCGACTCGTCGATGCGAGCGGCCATTTCGGCCTCGCGGACTTCGACCTTGCGGCGGTAGTACGGAGACGCGTTGATGTTCACGATCACTTGGGCGCCACCCGCGACCAGCTGGGGCACGGGTCCGCCCGCGATCCACGCGTCCTCGCAGATCGACATCCCCACGCGAACGCCGGCGATCTCGTGAAGCTGCATGGGCTCGACGCCCGGCGTGAACACGCGGATCTCGTCGAACAGGCTGTAGTTCGGGAGGGCTCGCTTGTGATACGTGCCCTTCACTTCGCCATTCGCCACGAGCGCGACGGCGTTGTAGGCGCCGTCGGCACCGCCATCGACGAACCCGATGATCGCCGCGCACCGTCCGTTGATCCGGCTGACCACATCGTGCAGCACCTCGATGTTGTCGGCCACGAAACCCGGCTTCAGGACGAGGTCTTCGGGCGGGTAGCCCGTGATCGTCAGCTCAGGAAAGACGGCGACGTCGGCGCCTTCTTGCTCGGCTTTGGCCATCCACTCATCGATCAACGCGGCGTTGCCCGCAAGGTCGCCCACCCTCGTGTTGATCTGACAGAGCGCAACGCGTAGAACGTCCACCCCTCAAGGCTATAAGCGCAACCCCAAAGCACGTCAGCTCACGAGGTCTCCGCCATCGTCACCGCGATCGCTCCGGACCGCCGCGACGGCCGCACATAAGGTGGTACCGGCTCCTCAAGGGGCGATACCCGACGATGCCTCTGTGACGTGACCGACCTCGAAATCGCCATCATCATCGCGATCGCTGTGGTTTCGGCTCTCGTCAAGGCCATCACGGGCGCGGGATTTCCAATGCTCGTCGTCCCAGTGCTGGCGTTGTTCATCGATGTTGCCGATGCGGTCGTCGTCGTGGCCATCCCGAACGTGACCATGAACGGAGCGATCTTCTGGTCGCTTCGTCACGAACGTGGTGAGTCGCCGACCCTGCCGCGTTTCCTGGTGACAACCTCGGTGGGTGCGGTCATCGGGTCCGTGCTGCTGTCGGTCTTGTCGGAGACCGTGCTGCGATTGGGACTCATCGGGGTCATCGTGCTCTTCGTTGCCAACCGCCTTAGCAGTCGCCGCTTCACGCTGAACCCCGCGCGAGCGTTGCACCTGGCCCCGGCAGCGGGCGCCGCCAGCGGAATCGTTTTCGGGGCGACCGCGGTGTCGGGTCCGCTGGTGACGCCGTGGTTTCTGAGCCAGGACCTGCGACGCGATGTGTATCTGATGTCGATCTCCGCCGCGTTCTCGCTCGCCGGTGCAGCCCAGATCGGGTTCTTTGTGGTTCGCGGCGCGTTCACGACGAACTTCGTTCTAGGCGGCCTGGGTCTGGTCGCGTTGTCGTGGGCGATGTTGCCACTCGGCGCTCGACTACGCGACCGCCTCGACATCGAAACCTTCGAGCGCCTGGTTCTCCTACTGCTAGTGATCTCGGGGATTTCGTTGTTCGCGAGCATTGTTTGATCGACGAGGAACGAGGGACGGGCGACGGCTCGGTAAACATCTCGAGCCGCTCGTTCGTGTGGAACACATGCTCACCCGATACCCGACCGCTGCCGATGGGTTGGCGTTTGCCCGCTCTGGAGGCGCGTCGATGCGACAATCGATCATCGAATCCCAGCCCATCGAACACACCAGCATCGCGCCCACGTTCGAGTCGTTCTATCGAGCGGAGTTCCCTCGAATGGTTGCGCTCGCGACGTCGATGCTCGGCCGGACCGCGTGTGCCGAGGACCTCGCGCAGGAAGCCATGGTCCGAGCCCATCGCAAATGGTCGACGATCGGCGCGTATGAGAAGCCCGGCGCCTGGGTGCGCCGAGTCACGATCAATCTCGCCACGTCGAGAGCCCGACGGCTCGCCACGGAGACCAAGGCCACCCTGGGATTGATCGGGCGCGGCCTGGAACCGATTCCCGAGGCTCGCGAACACCACGACGACCTGTGGTCGGCGGTGGCCAGCCTTCCAACCAACCAGCGAGCGGCTATCGCGTTGCGTTATCTCGACGACCTCCCCGACATCGAGATCGCCAACATCCTCGGTTGCTCGCATGCGACCGCGAGAGTGCACCTGCATCGTGCTCACAAAAAGCTCGCCGACATACTCGGCCACGACGCCCCCGCAGCGATCGACCCAAAAGGAGGTCGATCATGACCCTCGAAACCGAACTCCGAAAAGCATTCGAGGAACGTGATGCGGCGGCCGGCGCGATCGATGTCGAAGCCGGCCTCGCCGACGTGCACGCTTCGGCCGGCCGAACACGGGTTGCCGTCGTGGGTGCAGCCTGCGCACTCGCACTGCTCGTCGGCGTCGCCGGCGCGCTGGTTTTCTCCGACGACGGCGGATCGCAGGTGGACCTCGCCGACAACGACGCGCCGGGCAGCACGATCGCCGATGACACTGCGGACAACGTGACCGGCTCGAGTGTGCCCGGCCACAAAGGTTCGACCCCTCCAACGATCGACGATGACCCGGTCCCGACCACGGATG
>JBPCTR010000204.1:0-15719 GCA_051011575.1 Acidimicrobiales bacterium | reverse complement strand
TCGCAGGACAGTGCCACAGAAAACAGACCGCCGATGGCCGGCTTTCTTCCTTCGGGAAGGCGGACGGCACAGGTAAGGGTGAAACGGTGCGGTAAGAGCGCACCAGCATCCCGGGTGACCGGGGTGGCTAGGTAAACCCCATCCGGAGCAAGGTCAAGCGTGAGGTACGGGCGGCCCGCCCCGCAGCGCAAGCTGCAACCTCCAGGTGGACCGCACAGATAGATGGCCACACAGGATCTTCGGATCCGGACAGAACCCCGCCTACAGGCCGGCTCACCACCACACCCCTCGGACGATTCATGAATGGCTGGCGACGAGCGACTTGGTTTCACGCGGAACTTGACTACGGTTAAAAACTGAACCTCAGCTTCAACGGAGGCAAACCGGTGTCATCCCAGTGATGAAGAGGAATCGGGCGTCGGTGCTCCCGTACATCGCACTCGCGGTCGGGATTGCGTGCACGCTCCTTTCGTGGACGTGGCTACGCCATGTCGAGGATCGACTCGCCGAGGAAGGCTTCCGCGCTGAATCCCGTGAGCGCTTGCTCGTCATCGAAGAACAGTTCCTCGAAACAAGTGCGGGCCTGGAAGATCTCCGGTCGCTCTATGCGATCTCGACCAACATCACGGCCGGGGAGCTCACGACCGTTGTCGATCCGATCCTTGACAGAAACCCTGCAATTTTGGGGCTTAGCTGGAATCCGGTGATCCAGCATGAGGAACGGTCAGCGTATGAGCGCACCGCTCGAGATGCAGGGCAGCCGGACTTCGCCGTCTCCGAGCGCGACTCCAGGGGCGAACTCGTTCCTGCTGGCAACCGAGACCGGTACGTGGTCGTCGACTGGATCAGGCCGTCCTCTGGCAACGAAACGGCGATTGGCTTTGATGTCTACTCCGAGCCCACCAGGCGACGAGCACTCGACGAGGCCGGTGAGACAGGTGAGTTCTCGGTTGCGATGCCACTCGATCTCGTGCAGTCGCAAGACGGGTCGCGTGGAGCCTTGGGATTTTTGCCTCGATACGAGACAACGGCGCAATCGTCCACACTCGGGCAACGGAGCGCGGGCCTCCTCGGCTACTTCGTCGCCGTCATCGACATCGGTCAAACCATCGAGTCATCACTGGCCAATCTTGATCCAACCGACATCGACCTGCGGGTACTTCACCAGACCGGTGAGCAGAGCTACCAGCTTCTCTACACCGCCGACTCCTCGGGGGGACCCACACCGCGAAGCGGTGACAGCTTGCCGTTCGGGCGAAATGCTGGTGCCGAGCTCAGCACGATCGAGACGTTCGAATGGGGCGGGAACGAACTCGGAATCGAGTTCAACGCTGGCCCGTCGTACTACAGCGAATTCCGGACGCTTGCGCCACACGCGGCGCTGTTCGGCGGGCTTCTGCTGACAGTGCTCGTCGCCGCCCTGCTCCGTTCCCTCCTCGGACGTGCTGGCCGCATCGAACACGAGGTCTCCGAGCGAACGCAGGATCTTCAGCACGCAAACGTCGAACTCGAGGACGAGGTGCGTCGGCGTACCGCTGCAGAAGAAGCGCTGGCCGCGTACCGAGACGATCTCGAACGACAGGTCGGCGAACGGACAGCTGAGCTCGAATACACGACCACGCAGCTTCGCGCGATCGTCGAGTCTGAGCCCGAGTGTGTGAAGGTGATCACGGGTTCGGGCGAGCTTGTCGACATGAACGCCGCGGGCTTGGCGATGATCGAAGCGGACTCGATCGAACAGGTGAGAGGTCTGAACGTGTACTCGCTCATCGCCGAGGCAGACCGCGATGCATTCATCGCGCTGAATGAGCGAGTGATGAACGGACAATCCGGCACGCTGGAGTTCGATCTGGAAGGGCTCCGTGGCACCACTCGCCACGTCGAAACCCATGCAGTACCCCTTGTAACCGCCGACGGAGAACCACCTCGACACCTCGCGATTACGCGCGACGTCACACAACGGGTCATGGCGGAGCAGGAACGGTCGGCCCTGGAGGTTCAGCTGCGGCATTCGCAGAAGCTCAAGAGCGTGGGAATGCTCGCCGGTGGCATCGCGCACGATTTCAACAACCTCCTTCAGATCATCGTCGGGAACACCGAACTGGCGATGGCTAGCGATCACCGAGGTCTCCCCCGTCTCAAGGCCACCCGGGATGCCGCCGCCGAGGCATCCCGGCTATGCGACCAAATGTTGACCTACGCCGGCGAATCACGGCCGAATGTACGGCCCGTGTCCCTTCCAAGAATCGTCCGCTCGATCGTGGAGCTCTTGAAAGTCTCACTCTCAAAGAAGATCGGTCTCGACATCGACATGGAAGAGGTGGGCGCGATCGACGGCGACGACGCTCAGCTGGGTCAGGTGGTTCTGAACCTCGTCACGAATGCGTCCGAGGCCATTGGCGACACGACCGGGACCGTTGATGTTCGCGTGCGGGAAGTGACGGTTCTACCGGGATATTCCGGCGGCTCCTGGTCCGACTCGGAACCGCTCCCAGGAAAATACATCAGTCTCGAAGTCAGCGATACCGGCTCAGGAATATCCTCCGACGACCTGGAGGTGATCTTCGACCCCTATTACTCGACCAAGTTTGACGGACGAGGCCTCGGCCTTTCCTCGACGATCGGAATCGTACGAAGCCACTCCGGCCATCTCTCCGTTTCGAGCGAAGTGGGCGAGGGGTCAAGATTCCAGGTCCTGTTCCCGACCTCGTCCAAGCCCGTGGCAGCATCGACAGAGCCTGATCTCGACGACGGCGCCACCTTCCAAAGAACGGTCATGCTCGTCGACGACCAGGAGCAGATTCTCAAGGCGACCGGCGACCTGCTCGAAAATCTCGGCTTGCGCGTCCTCAGTGCAGCCGATGGGGCGGAAGCCGTTCAGACATTCGAGCGCCATGCGGCTGACATCGACATCGTGATTCTCGATGTCAAGATGCCGAGATTGAACGGATACGAGGTGTGCGCGGCCATGAGAGCGAGCCGGCCAGACCTTCCGGTCATCTTCTCGAGCGGATACAACGCGGACGTCCCGGACGTCGCCGACGTGAGCCTGCCGAACGAAGCGTTCACCGGATTCCTCCACAAGCCATACCAGAGAGCCGACGTCGTGTCGGCATTGCGCGACGCAGAACGAGCAGCAGGATGGGACGGAAAGCCGGCCGAGCACGCCGTTCCTCCAATCGGCTGACTTGCCTTCCACTGTCGTCGCTCGGCTTCATCATCGCCACCCGGGCTACGTTGACCCGGACGAAGGGGGCCGGGTCACATGCGGCGTCGGGGGTTGGCTATAGCTGTGGTGCTGGCACTGGTCGCCGCGGGTTTTTGGCAGTTCCAGAGCTCTCGCAATTGCAGTTCGACCAGCTCCATCTCGGGTAGCTCGGCCCAGTCGATTCGGTTGGGAACCATCGATCCGGTTCGATCGGTCCAAACCCAAGACGAGACGCTCGCGGTATACGAACTCTCGATCCAGAACTTGGGAACCACGGCGGTGAACCTCGAACAGGTGTGACGCGACCAGCGGGGAGAACATACTCGCCTCGTACGCCGGCTCGGATCTCTGCGAGCGGCTCGCTGAGGGATCGACGCGAATCGACCGAGAGGCGGAGCCGTCCACGTTGATCGAGCCAGGCGCCGAGCTCTTGGTTTTCATGTGGTTGTCGTTGCCTGCCGACCTGTCGAACAACCCCATCACGCACGTCGTAACCATGCAGTCCGCCGACGCGGAGACCGAGGAACGATTGGTCGTCCCGATAGAGGATGAGGATCCAGTCGTACTGGGCCCACCATTGCGGGGAGACAACTGGTTGGCGGCCAACAACACCGACGAATCGCCACATAGCCGAAACGTCGAGGTGTTCGAGGGTACGGTGCGAATTCCGATGCGATACGCGGTCGACTTCGTCCGCAAGGGTCCGGACGGGAACGACTTCGTCGGCGAGGAAACGGATAATGCAGCCCACCATGCGTACGGCGAAGAGATCCTCGCGGTCGCCGACGGCACAATTGCAATGACTATCGACGGCGTCCCCGACAACGTGCCCGGCTCGCGCCCAGCGGGCCCGATCCCGCTCGACATGAGGTGCGGGAATTGCATCATTCTCGACATCGGCGACGATCGATTCGTGACGTACGCCCACTTGATACCCGGGAGCCTCACCATGGCTGTGGGTGATCAGGTGAAGAAGGGCGATGTGTTGGGCAGGCTCGGCAACTCGGGAAACACCGACGCGCCCCACCTTCATTTCCATGTGAGCCAGATCTTCGACACGCAGAACGCATCCGGTCTCAACGGCCGTGCGCTGCCGTTCCTGTTCGACTCGTTCGAGCTCCTTGACGGCGAGGGCTCCTCAATTGGTGGTCGGACGCTCGCAATCCCGATGAATGACGTGCTCATCGCGTTTCCCTGACCACGGCGCGCCGACGTCGGCTCGAGCGCACCGCTCAGCCCAACTCACCACTACTCGACGATGAAGTAGATCTTCTTCATCGGTTCGACGACTTCCCAGCGGCCGGCCCAGCCCTTGGGGAGGAAGAACATGTCGCCGGCGCGAAGGTCGTGGACCGGTGCGTCGGGACTCCCACCGTCGGTGATGCGGAGGCGTCCGTCGACCATCACCATCACCTCGTTCACCTCGTAGTCCTTCTCGTCCCAGGAACCGACACCGCAGGTCCACACCCCGCTGTCGATCGCGCCTTCGATGAGCGGGCCCACGAGCATTTCGGGTCCACCCTCGAACGATTCGGGATCGGGAACGAGCTCGGTGAAGAGTTGATCGACATTGGAGAAGACAGCATCCATGGCCCGAGCGTACGGTGCCCCAAGCGCACGACCCAGCACACCACGTGGCCTTCGGGTCGGCTACTCCAATCCGAAGAGCGAGCCGAGCAGACCTGGGCGTTCACGGCTGGCGACTCGGGCCCCGAAGCCTGCACCAACCAGAGCGAAGATGATGTTCTCGCTGAGGGCCGGTCCGTCGTTCCAGAACGTTGGGCCGTCGAGCGCGTCGGCCACGTGGAGAACGAGACCCGTCACGATGACGACCGCCGCGGCCGCCACGCCGCCGATGGCAGCATCGCGACGCGACCGCCGCCCGCCTGTCCGAAGGGCAACCGGCCACGCGGTCGCAGCGATGAGCGGGGCGAAATGGTAGGTGAGTTCCGGCCGGCGCAGAGCCAGGAAGGCCCAGAGCGCACACACGGCGACAGTGATCGCGCCGCCCCGAAGCTGTCCCCGTCCGATGGTCACAGAGGCGGAACCCGCGCGAGCCCTGGCTGATTCCGGGCTACGCCCGCGTCGCGTCGACGTCCCACTGCTTCCGAGCGAAGAACAGGTCCATAAACTTGGGCGGTGGCCCGTCGGGGCGGTCGGGTGCGATCTTCAGGACATCGACCAGATGGAAGTCGTTCTTGGCGCACTCGGCGATGAGCTCGGCGAAGGTGTATCCGTCCGCGAACCGCTTGGCCACGGAGACCTCGGCCACGATGAACTGCGTTTCGGCAAGTGTTTCGGCCGCACCCCTCAGCACATCGAGCTCATGACCCTCGGTGTCGATCTTCAGACCGAATGGGCCTTTCACGCCGCTCTCGCGCACGATGTTGTCGAGCGTGTCGACCTCGACGGCAGTCGATCGGACGGTTCCCGACGAGCCCTCGAGCGGCGTCTTGTCGTGAAAGGTACTGATCGCGGGCTTCTCGACGTCGTGGTGGAAATCGAGGGATCCGGGCGCGGCGCCCGCAGCCTTCCTGATCCAGGTTGCATTGTGACTGTCGAGAATCTTCTCGATTGACTCGGCATAGACGTCGAGCGGCTCGATGAGGAGAAAGCGCTTGTTGGGAAAGGCTTCGAGCAGCGTGGGGGTTCCGACGGCCACGCCCACATCAAGAATGGTGCGTGGGTCGAGGGAGAGCCGACGGCGGAGGTACCGCATCCGTTTTGGCGTCCATCGATCCATGGGGAGGAGTCTGCCCGATCGGCTAGTGGGAGGACGCCGTTTGGGCGCGACTGATGAGCCATGCTGACGAGAGGATGACAGCAAGGCCGAGCAGTTCCATGGCCGAGACCGTGTCGCTCCGGAACGTCACGCCGAGGATCACGGCCACAACGGGCACGAAATAGCTGACCATGGATGCGCGCGGTGCGCCGGCGCGGCCGATGAGTTCCGCGAACACGGTCCGGGCGAGGCCGGTGCCGAAGACGCCCAGAATCGTCATTGCGAGCACGGCCGACCATGCGAACGAAGAGTTGGCGAGCCCCCAGAGGCCGTAGGGAAACAGGAGGATCGAGCTGATCCACAGCGCCCGGGTCATCACGGCTGGCCCGCCGAACTCCTGAACGACCGGAGGTAGCAGGTTCGATGACACCGAGTAGCACGTGATCGCCCCGAGAACGAGCAGCACTCCCAGGGGTTGCGCGTCGGACCCGACCACGTTCGGGAGCGCGAGAAGTACCCCTCCCCCGAAACCGATGAACAACCCGACCACCTGGATCCGCCCGGGGCTCTTGCGAGACATGACCACGGCGAGGAAGAGGATCACCAGCGGAGCCGCCGACTGCACCATGCCCGCAACCGACGACTCGATGCGCTGCTCGGCAAAGGCAAAGAACAGCGCGGGAGCGAGCGTACCGAACACACCGATGATGGCGATGACCGGGAGGGCGGACCTCTCCACGGGTCTGCGGGAGGCCGGTACGAAGGACATCGCGACCGCACCCAGAATCGAGCGAAGGAAGGCAACCGCCCCCGGATGCAGCGAGTCCAGCCCGATCGCGATCCAGAGGAACGACGAACCCCAGATGAGGGCGACGACTCCGAGCATCGACCACTCGATCAGCCCGAATGCGCCCGTGTTGGTGCCGTCGGCCGTGCGCAGGGAGCGGGTGGGCGTCGACACCGGGGCAGCCTACGAGACGGGCATGAGAATCGAAGAAGAACCGGGAATGAACTCGCTGCTGCGGTGTTGAACGGACTTGAGCACCATCCACTCAACTTTCTCAAGGAGAACCCAACGATGCTCCGACAATTTGACCCCCTCTTCGAGTTCGCCACGACCCCCACGGCCAGCCTCGACTACGACGTCGTGCGTTCCGACGACGGCGTCGAGTTGAACATCGCCATCCCGGGCGTCGACCCGGAAACCGTCGACGTCACGGTCGACGGCCGAACGCTCCGGCTCGACGCCTCCCGCGACTTCGACGTCGCCGAAGGCGCCCAGCGCGTGAGTCGCCGCCGCCGTCCGAACGCTGTTCGCCAGACCTTCCAGATCGGCGAGAACCTCGATGCCAGCCAGCTGACCGCCGACTACGACCTCGGCGTGCTCACCGTGCGCATCCCGGTCGCCGAGTCGGCCAAGCCCCGCAAGGTTGCCGTCGGTGCCGGTGCCCCCGCCATCGACACCGCGTCCACCGAGGCCGACGCCGAGTAGTTCTTCCGGATTCCCCCGTCCGGAAACCAGCCGATCCCGGGCCTCACGGCCCGGGATCGGTCGCGTTCATTCGCAGAAGCGGTCGCGCAGCTCCCGTTTGAGCATCTTCCCCGATGCGTTGTGCGGGATCTCCTCGACACATTCGAGGCGGGTGGGCAGCTTGTAGCGGGCCAGGCGTTCGCCGGCGAACGTGCGAAGTTCATCGAGCGCGAGGCCGTTGTCGCCATGCAGCGAGCACACCGCAGTCACCGCCTCGCCCCACTCCTCCGACGGCGTTCCGATGACCGCGACCTCCGCGATCGCCGGATGATCGAGCAGCACTTCTTCCACCTCGGCGGGGTACACGTTCTCGCCGCCAGTGATCACCATGTCCTTGACCCGGTCGACCACAAACCAAAAACCGTCCTCATCGACGTAGCCGGCGTCGCCCGTGCGGAACCAGCCGTCGGCGTCGATCGCCTCGGCAGTGGCCTCCGGTCGGTTCCAGTACCCCTTCATGATGTTGGGGCCACGCGCGCAGATCTCGCCTTTCGCGAATGGTTCGGTGACCGTCGACCCGTCTTCGGCCATCAGTTTCAGGTCCATGAAGTACACCGGCCGGCCCGCCGACCCGAGCTTCGCCTCGGTGAACTCCTTCGTGAGCACGGTGAGCGACGGTGACGTCTCGGTTAGGCCGTATCCCTGCTGAAAGGGCACTCCGATACCCGCATACCTCTTCATGAGGGGTTCCGGGACCGGCGCTCCGCCGCAGATCGTGATCTTGATCGACGACAGGTCGGCGGTATCGAACTCGGGAAGCTGGCTCATGAACAGGAACATGGCAGGCACACCGAACAGCGAGGAGACACGATGTTCCTCGATCGCGTTGATCGCAGCCGCGGGGTCGAAATGGCGGTGCAGAATGACGTGACCGCCGCGCTGCATGACGACGAGAGTGGTCACGTTCAGCCCGCCGATGTGAAACAGCGGCGCGAACACGAGGGTGACCTCTTCGTCGGTGTACTCGCCGGTGAGCATGGTGCCGATGTTGTTCCACCAAAGGTTGGCGTGGCTGAGCATCGCTCCTTTGGGGTGTCCCGTCGTTCCCGATGTGTACATGATCAGCGCCGTATCCTCGGCGTCGATCGGCGCCACTCGCTGAATGGGCGTGGCGGCGCCCACGAGCGGTTCCAGTTCCTCCCACGAGTCGGCCGTTCCCTCCACCGCCAGCCAGTGCTCCACCGACGTCATATCGGCGCGGGCGGGGTCGAGCACACCGCGGTGGTCGGGGCCGGCGATCATCACATGCACATCGGCGTCGGCAACCATGAACGCCAGCTCCGGCCCGGTCAGCCGGAAGTTGAGCGGCACGAAGATCGCACCGATCTGCGCGCAGGCGAAGAGCGATTCGAGGAACGTTGGATGGTTGAAGGCGAGGTAGGCGACCCGATCACCCGATCCCACTCCCCGATCGCGCAGCACCCCGGCGGTACGTCCGACCCGCTCGCTGAACTCTGCGTAGGTGAGTGTCGTTCCCTCGAAGGTGATTGCCGGACGGTCAGGAGTTTGGATGACGCGGCGATGCAGCCATCCCGCGAGCGTGTGATCTGGTGCAGTCATGTTCCCGATTCCCCCTGACGGCGATGCGATCGTCGAGCGATCGCAGCCCGCATCATTCCATACGACTGCGGAGAATCTGCCCAGTTCGGCGGAACAGGTCGCGTCCCTCGCCCCGAAGATCCAGCCGCTCGACCAGGAACACGAGGGCCGCGAGGCCGACCAGCTCCATCAGCACCACAACGGGGAGCGAGCGGGAGAACTCGTTCACCGCCGAACCCCCGAGCACGTCGCTCACCCCGAGGAACGGCCACCAGAACACGTCGGCATCGGCCCAACTGCCGTCGAGAACGAGATGGAGGAACAGTCCAATGGGCACGCCGAGCCATTGTCGGCGAACCAGTCGACGGCCCTGGGTGGCGAGCATGACCACACCCATGACGACGACCGGTGCGACAAGCGTGTGGAGCACCCACGGACCTCCCGCGATGCCCTCCGCCACGGGAAGGATCGCGCCGAACATGACGAGGCGATAGTCGATCGCCGGTGACGAAAACACCACCAGAACGGCGGCGAACGAGAGACCGAGAAACCAGAAGAACAAGAGCGACTTAGGTGAGCTTGGCGACCAGACGGCCGCAGTCGACACAATTCTCGAGGGTGCCGGCCGGAAGGTGCTTCCACCGGTCGAGTTCCACTGCGGACATCGCGACCGGGCATCCGCCGCTGTGGTCCGGGTCGAACTCGACGATGGCCGCCGGCCCATACGTGATTCGGAGCTTGCGATACTGCTCGAGCCGATCCTCGGTGAGTAGGCCCGCGGCAGTTGCGCGTTCCGACTCGGCTGCAGCGATCTCTCCTTCGAGGTCGGCGGTGGCCTTCTCGAGCCGAGACGTGGAATCGGCCTGCCTGGCCTCGAGCTCGCCACGGGCCGCCTCGGCGTCGACCATGTGCTCGTCGAGCGGCTCGATCTCCACCAGCAGCTCGATCGCCTGATCCTCGAGTTCGGACTGGCGCGCCTTGAGACTGGCAACCTCCTCGGTCAGCGTGGTCGCTTCCTTGGGCGATGTCACCGAGCCGTCGTAGAGCCGTCCGTCGAGTCTGGCGGCCTTCTCCTTCACGTCGGTGGCGTCGGCCTCGAGGTCGCGCTCCCGTTTGCGGAGACCCTCGCGGGTGGCCTCGGTGGAGGCGAAGGCGCGGGTGAGCGCATCGAGTTCCGACGCGATGTCGGTGAGTTCCTGACGCTCGGGGAGATGCTCGTGGCGGTACCGAAGCTGGTCGAGGGTGTTGTCGAGCGATTGCAGCTCGAGCAGGGCGGTCAGTTCGGACATGGGCTCCCCGGTGGCGTTACGTGTGCCGAGGCTAGCGACCGCGGTGGCGGGAGGCCCTATGGGGCAGTCGTGGTAGGAGCCGCCGTCGTCGTCGGCGCCGCGGTCGTTGTGGGCGCGGCCGTAGTGGTCCCGCCGGCGGTGGTTGTGGTCGTGGTCGATTCCGTCGCAACGGTGGTGGTCGTGGTGGGTGCGTTGGGGTCGATCGAGCCCTCCGGACGCTTCCGCGCGATGCAGCTCTCCTTGATGCCATCGCCATCGCGGTCGACGTGCACGAGCAGGGCCGGGCATCCGGTTTCTTCGTCGTAGGCCACTCCGCCGAGGTTGCGGCACCAGTCGATGTCGCCGTCGGCGTCCTGGTCGACCTCGGCCGCCTCGGACCCGCACGGGCTGTTGCGCACCACGGTCGCCTCTTCCTTCTCGCCGAGGAATGTGATGCGTTTACCGGTTCGGGTGCGGTCGGGTTCGACGAACTCGACCACGGGAAGGCCAGCCATGTAGTCGTTCATGAATCGACCCCAAATGGTGGCCGGGATCGATCCGCCCGTGACGCCGCTGTCGGCGAATTGACCGAATGCCTCGGTGTAATCGGCGCGATTTTGCTCGGGATCACGCCAGTCGTAGCGCATCGTGATCTGCTCTTCCTGGCCGCCCATCCACACCGCGGTGGCGAGCTGAGCTGTGAAGCCGACGAACCAGGCGTCGTAGTTCGACTGCCCGGTGCCCGTCTTGCCGGCGGCGGGGTGTTCGGCGAGCTGTGCTCGGCGGCCGGTGCAGGCGCCGCGTGAGCAGTTGACATTCTTCTCGAGGATGTCGGTGATGAGACGGGCGGTTTGGGGCTGCACTGCGCGGAATGGCCGCGGGTCGTGCTCGATGATCACGTTCTCGCCCTGGGTGACCCGGCTTATCAGATGGGGTTCGACCCGGATGCCGTCGTTCGCGAAGGTGGCGTAGGCGTTGGCCATTTCGATCGGTGTGATGTCGTAGGGGCCGAGCGGCATCGAGATCACACCTTCGATCCGGCTGGTCACACCGAGGGCCCGGGCCGTGTCGATCACGTTGTTCGGGCCCACGATCTGGGCGAGGCGGAGGAACCCGCAGTTTGTCGAGCGGAGGGTGTGACCCTCGAGAGTGAAGCTCGAGTCGCGACGAGTGCCGCCGTAGTCGCCCGCCTCATACGGGTTCGGGAACCCGCTCGGGTTGTCGAACTCGCAGGGCGACTTGTTGCTCAGCTCGTCGCCCGGAACCAGGCCGCCATGTTCGAACGCGGCGGCGAGGACGTATGGCTTGAAGGAGGAGCCGGTGGGGCGTCCCTTCTGCGTGGTCACGTTGAACTCGAACTGCTCGAAGCCGGGGCCGCCGATCATGGCACGCACGGCGCCGCTGCCGGGTTCGACGGAGACCAGCGCGCCGATGATGCCGAGATTGTTCTCGTTGAGTTCGGCAGCCATCGCATTCTCGGCGAGCGCCTGAGCCACCGGGTCGAACGTCGTGTGCACCTCGAGGCCGCCGTAGAACAGTGTGTTGAAACGCTCCGACGGCGTGGCGCCCAGGCGGGGGTCGTCGATCAGAAGCCGGCGCACCTCTTCCACGAAGTAGGTATCGAGAAACTGCTCGCCTTCGAGCTGGCGATAGCGAGGCAGGATCCGCGTGGCGTACTCCTCGCGCTCGGCCTGCGTGATCAGACCGGTCGCCACCAGCCGCCCGAGAGCGGTATTGCGTCGGTTCAGTGCACGCGATGGGTGGTACACCGGATCGTAAAAGTTCGCGTTCGAGATGAGCCCGGCGAGCATGGCGCTCTCGCCGTAGTCGAGTTGGCTGGCGTCCTTGTTGAAGTACAGCTCGGCCGCCGACTGCACTCCGTAGGCACCTCCGCCGAAGTACACCGCGTTGAGGTAGCGCTCGAGGATCTCGTCCTTGGTCATCTGATCTTCGAGCCGCATCGCGATGGCCGCTTCCGCGAGCTTGCGGTCGAGATCGACGGCATCGCCTACGACGCCGAGCTTCACGAGTTGCTGGGTGATGGTCGATCCGCCCTGTCGGATTTCGCCGCCGGCCGACACGTTCGTGACGAGGGCTCGGGTGATGGCCGTGGCGTTGATGCCGGCGTGTTGGTAGAAGTGTTCGTCCTCGACCGCGAGGACCGACTCGATGATCTCCTCCGACATCTCGTCGAGCGTGAGGTACTCCCGGTCGATCTCGGCGCGCAGCTCGGCGATGAGCTCACCGTTGCGGTCGTAGACGACGGTGGTCGTCTCGAGGATGGAGAGGTCGATGGGGGCGGCCGATGTGACCTTCGCTCCCCAGAGGTCGGCGAGGGAGGGCGCGAGCGCCGCAAGGGTGAAGGCGAGAGCGCCTCCCGCGAGTACGACCGCCACCGCGAGCTGCGCGACACCGAAAGCTGATCGCAGAACCAGGCGCACCCCACCACGCTAGTCGCATGGGTACGGGGCGAGGCGTCAGCGGAGAGTGAGAAAAATGGAAGATCCCCGCCGAAAGGGGGGTACGGCAGGGATCTTCGAGAGCCTCGAAGTCCTTGGGGGAAGGACTCCTGGCTGGCAGCACCGAAGCGCTGCGTATGGATACATTGTACCTTCTTTCACAAGCGCTCTGGAGGCGAATTTCTGTGACGTCAGGCACCGGCGGCCACCCCGTGAGGTCGCCCCGACGCAGGCTGTCGACAATCGCGGTCGTGATCGCCGCCGCCATCATGAGCACGGCCTGTTCGAGTGGCCTCGGCACCGGGTCGGTGACGACGCAGCGGGTCGACTCGTCGACCGATGTCGGGCGCCCGGGTCTCGTCGTTCCTGCCCCGCCCGACGGATTGCCGATCGAGGTCACCCGAGTGAGCGACGGCGACAGCGTGCGCGCCACGAGTTCCGAGGGCGACCTCGAAATTCGTCTGATCGGAATCAACAGCCCAGAGGCCCACGAGTGCTTCGGGGCCGAGTCGAAGGCCGCGCTCACGTCACTGCTCGGGTCGAGCGACGCGGTCCTGTGGCCCTGGCCGGCCGAGATCGATGACTTCGGCCGGGAGTTGGCGTTCCTGTGGGTCGGCGATCGGTTCGTCAATCTCGAACAGCTCGAGAACGGAAACGCGGTGGCGCGAGCGCAGAGCGATCATCAATGGACGCGCGATTTCGAAGAGGCGGAACAACGGGCCGCGGAGGGCGGGGTCGGTTTGTGGGCGGTCGATGCGTGTGGCCCGGCCTCGGCGACGGGGCTGGTGATCGTCGAGGTCGAGGCCGATGCACCGGGCGACGATCGGCAGAACCCGAACGGTGAGTGGGTCGTGATCCGCAACGATGGGGACACCGCGGTGGACCTTCGAGGGTGGGCGCTGCGCGACGAATCGACGAGGCATCGATTCGAGTTTCCGGCTGTCACGTTGGGTCCTGGCGATGAAGCGCGGATCCGTACCGGATGTGGCGACGACGCGCTGGACGAGTCGCCCGCCGAACTGTTCTGGTGCGACCCCGAACCGCCCGTATGGAACAACAGCGGCGACACAGCATTTCTGCTTGATGAAAACGGAAATATTGCCGATCATTTGCGGAGCTGATCCGGTTTCGTATCGCGCGGGATCTGCCGGTAGCGTTTGACCCCGTTAGCCGGAATAGGGCCGCAAGGAGCACAAGAGCACATGACTGCGAGCGACGTTCGCAGAGGTCCCGGTTGGTGGATGGACCTCGACGGTGGTTGGAACCCACCGGAAGAGTGGCCGGAGAATTCTCCTCCCCTGCCCGGCTGGGAACGCGGGCCCGACGGCAGCTGGCGCCCACCTTCCGACGACGAAGGTGCGATTCGTGACCCGAGTCCGGCCGAAGTCGCGGCGAATGACCAGATCGATGCCGAGGCGGTTCGCACGCCGATCGCTCAGCAGCCCCCCGCCGTACGATCCCAGTTCACCCTCACAACCGCTCCCCCGGTCGAATACGTTGTCGTCGAGCAAACCTCGGGCGTGCGGCGTGCGTTCGGCGCCGCTTTCGCAGCGGCGATCACCGCGTCGATGATCGCCGGCGGCGTGGTACTTCTTCTGCTTCTGTTCTGACACCCGTACGATGGCGCGATGGCGTCACTTCCCCGCCCGGCCATGCGGCTGTTCCGGGCACTTCCCGAGCCGGTTCGCCAGCGCGCCGTTCGGACGATCGCACCCAGCTACACGCTCGGAGCACAAGCGCGGATCGTGCGGGATGACGGCCGAATTCTGCTGGTCAAGCCTGCCTACCGATGGCGCTGGGGGATGCCCGGAGGCCTGCTCGACGCCGGAGAGTCACCCGAGGATGCCGTACGGCGCGAAGCCATCGAAGAGACCGGGATCGAGATCGAGCTGACCAGCGACCCACTGGTTCTCGTCGAGACCACGATGCAGCGGGTGAACTTCATCTACGAGGCCCGCCCGGCACCCGGCATCGATCCCGACAGCATTCGCGCCCAGGCCGCCGAGATCCTCGAGATCGGCTGGTTCGCGCTCGACGACCTTCCCGAGACCATTCCCGACATGAGCCAGGAGCTCTTCATCCGTCAGGAGGCGCCAACCGACGGACCGTCGGTGGTGGTCACTTCCGCGATGCCCGACGACCTCCCTCCCCCGGACTGACTTCCCGTCGCCCGCTCTCGAACTGCTGAAAGACCAGCAAAAATTGGCGATACCACCGTTGCTATCGAACGTATGTTCTGGTAGGCTCACGGATACCCGCTCGCCACCCCCCGGCGAAAGCTGGCTATCGATTCCGTCCCGAATCCGTTGGTCTGTGTTTCGAAGGGAGGTGTGCAGCAGTGGCAACAGTCGATGTCGTGGATCGTGGCGCGCAGGCGATGGATCGGCTCCACGCCGCGCTGGACGAGGTCGCCGGGCTCGACCCCGCGTTCCTTCCCATCGACGACCTGAACACCTTCGCCATCGAAACCCTGCGGGCCGAGACTCGATTGCAGGGCATCAAGGCGGGGGCACTGGCTGAAGCCGAAGCGGCCGCACTGTCGGTCCGCTGCGGCCGCGAGCGCTCGCTCACGAGCCACCTCGCCAAACAGTTGCGGTTGAACCCCCGGAACGTCGGCCCCGACCGCACCTTCGCGATCTGGCTGCGCGACTTTCATCCGCTCGGTGACGCGCTCACCGCCGGCACCGTCAGCCGCCACCACCTCGCCGAACTCAAGGCGGTCGACAACACTCGCATCCACGGACTCATGGTCCGCGACCAACACCTCTTCATCGAATGGGCGGAGAAGCTGCAGTGGGCGGACTGGTCCTTCGCGCTCGGCTACTGGCTGAATGCCGCCGACCCCGACGGCGAAGACACCGACCCGGCCAACCCCAAATACGGGATGAGCTGCCGCACCCTCAAGAACGGCGACGTCACCGTCTCCATGCACATGGACCCGGTCACGGGCGACGCCTTTCTCACCATGCACGACCGCGAAGCCGAAAAACTC
>JBPCTR010000203.1:0-16002 GCA_051011575.1 Acidimicrobiales bacterium | reverse complement strand
CCACGTCGGCCCGGTCGTACACGAAGGCCTCGAGCCGACGCGCGGCCTCGATGACCCGCTCGTTGGTGATGGTTCCGGTCTCGACCGCTACGTCCGGGAACACGTCCTGGATGTTGAACACGAACGGGGCACGACGGCGTCTGGCCGCGAGCCATCCGGCGAGGCCCAACGACAGCGGTGGCGACATGGCGAACACGAGGTCGGCGTCGAAGCGGTCGACAACCGCAGTCCCCAAGCCGATCGCAGTGAACCCCCCGAACGCGGCGGCGCGGGCGGCGATGTTGGACTTGTCGGTCGGAAACGGGTGAACGCGAGTGATCGCACCCCATGGCCGACGCTCGGTACGTACCGGTCGCCCCTCCCAGCCCGCTTCCACCGCGTGATCGCGGTACCACGGGAGCGCCGTGACGACGTGCAGCTCGTGGCCCATCTCTCCGAGGTTGTTCACGATCGCGCTCATGAACTCACCCGTGGGCGCGCTGTCGGGCTCGAAATGGGGGCACAGGACCTGGATCTTCACCGGCCCAGAGCCTAGGAGCGTTCGACGGCGAGGCGGTACGCCGCGAGCTGGGCCTCGGCAGTGACTTTCGGCCCGTAGCGCTCGGCATTTCTTCGCCCGGCATCGACCAGACGGCGCCTGGCTTCGCCCGCGGGCGGGTCGGCCAGCGCCGCGGCCCACCCGTCGACGTCGTCTGGATCGAGAAGCATCGCCCCGTCGCCAGCGACTTCGGGGATCGCACCCGCCGACGAGGCGATGACCGGTGTCTCGGCACGTTGCGCTTCGAGAACTGGCAGGCCGAATCCTTCATATCGTGAAGGGAACACCACTGCGGTGGCCCTCGTGAGCAGTGCCGACAGATCGGCGGTCGGTACGTGACCGAGCATGTGAACGCTCGCAACCCGGTCAGCGACCTCTCTGATCGAAGCGTCGTCCCGCCCCGTCGATCCCACACACACAAGCGATGCATCGCCGCTCGGGTGGGCGGCGCCGAACGCCTCGAACAGCATCTTGTGGTTCTTGTGAGCGAGCGTCATCGCCGGGTACAGGAATACCGGGCCCCGCCCGAGAAGGGACTCGACCCTCGACGACGGCCGCTCATGTGACGACGCGGTCGAGGGAGGAGCGAAAACGGGCACCGGGATGACGCGAGCGGGATCGATCCCGAAACGCTCCACGATCTGCGACGCGACGAGGTCCGACGGAGTCGTGACGACCGATGCACCCCTGATGGCCTGGGGAATCGCATGTGCAAGCCATCGTCGTTTCACCGCCGAGAAGTTGTGTGGCAGGTCGAGCGGCTGCAGATCGTGCACGGTCACGACCGCGGGAAGTTCCGATCGTGTCGGCAACGTGCCACCGACGTGATGGACCAGATCGAACCCGCCCGTTCTCAGCATCCGTGGCAGCCACGTCCGCTCGAGCACGGTTCGAGCGGCGGGTCGATCGAATCCGCGCGGCGCGAGCAGCGCATCGGCCAGACGTTTCGGGTGGGCGCGCTGGGCGAGCGCGGTGCAGATCGGCCTTGCCTCGATGGTCGACGCTTGTGCCGACAAGGCATCGATGAGCCGCGTTGCGTAGCTCTCACTGCCGCCGACGATGCCCGGACGAAGGAACAGCAGGTTCAGCCCGACGACAACGTTGCTGTCGCCGGTCACGAAATCGCTCCCTCGTACACCGATGTGGTGGCGTCGGCCGTTCGCCGCCACGAGAACCCCTTCGCCCGCCGCCGCCCTCGATCGGAGAGCTCGGCCCGGAGCTCAGATGACGACAGCGTCTCCTCGATGGCGGCGGCCAGCACCTCGGCGTCGCTCGTGTCGACAGCCACGACGGCGTCGCCCCCGACCTCGGCCGACGCGGTGCCTTCGGTGGTCACGACGGGGGCGCCCTGTGCCATGGCCTCGAGAACGGGTAACCCGAACCCCTCGAAGTGGCTTGGGTAGGCGACGAGACCAGCGCCGGCCATGAGTGCGCGGACATCGTCGCTCGGAAGTTGTCCCAGGGTCAGTGCACCGCTCACGTCGACATCTCCCCAGCCATCGGGACCCACGACCACGAGCTGGCGTTTGGGGAGCCGGGCCATGGCCTCGAGGAGAGTCGAGAGGTTCTTTCGCGGCTCCCGGGTGCCCACGAAGACGACGGCGTCATCGGCGACCCCGTACCGCGCCCGTACACCGGCGACCGCCTCGGGACTCACGGGTTCGATGTCGCTACCCCATGGAATGAGGTGAATACGGGTCGGATCGATCCCCGCCCGGACGCAGTCGTCGGCGGTGTGCCGCGAAGGCACGATCACCTGTGGTCGGTCCTCGAGCACGTGGCGTAGGAAGCGAGTAAAGAACCCCACGCCATTGTTCGTGAACCACTCGGGATGGCGCACGAACGCGAGGTCGTGAATCGTGACCACCGAAGGTCGGTCCGTCGGAGGCAGCGTGTACGCAGGCCCATGGACAACATCCACGCCCGGGTCGAGCCAGCGGTCGACCGACGGAACGCGCGCCCGACTCCAGAGCTGGGTGAGCACCTTCCCGGGTATCGGGACGGCGATCGATGTCAGACCCTCCGGGAGAGCCAGCGTCGGTTGCGCGCGGTGCCGGCCGTGCAGACCTTCGACGGAGACGTCATCGAGCTCGAGCAATTCGTCGATGAGGCGGTTGGTCGACCGTGCCGTGCCCCCAGGCACGGAGTTCCAGTTCTGCTCGACCGATATGGAAACCCGTGGCACACGGGCGACGTTACTGCGAGGCCTGGAGCAATCGGGCGAAGTACTCGATCGTGCGCTCGAGTCCCTGCCGCAGTTCGATCTCGGGCGTCCAACCAAGAAGTTCGGTGGCTTTGGCGATGTTCGGCTTGCGCTGGGTCGGGTCGTCGACCGGGAGGTCGTGGTACGTGACCTCGCTCGTGCTGTTGGTCATCTCGACGACGAGTTCCGCAAGCTGGGAGACGGTGAACTCACCCGGGTTGCCGATGTTCGTCGGCGTCGTGACATCGGAGTCGAGAAGTGCGAGGAATCCGCGGATCTCGTCGGCCACGTAGGTGAAGCTGCGCGTCTGGCTTCCATCGCCGTAGATCGTGATCGGGTCGCGTCGAAGTGCCTGCACGATGAAATTGGAGACCACCCGTCCGTCGCTCGGTTGCATGCGCGGTCCGTACGTGTTGAAGATCCGAACGATCCGGGAGTCGATGCCGTGGAAACGGTGGTATGCCATCGTCATGGCCTCGGCGAAACGTTTCGCCTCGTCGTAGACGCCTCGCGGTCCGACCGGATTCACGTTGCCCCAGTAGTCCTCGGTCTGCGGATGCACCAGCGGATCGCCGTACACCTCCGACGTCGAGGCGAGGAAGAACTTCGCGTTTTTCGCTCGGGCGAGACCAAGGCAGTTGTGGGTCCCGAGTGATCCGACCTTGAGCGTCTGGATCGGCATGTCGAGATAATCGATGGGCGAGGCGGGCGAGGCGAAGTGCATGACTACGTCGACGTCGCCCGGGACCCACACGTAGTTCGACACGTCCGCGTTCACGAATGTGAATCCTTCGCTCCCGAAGAGATGCTCGATATTGTCCGTCGATCCGGTGATCAGATTGTCGATCGCAACAACGGAATCGCCACGTGCGAGCAGTGCGTCGGCGAGGTGGGATCCGAGAAATCCGGCACCGCCGGTGACGACGACTCGGGCCATCAACTACGCCCGACGCCCTGATAGGTGAAGCCGCGTCGTCCGACCGCACCGCGGTCGAGAAGGTTGCGACCGTCAACGATGTTGAGCTGTCCCATGACCTCGGAGAGCTTGTCGAGGTCGAGGAACTTGAATTCCTCCCACTCGGTGAGGATTGCAACGACGTCGACGTTCTCCGCGGCCGAGTACGCGTCAGCAGCGACCCGAACGCCCTCGACCGGGCAGCTCGAGGCCACGGGGTCGTAGGCCGAGACCTCGGCGCCGGCGGCGATGAGCCTGCGCGTGATCTCGATCGACGGTGAATCGCGGAGGTCGTCGGTCCCAGCCTTGAACGTGAGTCCGAGGACGCCGACTTTGCGGCCGTCGAGGTCTCCACCAGCTGCGTGGCGGATCTTGTCGACGATGCGGTCGAACTGCTCTTCGTTGACTTCGATGACACCCTTCAGAAAGGCGAAGTCGTAGCCGCCATCTTCGGCGATTCCGATCATGGCCTTTGTGTCCTTGGGGAAACACGAGCCGCCCCAGCCGGGTCCGGGCTTGAGGAAGTGATGGCCGATGCGGGAGTCGTAGCCGATTCCCATGAGCACGTCGGCGACGTCGGCACCCACTGCTTCGCATACCGCCGCAACCGCATTGGCGAAGGAGATCTTCGTGGCCAGGAATGCATTGGACGCGTACTTGGTGGTCTCGGCCGAAGCTGGATCGGTGATGAGGATCGGTGCGCGGACACCCAGATACAGGGCGGCGACGCGCGAGGCAGCGCCGCGGTCGTCCGCGCCGATCACGACGCGGTCGGGGTTCAGGAAGTCGCCCACGGCAGATCCTTCGCGGAGGAATTCGGGGTTCGAGACGACGGAAACGTCGGGTCGTTCCATCGCCCGCTCGACGAGAAGGGTCGAACCAACCGGAACCGTCGACTTGTTGACCACGACTGCACCGCGATCAAGGAACGGAGCGATCTCGCGGGCAGCCCCCTCGATGTAGCTGAGGTCAGCGCGACCATCGGGGCCCTGCGGCGTGGGCACGCACAGGTAGATGAACTCGCGACCCTTGACCGCATGCTCGGCGCCGAGCACGAAGTCGAGTCGGCCCGCCTTCATGTTCTCCTGCACAATCGACTGGAGGCCGTCCTCGTGGATCGGGATTTCTCCGGTCTTGAGCATGTCGATCTTCTTGGAATCGATGTCTGCGCACAACACGTCGTGGCCGAGTTCGGCGAAACACGCACCGGTCGTAAGGCCCACATAGCCCGTTCCAACCACCGCTATGCGCGATGCCGATTGGATCTCAGTCACTGTCATTGAAGTCACTTCCTTGCTGAAATTTCAGCCGCCCAGAACGGAACAACCCACGCCTTCGGGGGGTCTTCCACGCACGATGGTACTCGTGCTTGGCGCAATGATCGTTGGGCCGTTGGACACATCAGCGGTCGTGGTGGTCGCCGGCGTCGACGTGGTCACGGACCCGTCGTCGCCGGTCACCGAGGGCACAACCGACGTGGGCGAACCGGGAAGGGTGGTGGTCGGTGTGACAGGTTGTCTCGACGGAATCGCGTCTACCGCACGAACGACAGCGGGCCGAACGTCGGTGACCGGACGTGGAAAAGAGCGAACCCCTGCAAAGTCGGGGCCTACGTCGAGCCGCACGCCCGCTATGGCCGGATCGGCCACGAAGGCGGGTACGACCTCGAGGTAACGCGCGACGATCATCGCCGTTTCGCGATCGTCGGGAGCGAAGCGAATGGTGGTCCGTTGGACCGGCTCGACCGGCTCGTCGCCGACTGCGTCGATGCCGAAACCGCGCTCCACGAGCTGATCGACCGTACGTTCCTGTTGACCCGAGTCGGCGGAACTCACGAGGACCGTCACATCCGCGGGCCGTACGCCGTCGGCGAGCCCACGGAAGACTTCGAGGATGCCGGTCGCGTCGGCGACCACGAGTTGCTCTCCGAGGTAGCGACCATCGTCGGCGAACAGCGCTGCCACCGGCAGGGTGGCGACCTGAAGGGCTTCCGTGTCGTATTCGCTGAACGCCGACGCCAGGTCGAGAAGCTCGCCAGGGGTGAGGCGTTCGTCCAGCTGCACGGCCTGCGTTCCGACGTCGACGAATTCCCGGATTCGGCCAATGTCGGAACCGCCGATCTTCAAGGCCTCCTCGAGGGCGAGCACCATGAACTCCTGCTGTCGTTCGATGCGAGCGAGGTCGGGCGCCGGCACGGCCAACCGGGTCCATTCGCCGTCGATCATCTCCTCGATCGAGCGCGCCCTCACGTAAGCCAGAGCTTGGGGGCCATCGAGAACCCAGCATCCCGAGTCGGCGATCGCGAGCCCCGAGCCAAGGTCGCGGGTCGGGAACGGAAAGTAAACGGGCACGCCGCCGACGAGCTCGACGAGGTTGGAGAATCCGGCGAAGTCGACCATGACGAAGTGGTTGATCGGGATGTCGAGATTCTCGTCGATCGTCTCGATCAACGTGTCCATTCCGCCGATGAGCAGTGTCGAGTTGATCTTCCACTCCGATGATCCCGGAACCTGCACGTACAGGTCACGGGGTATCGACAGGACAGCCGCGTCGCCGGTGGCGGGGTCGAGTCGCATGAGCAGAATCGTGTCGGAGAGGAATCGGCCGTCGGCCTCGGCCACGAGGTCGCGGCCCTGACGCACGGGATCGTCCGGGTCGAGCCCCTCGGAGCTGTCCACCCCGACGAGAAGGAAATTGACGGGGTCTCCGGGACCGCCCGACGTGGCGAGGATGTCGGGGCCGACTCGGATACGCGGCAACTCGGAGAGAACCTGCTGGGCGTCCCAGAAGGCCTGGGCGGCCACGAAACAGATGGCGGCCAGGGCAACGCCGGCGACGAGAAGGAGTCGTTGCGGCCAGGTTCGCCGAAGTCGGCGCGGGTCGGTCGACACGACGCCCGAATCTAGCCGCCAGCACCCCCGGCCGGACGCAGGTGTACGACGTCTCCGACATCGACCGTGATCAGTCGACCACCGACGTCGATGATCAGCCTGCCCTCGTTGTCGACGTCGGTCGCCAGGCCCTCGATCGTTCCCGCCGACTGCTCCGCTCGCACGTACTGGCCGATCGTTGCACTGCGTTCCCGATACCGATCCCGCTGGGCGTTCCCGCCGAGTCGACTGGCGTCGTCGAGGCAGGCGTCGAACGATTCGACGATCGCCCGCGCGAGTTCGACGCGATTCACGGGCTCCGCACCAAGCGCGTCGAGACCGATTCCGGACTCGAACCCCGACGTGTCGGTCGGCCACGACACATTGCATCCGATGCCACACACCAGATCGACCGGCCCCGGACGCGACGCGACGACCTCGGTGAGCATGCCCGCGACCTTTCTGCCGTCGACGCTCACGAGATCGTTCGGCCACTTCAACAGGACGCGCCGATCGAAGGCGGAGATCGCGTCGACCGCTGCAATCCCGAGTGCGGTCGGAACCATGTGCGCGCTGGCGAGCTCCGGCCATCGGACATGACACGACATGAGCACGGCTGACCGCGGCGGCGTCTCCCAGCGCCGATCCCGACGGCCGCGTCCGGCGACCTGTTCGTCCGCGATCAGAATGCTCAGAGGCCGGGTCGCGTCGTCGCGCACGAGGTTCGCGAGGTCGGTGTTGGTGGATCCGGTCGAATCGACCCACTCGATGTCGACGAACCGTCCGATCGGGCCTTCGAGTTCACTCACGGGTCGAGTGTGGCCCAGGTCGAGCTCGAACGGCGAGACCCAGGCCGTGCCAAAGCGGCGTTTTTGTCGACGTGCGAGTAGAACGGTGCGGATGTTCTCCAAAGTTCTGGTGGCGAATCGAGGCGAAATCGCGGTCCGTGTGATCCGCGCGTGTCGCGAGCTGGGCATCGCGTCGGTTGCCGTCTACTCCGAGCTGGACCGGAACTCTCTGCACGTTCGCCTCGCCGACGAGGCGTTCGCTCTCGGCGGCCAGACCGCCGCCGAGTCCTACCTCAACATCGAGCGCATGGTCGAAATCGTTCGGGAATCAGGTGCCGAGGCCGTACACCCCGGTTACGGCTTCTTCTCGGAAAACGCAGACTTCGCCCGCACCATCACCGACATGGGGGTCACCTTCATCGGTCCGCCACCCGAGGCCATCGAGATCATGGGCGACAAAATCTCGGCTCGTGAAGCCGCGGAACGGGTCGACGTGCAGGGCGTACCGGGAAACACCGATCTGATCACCGATCCCGCGCAGGTTCACACTTTCGGTGACGAGCACGGATATCCGGTCGCGATCAAAGCGGCCTACGGCGGTGGCGGCCGCGGCATGAAGGTCGTCGGATCGGCCGAAGAGGTCGAGGCAGCCATCGAATCGGCCCAGCGCGAGGCGCTCGCCTATTTCGGTCGCGACGAGATCTACATGGAGCGTTACCTCTCGAATCCCCGGCATGTCGAGGTTCAAATCATCGCCGATGATCACGGGAACTGCGTGAGCCTCGGCACACGCGACTGCTCTGCTCAACGCCGGCATCAGAAGCTCATCGAAGAAGCGCCGGCTCCGAAGATCGATCCGGCAACCCTGACCGCCATGGGCGACGCAGCCGTGGCCGTGGCCCGCGGATGCGACTACACCAACGCCGGAACGGTGGAGTTCCTCTACGAGGAGGGGAACTTCTACTACCTCGAGATGAACACTCGACTCCAGGTCGAACACCCGGTCACCGAACTCGTCACCGGCATCGACCTTGTCGAGCAACAGCTCCGGGTGGCTGCGGGCGAACCGCTCCCCTTTTCGCAGGACGACGTGTCCATAAGCGGCCATGCGATCGAGATCCGCATCAACGCCGAGGATCCGGCCGAGGGCGCATTCCTGCCGTCGCCCGGGCACATCCGAACGCTGCGAGCACCCGATGGCTTCGGAACGAGATTCGACACGGGGTACGAGAGCGGCGACGAGATCTCGCAGTTCTACGACAACCTCGTGGGCAAGTTGTGCGTCTGGGGACACGACCGCGACACTGCGATTCGGCGCGCCGTCCGAGCGCTCGACGAACTCACAATCGAAGGTGTGGCCACGACGGTCCCCGCCGATCGCGCGATCCTGCTCGCGCCGGAGTTCGGGAGTGTCACCCACTCGACCAACTGGGTCGAGAACGGCCTCGATCTCACGGGCGTTCGGGCCAGCACCGACACCGCGCCGGAGACCGAGGACGACGAGATTCTCGTGGAGAAGGTGGTTCCCGTCGAGGTCGACGGGCGTCGGTTCGAGGTCAAGCTCTGGGTGCCCGACCCCACCGCGGTCACAAACTCCCGACGGCGCGTTGCGTCCTCATCGGGTGGAGCAGGGGGCGGTTCTGGACAGGTCGTGGCGCCGATGCAGGGAACCATCGTGCGGGTTTCGGTCGTCGAGGGCGGCCATGTCGATGCCGGCGATCCTGTGGTCGTGCTCGAGGCGATGAAGATGGAGAACAACATCGAGGCCGACGTGTCGGGCACGGTGACCGAACTCAGGGTTTCGCAGGGCGACGGAGTCGGCTCGGGCGATCTGATCGCGATCATCACGCCCGACGGCTGAACGGGGAGCGGCTATTCGGCGGCGTCGATCAGCGTCTCGGACAGTGTCGGGTGCACGAAAAGTGTCTCGGACAGATCGGTGACGGTGAGTTGGTTCGTGACACAAACGGCGATGATCGAGATCAGCTCTGCCGCGTGTCGTCCGACGATCGACCCGCCGAGGACGACGCCCGTGGCGGGATCGCTTATGAGTTTCACGAACCCTCGGGTGTCGCCGTTGATGAGGGCTTTGGCCGACGACGAGAACGGAACCTTGGTCACGCGCACTTTGCGGCCATGGGCGAAGGCATCGGCCTGCGAAACGCCGACGTCGGCGATCTCCGGCTCCGTGAAGATCGCCGAAGCCGCCTGGCTGTAGCTCATGATCCGATGTGGCCGCTCGTTGTGGAGGCCCATCATGTGCTCCGCGATCTTGCGCCCCTGCATCGTCGCGACCGACGACAGAGGAAGCTTCCCCGAGAGATCACCCGCGGCGTAGATGTGCGGCACATTCGACTGTGCGTGATCATTGATCGGCACGAAACCCGACTCGGACTCGACGCCGGCCGCGTCGAGACCGAGCTGGTCCGAGTTCGGGATCGACCCGATCGCAAGCAGTGCGTGACTGGATTCGACTATTCGACCGTCGTCGCACTTCACGACCACGCTGCTGTCGGTGCGTTCGATCGCGGTCGACCGAGCACCCTTCAGCAGCTTCACGCCGCGTTCGAGAAAGTTCTGCTCGAGCTCGTACGCGACCTCGGGATCCTTGTCGGGGAGAACGTGCTGGCGGCTGACGATCAGGTTCACCTTCGAGCCGAGTGAGGTGAACATGTGTACGAACTCCACACCGGTCACTCCGGATCCGATGACAGTGAGTTCCTTCGGGATCTCCGGCGGCGGGTACGCCTGCCTCGTCGTGAGAATCCGCTCGCCATCAGGACTCGCCCACTCGGGGATTCGGGGGCGACTTCCGGTCGAGAGAAGGATCGTGTCCGCCTCGATCAGCTCCATCTCGCCCTCGACGGTCGTCACCTCGACGGAGTGCGAGCCGGTGAGTTTGCCGGTCCCCTGGATGATGCGAACGCGCTGGCTGTCGAGAAGATCGGAAATGGACCGCTCGAGATGCCCCACAATGCTCGCGAGGCGCTCCGACAGATTCGATGTGTGGATGCTGGGATCGACCGTCTCGAGCCCCATTCCCTCGCTGCGAGCGAGGAAGGACAGGGCACCGCCGGTGGCGATCATCGCTTTTGACGGGATGCAGTCCCAGAGATGAGCCGCACCGCCGACGACGTCTCGTTCGACGAGGGTGACCTCGGCGCCGAGACGTGCCGCATGAGTGGCTGCGGCGACCCCGGCCGGGCCACCTCCGATCACGACGAAACGCACAACTGCCATTCGCAGGAGGCTAGCCATGCCGACGACGGTCGCCGGGGCAATTTCCTCGCAATGGTGCGCCGATGACAGGTGGGTTGCGAACTACGATCATCGTCCGTGACCCCCCTCGCAGGCCCTGCATTCGTCGTCGTTGGCGTCCTCGGTGCCGCCGGCGTGGCGAAGGTCTGGCGCCCGTCCCCCACGGCAACTGCGTTGCGCGAGATCCGGGTTCCGAAGCCTCTCCTCGCGGCCCGCCTGATGGGCCTGGGCGAGGTGGTCGTCGGTATGGTCGCGCTCGCCACCGGGCATCCGCTCGCGTGGGGCCTGGTCGCTGCCGCGTATACCGGCTTTGCCCTGTTTGTGTTGTGGGCCCTCCGGAGCGACGGCGCCGTAGGTTCTTGCGGGTGCTTCGGACACGAGGACACACCGCCGACTCCGGGGCATGCCGCCTTCAATGCCGCTGCGGCAGCGATCGCCGCGCTCGTCGTCAGCGACCCGGTCGGGGTTCGAGACCTCGACGGTTCCGCGACCGAGCGGGTGTTGGCCGTCACACTCGTGGCAGCCGCTGTCTACGCCTCGATTCTGGCGCTCACGTCACTTCCGCGACTGCTCGCCATCGCCTCGGGGAATGCGCCCGTAGCGGTTCCTTCGTTCGCGCTTCGACCGGAAAGTGATCGAACATGAGTGTCCGACTCGTCGAACGCGCCGGAAGCGCGATCGCCACCCGTTCGTCTCGCCGCGGATTTCTGGCCAAGACCGCGATGGTCGGAAGTGCCGTGGCTGCCGTACCCAGTGCCTACATCCTGAAGCCGGGCTCCGCGTACGCCGCGATCTGCACCTGCAACAACCAGCAGTGCGGTTGCGGCGACACGTGCTGTGACGGGTACACCGAGTTCTGTTGCACGATGACCGGCGAGAACACGTGTCCCACCGGCACCGTGCCCGCCGGCTGGTGGAAGGTGGACGGTTCATCGTTCTGTTTCATCAACGGCGCCCGCGGGCCCCGGTACTACCTCGACTGCAACGCCGTCCCCTCCGGGCCGTGCGGGTCGGGCGGCGTGACCCGCCAGACATCTCTCTGCGACTGCACCTGCGCCGACGGCAACTGCGGCAACCGGAAGGCGTGCTGCACGGCTTTCCGTTACGGCCAATGCAACCAGTCGATCTCGTGCCTGGGACCCATCGTCTGCCGCGTGGTCACGTGCACCCCCCCGTGGCGATTCGATCCCACCTGCACCACGGCGACCGCAACCGACAACAACACTCGTTGGCACAACCGCCCGTGCCTCGAGCGCCCCACCCCCGCCACCGGCACGCTCCCCGGTTCATTCCGCCGCGGAAAGTGGACGCTCGGCTTCCGCCTCGGCAGCGAAGCGGACGTGCAGACGATCTCATTTCGGTTCGGGCAAGCCGGCGACATCCCGGTCATGGGCGACTGGAACGGCGATGGCACTCACACGATCGGTGTCGTGCGTGGGAACCGTTGGCTTCTGCGCAATGAGAACTCCGCCGGTCCGCCCGACTACGACTTCCTGTTCGGCGCAGAGGGCGATCAGCCGATCGTGGGCGACTGGACCGGTCGTGGCCGCACTGGCATCGGCATGCGTCGCGCCACGAGCAATCGGTGGCGGCTCCGGCACACCGCAACCACGGGCAAGGCCCAGGTCGACTTCCGTTTCGGACACCACTCCGATGTCGCACTCGCAGGGGACTGGAACGGTACGGGCACCCACGGAATCGGTGTGGTCACCCCGGGCGGAAGCGGCGGCAAGGCGCAATGGAAGCTCCGCCAGACCCCCAGTGCCGGTCCGGCCGAGCGGTCTTTCTTCTTCGGTGAAGGCATCCTGCACTACGTGGCCGGCGACTGGAACAACAGCGGCGTCGACAAACCAGGCATCGTTCGACGGCGAGGCCGCTGGCGGTTCCGAGGCGTGAATGCCAATCGGATGCTGTTCGGTAACCGTGGAACGCTTCCCGTGGTGTGGCAAGCCGGCGACTGGACTCCGGGGCAACTTCCGACGTGACCTTCGTCGTCGCCGCCCTCACGGTGGTGGTGGTCCTGCTCGTCGTGCTTGTCGCAGGCCTCCTTCGCAGTCACGCCGAGATGTTGCGCGCCTTCAACGAACTCGGCGTCACGTTCGGCAACGACGACGAGCATGCTGCCGGCCACACCGCGACCATCGCGACACCGACCCGTGTTCCGCACGCGAGCGAGCGCGTCCAGGAATCCACCGGCGATGGCACAGTGCATGATCTCGCCGGCACCACGCCGCGCGGTGGCGCCGCCGCCGTGGCGATCGCTGGGCGCAACGAACGAACGCTGCTCGCCTTCCTCACCAGCGGGTGTGCCACCTGTCGAAATTTCTGGGACGCCTTCCGGAACGACGCCGCGCTCCCACGTACGGTCGACCGCCTCGTGATCGTCACCCGCAGCAACGACGAAGAGAGCCCGGCGGCGCTCCTCAACATGGCACCCGACAACCACGTCGTACTCATGTCGAGCCAGGCATGGGACGATTACGGCGTGCCCGTCTCCCCGTACTTCGTGCTGGTCGACGGTCCCACCTCGACGATCGACGGCGAGGGAGCGGCGAGCACGTGGACGCAGGTCGGATCGCTGTTGTCGCGCGCGGAAGCCGACGCCGAGGTCGAGAATGAACGCCGGATCGACGCCGAACTCCGGGCCGCCGGGATCGAGCCAAACGACCCCCGGCTATACCCCGAGGGTGAAGGCGCGTGAACTCCGACCTGCTCGTTTTCGCTGGCGCAATCACCGCCGTCGCCGGTGCCTTGCGGTCGACGTGGTCACCTTGAGGCGAGTCGATGCTTTCGAGCATTCATCCGTTCGGCGAACGGAGCCGCAACAACCGATTCGCACTCACCGCGTCGGCCCATGTCGTGTCGAGCGCAGTTGGGGGGGCGCTGCTCGGGCTGACCGCCGGGGCGATCGGGTGGCTCACCACGCTCATCTGGTCGAGCACCAGCAGCGGTCGGGCCTTCGGTGTGGCAATTGCGGCCGCCGTTGCGTTCGGCTTCGAGGCGACCGGCCGTGAGCGGCTGCTTCCGACCAGAACCCGTCAGGTGAACGAGAACTGGATCCAGACCTATCGAGGTTGGGTGTACGGGAGTGCGTTCGGGGCCGAACTCGGCTTCGGGGTCTCCACCATCATCACGACCGCGTTGATCCACGTGCTCGTCGCCACGATCGTGCTGGTGGGGTCACTCCCGGTCGGCGTGGGCCTCGGAACACTCTTCGGAGCGGTTCGCGGTGCAACCCTGCTCACCGCGTATCGTGTCGATTCAGTGGAGCGATTGCGCGCGTTCCACGGTTCGCTCGACCGGATGCGACGGTCGTCGCGAACAGCTGCGGTCATTGCGCTCGGCTTCACGAGCGTCTTGGGCTGGCTGGCCGCGGTCGGATGACTCGCAGCGCAATGACACGGAACGACACGTCGATCGAAAGGGGATACATCGGATGACACCGCTGAATGGCGGCGGAGTGACCGTCGGACTCCCCAGCGGGTGGGAAGGCGAGATCTTCAATCGCGCGCCCGTGGTCGATGGTCGAAGCCTGCAGTCGGAAGGAGCTGGCGCCGGATCGGGCGAAGTGGCCCGCAACGTCATGCACCTCGCGAACTTCGCGCTGCCAGCGGAACGAGGCGATTTCGGGAGTGGCGCCGTCGAGCTCATGAACTCGGGCGCCGTCATGGTGATCCTTTTCGAACACGGCCCGGAGAGTGTCGACACTCCCCTGTTCGCCCGCTCAGGCATTCCCACGCTCGATCCGAGCGAGTTTCACCCCCAGCAGATGCAGCGCACGCTGTCGGGGCAATCGGGTCGTCAGATCTTCTTCAACGCCTCCGGCCGGGCCTTCTGCCTGTACGTCGTCCTCGGCTCACACCGACAACGCAGTGTCCTCGTACCGCTTGTGAACCAGGTTCTCGCCAGCCTGGTGATCGACCAGGCATAATCCCCGCCTGCGGATCTACTTCCCGCTTCGCTCCAGGGCTCGGATCCGTCGCTCGTCCCTCGCTCCTGGAGAGCTGGCGTCCGTCTGTGCGCGTACGGCCGGCGTCGATTCACGTCAATGCTTTGGGGGACTCAGGGATCCTGGAAGAGCTCGTCGAGGCCGTGGTCGGGCCAGTCGGGACAGACACAGTCGAGGCGGCGATCGTTTCGCTCCCAATCGACGGTGAACCAGTCCGACTTCAGCCCGTACGCACGTCTGAACTCGTTGCCCGACTGGGTGAAGACCTCGTCGCCGAACGTGAGGGTCACCTCCCAGACGCGGCCGCCGTCTCCGCCGAGTCCGTTCCGCTGCGTGACCTCGACCCGGTCGAGCTGCCGGTTGCTCCACCGACCCTCGATCTGGGCGACGGGAAGTGTGATCGACCAATCGTGGTTTGGATTGGCTGCGATCGAGTCGCCCTGATCCTCGACGGCGGGGAACACCCCTCCTGCCGTCCATCCGCCCGTCGACGATGAGAACTCGGTGCGGGCCACCAGCCCATCGCGCATTCGCACGACGCCGGCAGTGGCCGCGATGGCGTCGTCGGCCGCCGGGTGTTCGTTCGCGAACAGCGAGCCGTTACGCCGGACCGCCCGTCCGCCATACACCTGGCACGAGATCGTGTCGCAGGTGCGGGCATAGCTCGCTCGATTCTCGGCGAGGGCGTAGGACCGAGCGGAAACCGCTTGTGACTGCACGGCAGCCGGTGACCAAAGCGCCGGCATCTCGAGCGGCACGACAGCGCGCAGGTAACTCTCGACCGGTACCGCATTCACGGTTCGCTGCGAACCGCCGTTGGCGACAGCACGCAGCTCGCCGCGGTAGTAGCGCTGTTCCGTCGACGACACGCAGCGCTGGATGCTCGCCCCGACAGAGATGTCGGGATCCGTTCGGAGATCGAAGCCGGTGAGCGGTCCGGTGCGATCGACCGTAATGCCGTCGTAGTGGGCCATGTTGGTGACACCGGTGCCCTCCCAATCGCCGACCACGGCTTGGTTCGCGTTTGCGAAACTCGTGACTCGCGTCAGGTCGACATGGTTTCCACCCTCGCCCCGAATTCGCCGGATCCAATCGCTTCCGCGGATGACCCCCGGGTCCGAGACACCGTCGCCGTTCCAATCGCCGACAACGGGGCTGTCGTTCGTGCGCCCGTAGCTGAAGACGATCTCCGCGGGGTTCGCTCCCTGGCTGGTCGAAAGCGACCAGACCTTGTTGACCCAGCTGCCGATGTCGTCGTCGCCATCGCCGTCCCAATCACCCACAACCGGTGTGTGAGATGCGCCCCCGAAGGTTGCTGCGGTCGTGCCGGCGGTCTGGCCCAAACCATCTCGTAGTACCCAGTTGCCGCCGTCGAACGTGGCGGGCGTGTCGACACCATCGCCGTTCCAGTCGCCGACGAGAACGGTGCCGGCACCGGCAC
>JBPCTR010000202.1:0-3603 GCA_051011575.1 Acidimicrobiales bacterium | reverse complement strand
CGACAGGGCATGCCGTGGATCGCCGAGGCCCACGCGATTCCGATCATGGAGCAGGCCGAACTCGTTGATGGATTCGTGAAGGACATCCTCAAACCAATTCTGGTGAACCGACGTCTCGACAGCGGGAGGCTTGGCGTGGATGCCGCAAGCCTGTCCTTCATCGATTCGATGAGGGCGCACATGCCCGACCTCGAGCTCGTCGATGGCGACCACCTCATGCAGAAGGCGCGCCTCATCAAGTCCGACGTCGAGATCGCGATCATCGAGGAGTCGTGTGCGATCGGAGACGCGGTCACACAGCGCGCGCTCGACGGCACCCGCGCTGGCCGCCGCGAGCTCGAGATCGCGGGAGACGCAATGCAGACCCTGTTCCACCTCGGCGGCGAGATGGCCCACGTCGTCACGCCCTTCGTGGCGTCGGGCGAACACATGTCGCCACCGCATCGACTCGCCACCGACAAGCTCACTCGCAACATGGACCTGTGTTTCATCGACATCGGCGCCATGTGGAACGGGTACTTCGCCGACATCGGCCGAACCACGATCATCGGTAAGGCTTCGAAGCAGCAGAAGCAGATCTACACCGCGGTCTACGAAGGGCTCATGGCTGGTGTCGAGAAGATGCGGCCAGGATTCACGAACAAGGACGTGTCCGAGGCGATTGTGAACAAGATCGGCGACCACGGCCTGGCCGAGCACATGTTCAACCTTTTCATCGGCCACGGCATTGGGATCGGCGCCAACGAACCGCCCTATATCGGCGAGGACATGCCGGGCGCCACGGTGTACCCGTTCGAACCGGGCATGGTGTTCGCCGTCGAGCCGCTCGGGTGGGTCCCCGAGGTACGTGGCGGCGGAGGCGTGCGCATCGAGGACATGGTCCTGATCACCGAGGGCGAGGCCCGGATCCTTTCCCGCGTTGAATACGAGGAACGACTCCTTCTCTGAGCCGAAGCCGGGCGTGTCAGGCGTCGAATTTCGCGCGACTTCCAGCGTTCGAATCGGAATGCTACATTTTGCAGGATCGTCGGGGGACCAGGGCGGCAAGCGTCGTCAGTCAGGCCCCGGCAGAGGGGGATCCACCATGTTGAGGCGACTACTGGTTGCTTTGTTCGCACTCTCGCTCGTCGCGGCCGCCTGCGGCTCCGACGACGAAACGGGTACTGCGGCGACGACCGAAGCTCCGGCCACGACGGCTGCCGACTCCGGGGGCGACGACGACGACGCCGCCACGACCGCTGCGCCGGACACGACTGCTGCACCCGACACCACCCAGACGGTGGTCGAGTTCCAGGACGTCAGCCTGCTCGTCGTGAACAACATGGCCCACCTACCGACATTTCTCGCCTCCGACTTCGGCCTGTGGGTCGATCGAGGCTTGAACGTCGACGTACAGATTCTCGGCGGTGGAGCCGATATCGCTGCCGGCCTCGAGGCCGGTCAGGCAGAGTTCGGTGCCGTGAATGCCACCACCGGTGTTCCGCCCCAGCGTGCCGGCGGCCTGCTCACCAAGCTGATAGCGCCGTACAACAGCGACGCCACCAACGCCTCGTATGTCGATTGGATCAGCATCATCGGTCGTACCGACCGTGGTCTTTCCACCGACCCGCAGACCATCGTTGGCAAGAAGATCGGCGTCACCGGCGGCGGCACACCTCGTGCCTACCTCGGCGGCTTCCTGTCGACGAACGGCCTCAGCGAAGACGACATCGAGATCGTCACCATGGGAGCTCCCGACATGCTCACCGCCATCGTCAACGGCGATGTCGATGCGGTGGTGCCATGGGATCCCTTCCGCACCTCGGCCCTTCGTCAGCTCGGCGACAATGGCGTCGACATGACCCCGAACGAGCCGCACACCGGCAGCGCGATCGGCCTCGGCGCCGTCGACGGGCAGATGGAAGCCAACCGGGACGTCTTCAAGGCCTTCATCGAGGGCATCGTCGAAGCCACGTTCCTCATCCGTCAGAACCCCGAGGAAGCGGCACCCGTCGTGCTCAACTACATCCAGGGCGTGACGGCGGAGGACGCCATCGAGGCGATGAAGCGAAACTCCTACGATCCCCGGATTTCGATCTGTATCCGGTACGCGGCTGAGACCACGTCTCAACAGCTGGTCGATCAGGGACGTTTCGAACTCGAGACGCCGCACACAGGCGATGATCTGACCGATTCATCGCTGCTCGATGAGGTTCTCGCCGAGCATCCCGAGTGGATCGCCGATCTTCCGCCGCTCCCCGAGAACGTCGAAGACTGCGCCAACTACGCAGGCTGAGCACCAGATGATGACAGCACCGGCGGGGGCCGATTCGGCCTCCGCCACGCTCACCGTCGAACACCTGAGCCACTGGTTCATCGACCAGCAATCGGGCACGACGGTGCACGCGCTCGAAGACATCAATCTGACGATCCAACCCGGTGAGTTCGTCACCGTGGTCGGGCCGTCGGGTTGCGGGAAGACGACGCTTCTCAAGATCCTGGCCGGCTTCATCAAGCCGAGCGAGGGCGAGGCGCGGGTCAAAGGCAAAGCGATCACGAAACCGGGCCCCGATCGTGGGGTCGTGTTCCAGGAATTGGCGATTCTTCCGTGGCGCAACGTGTACCGAAATATTTCCCATGGGCTCGAGATTCAGAGGGTGCCCAAGGCGGAGCGTGATCCGATCGTCGCAGAATTGATCGAACTGGTCGGGCTGTCGGGCTTCGAAAAGCACCACCCGCATCAATTGTCCGGTGGTATGCGCCAACGCGTTGCGGTGGCGCGTACGTGGGCGTCCAATCCCGAGATCATCCTCATGGACGAGCCGTTCGCAGCGGTCGACGCCATGACACGCCAAACCCTCCAAGAGGAGCTCAACCGCATCTCGGTCGAGACCGGCAAGACCGTGTTCTTCATCACACACTCGGTGGAAGAGGCGGTGTTTCTGGGCGATCGGGTGATCGCGATGAGCGCTCGACCCGGGCGAGTGAAGGAATCGGTGGTTGTGCCGGTGCCTCGCTCTGAACGCACATGGGAGTCGATGAGTACCGACCCATCGCTCGCACATTGCGTGGAGGAGGTGTTGGGCCTCGTCCGGGGTGAACACGAAGCGGCACTCGCCGCCGAGGGAACGCATCTGGAAGAGGCCTGACGGTGTCCGAGGTCGTGAACGCCCCGACATCGCTCGACGCGGGTGAGGCGCAGGGCTCCGACCCCGGCGGGCTGAGTGCAGACCTGCTCGCGCGCCATCGTCGCTCAGAGCGCAGCGACAAGGTGATTGGCGGATTGCTCGCCGTGCTCCCGTTCGTCGCCCTGATCGCGCTCTGGTGGGGAGTCCACACGGTTTTTGATCCGAGCCCCACCAAGCTGGTCGCGCCGTCGAAGGTCGTCGATGCCTTCTTCGAGTCGGTGCGAGAGGGTGTGCTTCCCGCCTACATCGTCCAGAGTCTCAAACGCCTCGGCTTTGGGGTGATCATCGGCGTGCTGGTCGGCATCCCGCTCGGGTGGTTGCTGGGCCTCGACAAGGACATCGCAAAGGCGGCCGAACCCACGCTGCGGTTCTTCAACGCCGTGTCGGGTATCGCCTGGTTGCCGCTGATGATCTCCTGGTTCGGCTTCACCGAGCG
>JBPCTR010000201.1:0-25462 GCA_051011575.1 Acidimicrobiales bacterium | reverse complement strand
CCCTACGGCACCGCCCGCTCCGACCACGAGCGCGGTCTGGATGCGGCCCGTGCGTGTCACGTGGCAACGGTACCGGGTGAGAGACTCTCGAGATGGACCTGTCCGACGCCAGATTCGAGTACGACGCCGAGGCGCTCGATCCCCTCTCGATGGCCGACGATCCGATCGAACAGTTCGGGCGTTGGCTCGCCGATGCGATGGATTCGGGCGATCTCGAGCCCCACGCGATGATGCTGTCCACCGTCTCTGCCGACGGTCTACCGCGCGGTCGTAGCGTTCTGCTTCGACGCTTCGATGATGCCGGCTTCGTGTTCTTCACGAATCACGAGTCCGCGAAGGGCCGGGCTCTCGATGCCACCGGTGTGGCCGCGCTCACGTTTCACTGGGCGGCACTCCACCGTCAGGTGCACGTGGAAGGAACGGTCGGTCGAGTCTCTGATGCGGAGTCCGACGAGTACTTCACCAAACGTCCTCGCTCCAGCCAGCTCGGGGCCTGGGCGAGCGCCCAGAGTCGGCCGCTCGCCGACCGGGCCGAGCTGTTGTCGGCATTTGCCGAAGCCGAAGCCAAATTCGACGGGGTCGAGGTGTCGCGTCCGCTGTTCTGGGGCGGCTACCGCGTCGTTCCCCGAGAGGTTGAGTTCTGGCAGGGGCAGCCCAGCCGTCTGCACGATCGCTTGCTTTATCGGAGCAGCGGCGCGGGGTGGATTCGAATTCGCCTCAACCCCTGACGAGGAATGTGGCGCGTAGTTCGCCGGCTGCCGTCAGCCACACCCTCCGGCCGTCGGCCCCTGATTGGCTCACGACCGTGAGCAGTTCGCCGGCCGTCGACGGCTTGCGCCACTCGACCTCGACGTACACATCGTCGTGCCCATGCAGCGCATCGAGCTCTTCGAGCACCGCCGGGTACGCCGCGTTGTTCACGTGTCCGAATGCGTCCATGTCGGATGCGCGGAACGACCACGACATCGTCGTGGTCGGTTCGTCCGGGTCCGGAGTCTTGGGATGTTCCAGCCTGGCGGCAACCTCGCGACCCTGGGTTGCTTCCATGTAGAGATCCGCGAACACGTCGTTCCACGGGGCCGGGCGACCGGTCTCGACATCGATGTAGACCCAGATGGTTGCCGCTTCGATCTGGCCGCCGTGTTCACCCAGGACGTTTGTCCGACGCTCAGCCCAGCGGGAGCCCGTGCCCGAACACCACGTCGTCATGGCCAACAGCTCACGCGAAATGGGGGCGGCGACCACATGTACGACCATCCGGCGGGCCACCCACGCCAGACCCAGACGGGGGAAGCCGGCATCTTCGGTGTCGTCGTTTCCAACGTCCTGGAGGAAGCGCGCGACCGCGTCGATCTGCATCCGACCGTCGGGGGCCGCGTCGTCGATCGACACCCGCCGATCGGCGCGGAAGATTCGTCCGCCTTCCGGTACCGGAACAAAAACACTTGGTGTTGCAGCCACGTTGACCGAATGTAGGAGAAACGGGTGCTCGAACCCCATGTAAGAACACTTTGAGAACAACCCCCGCGCGACCCATGAACCGGAATGGGCACGACGACACTGAGGGTTGACACCAGCATCCACCCTCCGACACGACCCCAGTGAGAACACGATGATCACAACGACACCCGACCGAGTTCCGTCCCTCCGGTTACTCGCAATCGCTGTGGTCGCCGCGCTCGTGTTCACCGCCTGCGGGTCGTCGTCGGAGGGTTCGGACGCCCTCCCTGGCCTGAGCGTCACGCCGCCCGACGGAGCCGAGGTCGCCACGTCGGGGCCGGTCGAGCCGGCTGCCGAAGACGCGAATTTCACATACGACACCTTCGAAGAGGGCACGAAGCAGCTCGCCGATCTTCCCGAGGGTCCCGTCGTCGTCAACTTCTTTGCATCGTGGTGCCCGACATGCATCGCCGAAATGCCCGATTTCGAGAAGGTTCACCAGGCGGTCGGTGGTGACGTCACCTTCCTCGGGCTGGCTCTCCAGGATCGACCCGAGTCGGCGCAGGTGCTTGTCGCGGACACCGGAGTCACGTACGACATCGGACTCGACGAAGGGGACATCTTCGAGAAGTTCGGTGGGCTCGGAATGCCCACTACTGTCTTCATCGATGCCGACGGTGTCGTGCAGCAGGTCTTTTCCGGAGGCCTGACCGAAGACGCTCTCATGGACATCATCAACGAGAAACTCCTCGAGGAAGCCTGATGCCATCCTTCGATCTGCTGGCGTTCCCCTTCGCAGCGGGACTCGTGGCGGCGTTCAACCCGTGTGGATTCGCGATGTTGCCCACGTACCTCACGTACTTCCTCGGGCTCGAGAACGACGACACCAGCGCGGCGCGGGCGCTCCTTCGAGGCGGCAAAGTTGGGCTCGCTCTGACGCTCGGGTTCCTCACTGTGTTCGCGGTCTTCGGTGTGCTCTTCGAAGTCGTGCTGAGCGGAGGCGCCCGAAGCTCGGTGCAGAGTTGGCTCTGGGTCGTGACGATCGGTTCGGGTGTGTTGATCTTCGTCCTCGGCGCCGCCATGCTGCGCGGCTTTCAGCCTGTGCTCAACCTCCCCAAGATTCAGATGGGTACCGGCAGCCGCGAGACCGGTTCGGTCTATCTGTTTGGTGTTTCCTACGGGCTCGTTTCGCTGGGCTGCACGATCGGGCCGTTCCTGATCGCCGTCACCGGTTCGGTGGCCAACACCGACGCCGCCTTCGGGTCCTTGTGGGCGTTCGTGGCCTATGCACTCGGCATGGGCGCCGTGATCGTGTTTCTCACCATGGCCCTCGCTGCCGGTCGCAGCAGCGTGGCCAACCGCATGCGCTCGCTTCTTCCAAAGATCAACCGCATCTCTGGTGGCCTGCTTCTGGTCGCCGGCGTCTACCTCGTGCTCTACGGCCAGTTCCAGCGAGACCCGATCAACAACGGCAACAGCATCATCGACTGGGTCGAGGGTATCCAGGCCGACGTCGTCAACTTCATCAACAACGACCTCGGCGCCGAGCGCGCTGGACTCGTCATGCTCGTCGTGATCGGTGTGCTCGCTACCGCGGCGGTTGTGTGGAAGCAGCTGTCGAAGCGTGCGACCGAGCCGGCGACAGTGGGCGACTCGACAGCCGCCGCCGATGGCACCGGGTCCGACGACGCCGTTGAGATCCCCGAAGAGACGCAGTCGGTCGACGCCTGAGCTGTGGGGTCGGCTGGGCGCTAAAGCTCGTAGACGGCCAACCCCTCGACCTCGCTTCGGGTCGCGCCCGAATGGATTCGTAGCCATTCGAGATGTGCAAATGTCTCGCTCGCGGCGAGAGGCCCCCACGAACGTTCTCGAAAGAGCATTCGCATGAACGCGTCGACCGGGGCAGCACCGCCGAGCTCCTCGCCGATCGCCCGTACCTGGTCGAGTCGGTCGTGGTGATGGTCGGCGATCGTTTTCGACCGGTGCGCCAAGTCGGTGAAAGGATCTCCGTGGGCCGGAAGGACGGTACGAACGCCGTCGATCGACTGCATACGTTCCAGGCTCTCGAAGAAGTCGCTCAGCGGGTCTTCATACGCGCTGAACCCGCCGATGTGGGGTGTGATGGTCGGCAAAACATGATCGCCGGAGAACAGCACGCCCGATTCGGGATTCCAGAGGCACACATGGTCGTCGGCATGGCCCGGCGTGTGGATCGTGTGCCAGGTCGCGCCGCCGAGTGAGATCGTGGACGCGTCCACTATGGGTGCGGTGGGCGTGGGCGGACGGAGGATGTCGCGCACGCTGAGCCCGTCGGACCACTTCGCCAGGAGTTCCGGTGGGATCGGATGGTTCTGCGTGCCCCACTTCGTGGGGCGTGTGTATCGCTGGGCCAACGCCTGGAACCTGGTGGTTTCCTCGATGTCATCGAGGGAATTGACCTCGAGGGCGTCGACGTCTTCACCGATGTGGTCGTAGGCGTCGTACCAGACCTGCCCAAACCGCTCGTGAGCGACGACGGCGAGCGAACCGACGGCCTCGCTGATGCGGAGCCGGGCGACCCCGCCGTAATGGTCGAAATGACTGTGCGTGATCACGCACGTGTGGACCCGGGAGATGTCGAGACCGGCGTGTCGGAGGCGCTCTGCGAGCACCTGGTGGCTCACGCCGTCGGCGACGCCGGGGTCGATGAGCGCGATTCCGCGATCGTCTTCAAGCGCATAACAGTTGACGTGACCGAGCCCGGGCGCATCGAACGGCAACATGATTCGCAGGATTCCGTCGGCGACCTCGGTCGCGGCCGAGTCGGGATCTCGCAATTCCGAGCGCGGTGACCTGCTCTCGTTGACGGCGTCGGTCACGCCGAGCCGTTCTCCGAAAGGTCGGCGAACACGGATCCGCGGTAGTAGGCCAACTCGGCAACCGACTCGCGGATGTCGTCGAGCGCTCGGTGTCCTGCGGCTTTGCGTGGCGCCTTCGACAGGACGCCCGGGTACCAGCGACGAGCGAGCTCCTTGATGGTGGAAACGTCGACCGAGCGATAGTGCAGGAACTCCTCGATCTCGGGGAGTTGTTTGGCGAGAAAGCGTCGATCGGTGCCGATCGAGTTACCGCACAACGGGACGGATCGGGGCTCTGAGATGTGTTCGGAAAGGAAGGCCATCGTCTGTTCACGCGCGTCGTCGAGGCTGATCGTTGAGGCCTCGATCTGCAGGAGCAGCCCCGAATCGGTGTGCATGTTCTTCACGAACTCGTCCATCGACGCCATCGCGTCCGCCGGTTGGTGAACGACGAGGTCGGGTCCCTCAGCGATGAGGTTGAGGTCGTCGTCGGTAAGCAGCGTGGCGATCTCGACGATCACGTGCCGGTCGGGGTCGAGGCCGGTCATCTCCAGGTCCATCCACGCGAGCATCTGGTCACCATATAGCGAGGAGCCACTAGGGTCGCGCCGTGCTCGACATTCCTCTTCGCCGGCTCGATCCCGACCTCACCATGCCGTCGTACGCCACCGTCGGCGACGCCGGTGCCGACCTCGTGGCGGCCGAGAACATCACACTTGCCGCCGGCGGCGGCCGCGCGCTTGTACCCACGGGAGCGGCGATCGCCATTCCCGACGGCTACGCCGGGTTCGTGCAACCCCGCAGCGGCCTCGCGCTCAAACACGGCGTCACGTGCCTCAACTCCCCTGGCCTCATCGACTCCGGATATCGCGGCGAGCTGAAGGTGCTGCTCGTGAACACCGACCCCTCCACGCCGTTCGAGATCGCGCGTGGCGATCGCATCGCCCAGCTGGTGATCCAGCGAGTCGAACATTGCATCTTCAAAGAGGTCGACGAGCTTCCGCCGTCGGATCGGGGCGAGGGCGGGTTCGGCTCGACCGGAGTCAGCAGCGCTTAGACCCGACGGGCCTATCCGATCAGACCAGCTTCGAGAACTGCACGACCCCGGTCTCAGGGTCGGCGTCGAAGCGGTCGACGAGGTCGGCCAGCACTACCTCGAATCGAACGAGGTGCTCCGGCGCCACCGCTACAGCACCATCGATCAAACGTTGCACCCCGGTCACGATGAGTTCGTGGTCATCGACCTCGAAGGTCACGTCGACCGTACCCTCATGGTCCTGATCGGCGAGGAGCAGCGTGAAGGCCTCGTCGACCGCGAGCCTCAGGTCGTCGATCGCTCGGACCGACATGCCTTTTCGCCGCGCCAGGCTCGCCGCGCCGATGCGCACCAACCGAACGAATGTCGGACGTGCGGGAATTGTGAGCACGATCACGTCCGACTCGACCTCGTCGGTCGGGGTCGGGGGCATGGTCACCGTCACCCTTGCAGTGTGCCATGCACCTGCGCGCCTACCGTGGAGTGGATGGCGATCCTGGTCGACCAAGCGCGCTGGCCGTGGCGCGGCACCACGTGGTGTCACCTTGTCTCCGATGAACACCTCGACGAGCTGCACGAGTTCGCCGCGGGGCTCGGATGCCGCCGCATCGGGTTCCAGGGAGACCACTACGACATCGACGTCGTCACCCGCTCCCTTGCCCTCGAGCTCGGTGCCGAGGCGTGTGACAGCCGCGAGCTGGTCCGCCGCCTCCGGGGCGCGGGTCTGCGACTGCGGCCATCGGCATTCGAGAAGTGGTCGTTGCACGCGCGGTTCGATGGCGGGTTCGCGGTTCAACGCAATGGTGCCCGCGCCCTGGTCCTCGTGGGCACCGGAGACCGCCCGTCGATCATCGAAGATCCTGCTCGCGGAATTCATCATCGGGTCGACCAGCTGGGGGAGTGGTCGGTCGAGATCGTCCACCCCCCGCTCGAGGCACATCAATAACCGCGCTTCGTGAACCGCGGCGACTGGTCGTAAGCTTTCTGGCTTCATGTCCACTCGACTGCGCATCGGCGCGCCCGTTCTGTTCGCGTTCATGTTGGCGTTGGTCGCATGCACGTCGGCGGTGGAGCCCGCGGTCGAATCGTCGACCACAACCAGCACGCTGCCACCTACGACGACGACGCAGACCACAGCGCCACCCGAGGTGGTCACGTCGATCGAGTTCGTGTTCGGGTCAGAGCTGACCTCCACCGGCGAGGTCACGATCAGCAACGTCCGGTATTCGCTGGCCTTTGAGTGTTACGCGGCTGGCGCAGGCGACGTGTTGGCGCTCGGCGTTGGCGAGGGCCCCGATGGTCAGATCACGCAGGCGATCGTTCAGGCATTCTTCGGGCAGCCGTACGTCGCGCTTTTCGTTGGGGAAAACGTGTATGAGCTCGCCATCGATCGAGCCGCAGATCTGTTCGTCCAGGGAGACGCCATCCGTGGTGGTGCGCTCAGGTTCGTGCGGGCCACCGAGGGAGCGGGTGTGGGTGTCGACCCGGGTCTGGGAAGTGTCGCCGTCGAGTGCGATGGATTCGCGCCCGGGCTGCCCGATGGGTACGTAACGCTCGAGTGAGCTCGGCGCTTACGCCCCGCAGGGCGCCGAGCCCTCGACCTGGGGAACCCGACCCGATCGGTAGCGGGTGACCGTGGTGCCGTCGGTCTCGAAGATCACACGGAAGGCAGCATCGGTTTCATCCGACGGCGTGAACACGATGTCGTTGCCGCCACCATCGCGGGGGACCCTGGTCAGGTTGTTGGGGAACAGTGCGAACAGCTCGTCTTCGGTCATGCCAACGCCCGCGCCCGAACGGGTCGTGATGATGTCGGTGCTGATGTCTACCCGTTCGATTGTGCCAGCGGTGACGGTGAGCTCGACGCCGGCGGGTCCGCCGCTGGGTCGAACCTGGACACAATCGCCGATTGCTGAGCCCTCGAGTTCGTCAAGAGTGGTTCCGAGTGTTCGTTCCGCTTCGAGAACGGTCATGCCAAAGGTGACGCGATCGATCCCCACAGTGCTCACGGTGGAATCCTGATCGAATGCCGGTGTCCCCACGAACGAGGGAGCCTCGGTGGTCGTCGTGCTCGTAGTCGTCGTGGCGGGAGCGGCGGTCGTGGCAGGTGCGGCCGAGGTGGGAGGTACCGTTTCAACGCTCGCCGAGTCGTCGTCACCGCCGCACGCGCTCGCGACGAGGACCGCAGCGCTCAGAATGGCGCCGAACCGACGCCTGCGAGTCGACCTCACCACAAACGCGAAGTGTACGACAGGGGGTGATCGACCATGAAATGCCGTCTGGACTACGGTCGCTCCGTGATGCGATCGACACCCGGTGGCCCTGCGCGGATCGGCGCCATCTGCCTCACTGCCATGCTCATCGCCGCGTGCTCATCGTCGGGTGATGCCGGTGATGCTGTGGAGTCCACCGACGATGCCATCGCAGCCGCACCCACGGCTGAGAGCACCACGATTGGGAGTACGACGACCACAACCTCCGCCCCGACGACCACCGCTGCCCCCACGGTCGAGGAGTGCCTCGAGAAGGTGCCGATCGATGTTCGGCTCGGTCAGCTGCTCTTTCCGGTGATCACCCCCGACGAGTTGGACGAGGCGTCGCTGATCGCCGCCCGCGGTCGCATCGCCGGTGTGGTGGTGATCGGCTCGCCTGATGCGTCGGTCACCGAGTCGATCGCGGGGCTCCAGGCCGCATCATTGGTAGCGCCGAGCATCGTTGCCGTCGATGAGGAGGGCGGCCGCGTTCAGCGCTTGAAGGACCTGCTCGGTCCCACCCCGAGCGCCCGTGAGACGGCGGCCGAACTCACGCCAGCCGAAGCTCGCGCGGCCGCTGCCGCTCACAACGAGAAAGTGGCGGCGCTCGGCTTCACCATGAACCTCGGCCCCGTCATCGATCTCGACACCGGCGTGTACGTCGGAAATCGGTCGTTCGGCGCCGATCCCGAGACGGTTGCCAACTACGGCGAGGCCATCGTCGACGGCATTATTGACGCCGGCCTGACGCCGACTGCCAAACATTTCCCGGGCCATGGAAGTGGCTCCGACAGTCATCTCGGCCTGCCGGTCGTTCCCGATCTCGCCGAACTGCGCGACGCCGATCTGCTGCCGTTCCAGCGGCTCGTGGCACGCGGCGATGTGCCGATCATGATCGGTCATCTCGTCGTGCCCGATCTCACCGGAACCGAGCCGGCCACCCTGTCTCCGGCGGCGATCGACGGTCTCCTGCGAGGCGAGCTCGGTTTCGATGGCCTCGTGATGACCGACGCCTTCAACATGGACGCGATCGCCGACACCCGAACCAACGCCGAGGCGGCCGAGCTGGCGCTGATCGCAGGTGCTGATCTGGCGATGCTCGGTCGGCTCGACGACGTCGACGACACGCTCGTACGCCTGCTCGGAGCGGTGTCCGATGATCGTCTGCCGCTCGATTCGGTCAACGAGTCGTTTCTTCGGGTTCTCGACCACAAGGGGATCGATGTGTGTGATCTTCCGGCCGATCTTGCGCCGGCGATCCGCTGCGATGGAGTTACCTCCGGCGGGTGTGGCCTGAGCGGCTGACGGTAAGGGCCGAACGACTCACTCCGGTTCGACGAACTTCTGCCGACGTACCTCATATCCGGCCTCGGAGCCGGACGATTGAGGAGTTTGCCATGAAGTCATTGACCACACGCTCGGGGCTCGTTGCCCTGCTCGCCGGCGTGGCCCTGATCGTCGCTGCGTGCTCCGGCACCGAAGAGACCCCCGACGGCCTTGCCTTCGTGCAGGACGGTCCGTGTCAGGAGGTCCCGGAGCTTCAGGACTCGAGCGGAGAGTGCGACCCCTGCGTCGACCTTCAGAGCAGCCAGGGTTGTGATGAGAGAATCCCGCAGGACACGACCTCGACGACCTCGACAACCTCGACTACCGAGGCCCCGACGACGACGGTGAATGGCACGCCTCGTCCGAACAACTACACCTGCTCGAACGCCGACTACTTCATCCAGTTCAGCGAAGATGTGGCGCTGCTCGATCCGCTCCAGCCATCCGCTGGTCCGTACAGCATCACGGTGCCTGCCGGTACCTACGACGTAAACGTTGCCACCTGGCTCGGCTGGGTCGACGAACCCGAACACACCGGCGAGCAGTGGTACTTCGTCGGCGACAACAGCTACACGTCGCCCTACACCACTGATTCGAGCCCATCGCTCGTGACGGCCGATACGTGGACCAATCAGGTGATCGTGGGCGACATCAGCGAGATCACGCTGTATCACCGTCAGCCCGGCCAGCCCTACGTGAACTCGGTTCACCCGCTGTGCATCGGCTTCACGCTCGTCGAGGAGCCCGTGGAGACGACCACGACCACGACGACGACCACTACCACGACCACGACCACGACCGAGGCGCCGACGACGACCGACGACGACGACGGACAGGTGCTCGCCCTCGAGACGACGACGACCGCGGCCCCCGCCGCGACCTCGGCAGCGGAGCCGGCTCAGCTGGCACTCACGGGTGCGGGTGACCTCTCGCTGTCGCTCGGGCTCGTGGGTGGCGCTCTCACCATCGCCGGGCTGGCGGCGCTCGCCGCGGCCCGCCGTAGCGAGGATGACGATCTGATCTGATCTGATCTGATCTGACCCTCTGATCGGTCCGGCTCAACGAGGAGCCGGACCTGTGCCGATGCCCCCGGTGTGATGCCGGGGGCATCGTCGCGTGCCGACTCTGAGCCATAGGACCCCTTGTGGACCCCTGTCGCGGGCTGGTACCAAAGGGGTTACACGACAACACACCCCCCTTTCTGGAGATCCCCATGCACCTCGGCACCACCCCTTCCAAGCGACCCATGCGCTCGCTCGCACTCGTCGCAGCGATCTCGCTCGCTGCACCGTTGTTGGCAACATCGGGCTTGGCGGCGCAGGTCACCTGTCAGGGCGAAGTCGTCACACTGTTCGTTCCGAACGGCGGTGCTCCCTTCAGTGGCACGTCGGGCAACGACGTGATCTTCGGCACGTCGGGACCCGACACGATCGATGCCGGCGACGGCGACGACATCGTGTGCAGCGCCGGCGGAGACGACATCGTTCGTGGCGGCAACGGAAACGACACGCTGAACGGCGGCGGCGGCGAGGATCGGATGTGGGGGCAGGACGGCAATGACACCATGTTCGGTGGGGATGCCAAGGATGTGCTCAACGGAGGTCTCGGTCGCGACACCCTCTTCGGTGGGACATTGAGCGACCGCCTCATCGGCGGCGCCGGAGCCGACACCCTTCTCGGCGAGAAGGGCAACGACCGCATGTACGGCGGTCGAGGAAACGACGACATCATCGGTGGCTCCGGCCGCAACGACACGCTCGTCGGCGGACTCGGTGACAACGACGCATGCTCCGACCCTCAGGCCACGAGTCGCACCCGCGAGTGCGAGATCGAGAACATCGGCCGGTAGATTCGGGCCACGGAGAAATCCGGGCCGCTAGCTCATCGGGTAGAGCAGGGGACTTTTAATCCCAAGGTGCCGGGTTCGAGCCCCGGGCGGCCTACCACTACACGTCGGGACCTTCGCCCGACATCGCTCGTAGTCGACAGGGTCACTCCGACCCGGCGTTCAAATCGAGTGCGACCTCGTCGCTCCGAACGTATGGCAGCGCTTTCCACCTCAACTGGATTGGAAACCAATCTTCTATCTCGTCCTCAACGAGGCGGTTGACCCTCTCGTGGCGTGAGGGTGTTGAATCGAGGTGTCATGTTCAAGATAGGAGACTTCGCACGGCTCGGAGGTGTGTCGGTTCGGGCCCTTCGTCACTACGACGAAATCGGTCTCCTGGCGCCCGCGGCGGTGGATCCGGACTCGGGCTACCGGTTTTATGCAGCCAGTCAGCTCGAGGTTCTCAATCGCATCGTCGCGTTGAAAGAGCTGGGCTTCTCGTTGCCTCAGATCGGCCAGATCGTGGCCGGCGTCACCGCGTCTGAGATCCGGGGCATGTACCGGCTGAGAAAGGCGCAGCTCGAGGAAGACCTGGCCGCGCATCAGGCGAATCTCGCCGAGATCGAACGCCGGCTCCGCACCATCGAAAGAGAGGGTCTCGTGCCCGACTATGAAATCACTGTCAAACCCCTCCCGGCCGCGCGATTCGCTGCAGTTCGCGTGAATGCGCCTGGATTCGGCGTACCGAATCTCGAGGATCCCTTCCGCATGGGCCAGGATCAGCTCGACGCCGCGCTGGAAGCTGCCGAAGTGGACGCCGAGGGCCCCGCGTTCTTGTGCTACGACCGCGGGCCCGGCGACGTGATTCGTATGTACACGTCAGTGATCGTGAGCCAGCACGTGGCCTCGGTGCCCGAACCAGCTGCGCTGTATGACCTGGCCCCGGTCGAGCACGCGATGAGCGTTGTCCGCACACTCGCCGACACGACTCCCTACAACGACATCTACGCCGAACTCGCGCAGTGGGCCGAGGCCAACGGCTACCTGCCCGTCGGCGACGGGCGCGACATACTCCTCGCGGCCACAGACTCCGAGGGCGACCCGGTTACGATGGAGACCCAGTGGCCATGCCGACTCATCGATGGCCCCGCCCCCGACGTCACGCCGACTCGTGTAACAGGGGAGTGACCGAGGATTTCGGGCGCATGATGACCGCCGTCGTTCGAACGGCGCCTGGTCCACGCCATCGACGAAGCGATCGCCGCCCAGCACGTCTCTAGTGAACGAGAGACCGCGCAACCATGGCGGCGCCGATCAGCCCGGCATCGGCTCCAAGGCCGGCGGTGGCGACGAGGTCGGCGTTGCCTGTGTGACTCACCGAGTATCCGCCGAGATCGGTGGCCACCGCGCGTTGGATCCGCGCCATCAGGTCGGGTCGGGTACCGACGCCTCCACCGAACAACACGATGTCGGGCGCGAACGAATAGGCGAAGACCCGCACGAGTTGTGCCAGGTAGGCCGCTTCGAGCTCCCACACTTCGGTGCGATCGTCGAGCGTGGACGGATCGGCGTCCCATCGGGCGGCCAGGGCCGTTCCGGAGGCCATGCCCTCGAGGCAGTCACGGTGGAACGGGCATATCCCCTGAAAGGAGTCGCCCGGAATTCGGCGCACGGGGATGTGCCCGAGCTCGGTGTGATCCCGCCCCCGGAACGCAACACCGTCGATCGCGACCGCCGCGCCCACTCCGGTGCCGACGGTGACGTAGGCAACGCTCGTCCGCCCCTCGCCACGACCTACTTCGCACTCGGCTACTGCCGCCGCCTCGACGTCGGTGAGAATTTCGGTGGGAACGTCGAGCGAATCACGAAGACGAGACAGTAGAGGTGCGCCGGACCAGTGCGGTTTGGGGGTCGATGCGATCGATCCATAGTCGGGCGAGGAGGGATCGACGACCAACGGGCCAAACGATGCAATCCCGAGTGCCTGCACGGGGTCGTGCGCCGCGAAAAACTCTTCAACTCCGCGCATGGTCTCGGCGGGGGACGTCGTCGGAATCCGCACCTCGGCCAGGATGGACGCATCCCCGTCGGTCACTGCTGCCCGAAACTTTGTGCCACCTGCTTCGACGGCACCGAGGCGAACGACCATGGCGCCGGATCGTATTGACGTCCGGTCGACATTGTCCACTTCCTTCGGCCTAACGTCGGTTGTCGATGACCTTGATCGCCGATCTCCGCGAGGTCGCCGAGGAAATCGACTTCTCGGGTGCCGCTCGAATCGAACATGTCGACGGCGCGGTTGACGAGTTCGCTTACGGGCTGGCAGATCGGGCTCGATCCATCCCGAACACCGTCGGCACGGCGTTCGCCGTGGCCAGCGGCACCAAGGGCGTGACCGCCCTCACGGCGATGTCTCTGGTGGAGTCCGGGCACATGCGCCTCGACGACAGAGTCCGGGACCTGATCGGTGACGAGCTCCCGTCGGTGGATGCGGAGGTCACGATCGAACAACTCCTGCGCCACACGAGCGGAGCGGGTGACTACCTCGATGAGTCGCTTCCGAGCGACATCGACGACCACATCTTGAACGCGTCGGCGCACACGTTCGAACGAGCTGCCGACTACCTCCCGCTTCTGCACGGCCACGACCAGGTCTCGCCCCCCGGCACACGCTTTGCGTACAACAACGGCGGCTTCGTGATGCTCGCCCTCGCCATCGAGCGAGTGCTCGACCGCCCGTTCCCCGACGTTGCCACCGAACGTGTGCTCGAGCCGGCCGGGATAAGCGATGGAGGCTTCCTCCGAACCGACGAGCCGCGGGCCAACAGTGCCATCGGATACCTCAAGGGCGGCCGCACCAACGTGTTCCATCTACCTGTGATCGGCTGCGGTGATGGTGGGATCTACCTGTCGTTGGACGACGTGCAGGCGCTCTGGTCAGCCTTCCTCGGGGGGCGAATCGTGTCGAGTTCCACGGTCGAGACCATGACCACGCCGGGACCGATACAGGCGGACGAGGGAGATCGATATGGCATGGGCTTCTGGCTTCCTCGTTCACGTCCCTCGGTCGCTCTTGAAGGGATTGATGCAGGCGTCTCCTTTCGGACGGTGCACCGAGTCGATCGTCCGTCGGCAGGCTTCATGTCCTGGACAGTGATGTCGAACACCTCGGAAGGAGTGTGGCCCCTTTTGCGGATCGTCGAGAGGGTCGTGGCCGACATGGTGCCACCTACGGTGTGATCGACGCGTACGATCGCGACGGTGAGCGTTCGATCGCCGTGGAGCCACTAGCGTTGGTGCCATGAGGGCAGCACGAGCCACGTTCATCGCGCTCGGCATCACGGTCGCGATGATCCTGACGTCGGTCGGCACGGCAGGGGCTCAGGCCGGACCTCCCGCCACCGGAGCCGACGCCTGTGTCGGCACCACCAAGGTCGACCTCGCCGCGGCACGGGTCCGCCTGCTGAACACCGACGGCGAGCGGACATTCGGACCGATCGGGGTCCACGTTCCCACGGGGGTGTACACCGTCGAGCTCGCGAGTTGGGATCGACACGACGAAACGCAGATCACCCAGCCCCAGGAGCAGTGGCGGGTCCTGGCCAATACGGGATGGAGCACACCGCTCACGGCTGACATCCCCGACGATGTCGATCGGGTGGTGTCGACGTTCGCCGACCTCGCGATCGACGCACCGATCTCGTCCATCACGATCGTCCACAAGGGTGCCGGGATCGTGAACTCGGTCTCGCCGCTGTGTGTCGGGTTCACGCGTACGGGCGACATCTCGGCCGTCGCACCGCCGACCGACGATGGCGACAACGCGGACGACGGCGGCGAAACGGCAGCACCCGACGACACCGACGACACCGATGGCACGGGCAACGAAGGCGACACAGATGACCCGGGTAACGAAGGCGGCACCGAGGGGGACGACGCCGACGGCTCCGCCATCAGCATCGTGCGGCCACCCGAAGAAGACGACGGGGACACCGACGGAACCTCCGACAGCACCGACGGAGACACCGACGATGAAGCCGGCGACGACCCGAACGCCGACGGCACCAGTGACAGCATCGAGGTCGAGGTCGAAGGCCAGATCGAGCTGCCTCCGGCGCTCGCTCGCACCGGACCGCCACTCACGACGATCGCGGCAATCGTTGCGGCGGCGTTCGTGCTGCTCGGTGGCTATGCAGTGGGTTGGCAACGTAGGTTGGAACTCGTCGACGACCCATCCTGACGGGACCATCGTGATGACCCACGACGACACGCGATTTCGTGAGGTCGGAGGCGAGCTTCGCGCCGCGATCCTCGAGACGCTCCCTGCATGGATAGACGACGTCATGTCGGAGTTTCTTCCGGCCGACGTCGATCCCGACCGGACTCAGGCGGTCCGCAGCCAGGTCCTCGAGGCGGCAGCCACCTCGCTCGGTCGGATGGTCTCGGCCGATCTCGACGAGCCCGTGAGCGGCCCGCTCGAACAGGTGCGACAGGCCGCAGGCCCGTTGCAATCGTGGGTGACGGAGCATCACGGCGTTGCTGTTGAGATTGGACCGATGGCGTTCACCGACTTGAGCCCCGATGTCCACGAGTTCGGGATCGCGTGGGGAGCTGCCAAGGCGTATCTGCATCTTCAGCGCCGGAACCCGACGATGCCGGACGGATGCGATTGAATTGAACCGTGCTGCTGCAACGTGACGATCTGTTCCAGAACCGATCGCTCACCGGCTCGGCGTTCGCCGCCGCGCATTCCGAACTGATCGACTCCTGGATCCGCGATGTTGCGGGCGAGCTCGAGATCCCCCGTGGTGCGGCGCTGGCAGCGATCGGCGGGTACGGGCGACAGGAAATGGCACCGCACAGCGATCTCGACATAGTTCTCGTCCACCGTGACGGAACCGACGTGACCGAGTTTGCGGAGAAGATTTGGTATCCAATGTGGGACAGCGGGCTGCGGCTCGGGCAACGGGTCGACACGATCGATGGTCTGCTCGACATGACGCGAACCGACCTGGATACGGCCACCGCACTGCTCGACTGCCGTCACCTGGCCGGCGATGAGACGTTGGCCCTCGAGTTGGCCGTGGCCGCCACCAAGGCGTGGAAGGAGGATCCGGCCGGAAATGCTGCTCGGCTGGCCGAGCGCGTGGGCGAACTGCACGACGAGTTCGGCGAGGTTGCGTTCATGCTCGGCCCGAACATCAAGTCGGGTCGCGGCGGTCTGCGTGACGTTCACACGCTGGGGTGGGCAGAGGCGACCGGCACCGTTGCCGATCTGGGCAGTGTCTCCAGGCTTCGCGAGCCATACGAGGTTCTGTTGCGGGCCCGCGTCGAGCTCCACCGGCTGACCGGTAGGCATGGCGATCGCCTCGTTCTCGAGTTCCAGGACGATGTGGCCGAGGCGCTCGAGTATCCCGACGCCGACGCGCTCATGGCCGACATCGCATCGGCGGCAAGATCGATCGCGTGGAACAGCGACGCCAACTGGTTCTGGTTGGAGCGGTCGCTCGAGCCTCGGCGGCGAATGACCGACACGCGGCGCGTCGACGACCACATCGGCGTCGATGGTTGGCTGCTCGTTCTCAGCGACGACGCCCCGGTGGAGCATGACCCCGCCTTTCCGCTCCGCGTCGCGCTCGCCGCTGCCCGCAACCACTCCTTCATCGATCATGAGACGCTGCTCCGGCTCGCGGCCACGTCGCCACCACCTCCGGAGCCGTGGCCTGAAGAGATCCGGGCGGCGTTCTCCGAGCTTCTGCTGCTCGGTCGCTCGGCGATTGCGGTCATCGAAGCCTTCGACCAGGTCGGCCTGATGAGCCGATTGATCCCCGAGTGGGAGCCCTGTCGAAGCCGCCCGCAGCGCAATGCCTACCACCGCTTCACGGTCGACCGTCATCTGCTCGAAGCTGCGGCGCAGGCCTCCCATCTCGCAGATCGCGTCGAGCGCCCTGACCTGCTCGTGGTCGGTGCGCTGCTGCACGACATCGGAAAGGGGTACCCCGGTGATCACACCGACGTGGGCGTCGAGCTGATCGAAGTCATCGCTCGGCGAATGGGCTTCGACGAGCACGATGTCGAACAGCTCGTTGCAATGTGCGCGCACCACCTCCTGCTCCCCGACGTGGCCACGCGCCGCGATCTTGACGACGATGGGACGATCAGCACCGTGGCCGACACCGTCGGGACGACCGAGCTGCTCGATCTGCTCGCGGCGCTCACCGAAGCCGACTCGATTGCGACCGGACCTGCCGCATGGAACTCGTCGAAAGCTGAGCTCGTCCACACGCTCGCCGACCGAACGAGGTTCGTCCTTCGCGGAGGCGAGGCCGCCGAGGTTGTTGGCGAGCGGTTCCCCGGCCCCGAGCATCGGATGATGATCGCGCGAGGCGAATTCACGGTGCGCCACCGAGACGACACCCTCACCGTCGTCCAGGTCGACAGTCCCGGCTCGTTCAGCCGAGTCGCCGGCGTGCTCACCATGAACGGCCTCGACATTCTTTCTGCGAACGCTCACACCGAGAACGGCATCGCACTCTCGGAGTTCACGGTGAGGGACCACGGGCACTTCGACGCTGGTCGGATCGAGGCTCAGCTGGCCGCTGCGGCCAGGCGGGAGATCGCGATCGAGGCCCGCGTCGACGAGCGCCGCCGCACCTACGCGAGCGCGGTCAAGCGCCAGGCGGCCGATCCGGTCGTCCCGACCGTCGACTTCGACAACGACACCTCAGATCTGTTCACCGTGATCGAGGTGACCGGGCGTGACCAGATCGGCCTCCTCTATCGAATTTCACGAGCGCTCACCGAGCTCGGGGTCGAGATCTCGGCAGCACGCATCCAGACGATCGGGGATGCCGTCGTCGATGCGTTCTACGCAACCCATGAGCAGGCGAAACTCGATGACACCCGATACCGCGAAGAGATCGAGCGGGCGGTTTTGCACGCGATCAAGCGTCACTAGGGGCGGTAGGGTCCGTCCGATGGCGCGTACCCCGGACAAGATCACCGAGCAGCATCTCCTGCGCTGGTCGGAGATGCTCTCGGCTCTCGCACGGACGGGTCTGGCGTTCACCGAGTCTCTGTATGAACAGGAGCGGTTCGAGGAGATTCTCGGTGTCGCTGCAGAGATCCAGGCCGGGTCGTCTCTCCCCGTCGATGCCGAACAGCTCGTGACCGAATGGACGAAAACCATTGGCCATGGTGTCCCCGGTTACGTCACGCCGAAGGTCACGGTGGGGGCGATCGTGGGGAACGACGCGGGCGAGATCCTGCTGGTGAAGCGCGCCGACTCCGGGATCTGGCTCTATCCGACCGGGTGGGCTGACGTCGGCTACTCCGCGGCCGAGGTGGCGGTGAAAGAGGTCTGGGAGGAGACGGGAATCCAGAGCGAAGTCAACCAACTCCTCAGTGTTCTCGACGGCATGCGGCTGGGCTTCACCCGAATACCTCTGTACAGCGTCGTGTTCCATTTGCGGGCAACCGGTGGCGAACTCAAGGCCCATCCGCTCGAGTGCGAGGACGTCGGTTTCTTCGCCGAGGACGACCTTCCCGAGCCGATGTACAGCGCGGAGCGATGGGCACCTCAAGCGTTCGCTGCGATCAGAGGTGAGGACGTGCGGGTATCGTTCGACGGAATTCGTCGCCCGCCCTGGGAGGAATCCGAACATGCCGAATCCGAGTGACGCCTTCGCCGGCGCGTCCACGACCTCCGAGGCCGCCAGCCGACGCGGGGTCACGCAGTTCCGCCGAGAATGGAAGTCCGATTCGCCGAAGGCCACCGCCCTTCTTGTACACGGCATCGCCGAACACAGCGGCCGATACGAACACGTCGGCGCCACGCTTGCCGCGGCCGGCTACGACACGCGCGCCATCGACAACCACGGATTCGGCCGCAGTGGGGGAAAACGCGGCCACGTCGACTCCATGGACGTGTTTCTCGACGACGTCGAGGACAACCTGGCCGAGCTGCGGATGCGTGAGTTGCCGACGATTCTCATCGCTCACTCGCTGGGCGGCCTGATCGCCTTTTCGTACGCGGTGTCCGATCGTCCCCAGCCCGACGTGTATCTGCTCTCGGGCCCAGCCATCGGCGCCGAGAGACCGGCTTGGCAACGCATCATGGCACCGGTGATGGGCCGAATCGTCCCCAAGTTGTTCATCACAGATACGTTTGATGGCGCACTCCTGAGCACCGATCCAGATGTGGGCGCGGCCTATGTCGACGACCCGCTGCGCGTGACCGGCTCGACCGCTGCGCTCGGCATGGCAGCATTCGCGGCGATGAAGACGTGCAACGAGCGGATCGACCGACTGCGGGTTCCGACGATGGTGGTGCACGGAGGCGACGATCAGATCGTGCCGGTCGAGTACACGGCGCCTATCGGTGCGCAGGAAAGTGCAACCCGAATCGTGCTCGACGGGTTGCGCCACGAGGTTCTGAACGAGCCGAGCTGGGCGGACACGATGGCATCGCTCATCGAGTTCGCCGACGCCCACATCGAGGGCTGACCCGGCGCTGGTCAGAAGGCGCTACTCGCCCGGACCCTTCTGCTCTCGAAGGAACTTTTCGACCTCGTCGACGAGGTCGCCCTCGAGAAATTCGGATTCCTCGTCGTACTGTTCTTCGAGTTCGGTCACGAACTCCATGGTGTCCTCGTCCTCGCTCACGAGTTCGGTCACCTGACGCTCGTAGGCGACCGAAGCGATCTCGAGGTCGGTGGTGTACACCGACACATCGAGGAGCTTCGTCAGCCGCTCGACGAGGGCCAGGGCTGCCTTCGGAGATGTTGCGCCCGGGATGTACGCCGGCACGGCGGCCCACAGGGACGCCACGGTGAAGCCGTCGTCGCGAGCTGCTGCATGGAGCACGCCGAGGATGCCGGTGGGACCCTCGTAATTCGATGGCTCGAGCTTGAGTTTGTGGGCCGTCTTCTCGTCGTATGCCGTGCCGACGACCTGCACTGGACGAGTGTGGGGAACGTCGGCGAGCAGGGCGCCCATCGTAACGACCATCTCGGCACCGATGTCGCGAGCGGTGCGAAGGATCTGATCACAGAACGTGCGCCATTTCATCTGCGGCTCGACGCCGAGCATCAACACAACATCGAACGGTGCGTCCTCGAGGTTGGCCGCGTGAAAGCTGTTGTCGGGCCAGTGGAGCTCGCGTTCGAAACCGTCGACGATCTCGACGGTCGGTCGCATTGCCGTGAAGTCGAAGAACTCTTCGGGGTCGATGTCGGCGAACCGCTCGGCCGACCAGCGGTCCATCAGGTGGCGCAGTGTGGTCGACGATGCGTCGCCGGCATCGTTCCACCCCTCAAACGCGCAGATCAGTACCGGCGATCGAAGTTCGGGGGTGTTCGTCTGCCGGACATGTTCCGCGGCTTGGTCTGACGAAGTCATCACCGAAAACGGTATCTGTGGCGGTGCGCGATGCCACAGCAACAGTGCAGGTTCGTTGCCGGGTGGCACAATGACCCGTGTGATTACCATTACCGAGGCCACGGTTGTCGACGACGAGCTCGTCGAGGCCTTCGCCCGACTCATTCCGCAGCTTTCGCGATCGAACCCGGCACCGGGATACGACATGCTCACGGCGATCGTGAACAGCGAGGCGTCGGTGCTCCTGCTGGCCCGCACCGACGACGGGCGAATCGTCGGCTCGATGACGCTCGCGATGTTCAGGATTCCGACCGGACTTCGCGCGTGGATCGAAGACGTGGTCGTCGACGAGGACGCCCGCGGAATGGGTGTCGGCCGATCCTTGAACGAACATGCGCTCGGGATCGCGCGTGAAGCCGGTGCCACCACGGTCGATCTCACCAGCCGCCCGAGCCGTGAGGCCGCGAATCGGTTGTATCAGCGGCTCGGATTCGCCGAGCGGGAAACCAACGTCTACCGATACAGCTTCGACGACTGACCAGTGCTGGCTCCGCTCACCCGCTGAACGCGGCTTCGAACATCGCGAGCGTGGTTGCCCAGCTGGTCTCGGCTGCGGCTTCGTCGTAGGTGGGATATCCGGGCCACGAGTAGCCGTGGTCGGCCCCGGGAAACGTGCGGACATCCACATATACGAGGTCGGCCACCGCGTCCAAAAAGGGCTGGTGCATCGCGATCGACTGCACCTCGTCGGCCTCGCCGATGCCGAGGTACAGGGGTTGGTCGAGATCGCCTGCGGTGAGGTGTGGCGAATCGGCGCCATCGTCCGCGAGGAACGATGGATGCCAACCCGCACCGCACAGGACGCGGGTGGGGTTGCCTTCCATCGCTCGGTACACCGCACGCGCTCCCAGGCAGAAGCCGATTACCGCGATCGACGCGCCGGGGTCGACACCTGCAGCGGCCAGCGCCCGGTCACCGTCGTGTTGGATCTGGTCATCGGTCATCGATCCGATCCATCCCCAGATCGTGGGTCGGGCCTCGGGATTGTTTGCGACATCGGCGGGCTCGAAGAACAGCAACCGGCCATGGCGATGGTGGAGGTCGGGGGTGATCACCCGATAGCCATTGCCGGCCAGCCGCGCCATGAACTCGCGTGTCGCTGGCCGCAACCCGGGCGCGTCGATGAACAGGAGGACGGTTGGCCACTCGCCATCGTCGCGTGCATCGGTTGGTTCTGTGATCACCACCGCCATCTCGCCATCGTCGGTGGAGGTGTCGATCGTTTCTTCGCGTACGTCCATGGCGCAGAGTACCGCGGCCAGGAATTCCTACAGGCCGAGTTTTTGGACGCCGATGCTCCCTTTCATGCACACGGAACCACCAGCAACACCGACCCCTGAACAATCGGCGCCCAGCGAGCAACCGCAGATGCCTTCCGAACCCCAGAAGTCGGGTATTCTCGGCGGGATCGCCGGCGGTCTCGGGATCCGGGCAATCCTCGCCGTCGTTGTGCTCGGTGGCGGTGCGATCTTCGGATTGATCGCCAATCGCGGTACGACCGAGGCGGACAGCCTCAACGCCGGCGACTGTTTTGTCATGCCGACGGCATCGGAATTCGATCGTCTGGACACCGAGGACTGCTCGGCCCCTCACGACGGCCAGATCATCGGAACGGTCGACGTGGCGGGTCCGACGAGCTACCCATCGGACTTCGACCCGTACTGGGGCACCGTGTACGACGCGTGCCTGTCGCAGCTCGACGCAGCTGGAACGCGCTTCGAACAACTCCCTGAAGACACCGTCTTCGAGTTCTTCAGCCCCGTTTCCGAAGGATGGAGCCAGGGCGACCGCAAGTCGCTCTGCTATCTCTATGCGCCGAGCGGACTCGACGGGAGCTTCGTCGGCTCTTGAGCCCGGTCAGTACTGCGACAGCGACACCGCGTAATCGCCGTTGTCGTCGGTCCACCAACCGATCGTCTCGAGACCGACGGCCGCGAGCTCGTCCATCACACCTTGACGGCGGAACTTCGCCGAGATCTCGGTGCGCATCTCCTCGCCCTCGGCGAAGTGCACATCAAGCTCGAGCTCGGCGATGTCGACCGTTTGGTCGATCGACGACCGCAACCGGATATCGACCCACTCGTCGGTGTGGTCGAAGCGGGCGATGTGCTCGAATCGGTCGAGATCGAAGTTGGCCCCCAATCGACGATTGAGCACGCGCAGCACGTTCTTGTTGAACGCAGCGGTCACGCCTTGCGGATCGTCGTATGCGAGTTCGATGCGATCGACGTCTTTCACCAGATCGGTACCGAGCAGGAGTGTGTCACCCGGTGCCATGGTCGAGGCGATGTCACTGAGCAGGGCCTTGCGGCCTATCGGACCGAAATTGCCTACGGTGCCCCCGAGCAGTGCGGTAATTCGTCGTCCGCCCGCAGGGATCTCGCCGAGATGATGTTCGAAGTCGCCGACCACGCCGTGAACGACCAGTCCCTCGTATTCGTCGATGAGGGCATGGGCGCTTTCGCGAAGGACGCCCTCGCTCACATCGAAGGGAACAAATCGAGTGAGCGTGCCGGCGGTATGGAGTGCATCGAGCAGTACCCGCGTCTTGTCGGCGGTTCCGGACCCCAGCTCGACGAGGGTGTCGGCGCCCGTGATCGCCGCGATCTCGGCGGCCCGGGTGCGGAGGATCGAGCGTTCGGCCTCGGTGGGGTAGTACTCCTCGAGCCGCGTTATCTGGTCGAAGAGCATGCTGCCTTGGTCGTCGTAGAACCACTTGGGCGGCAGCTCCTTCATGCCTTCCCCGGTCAGTCCGTCGACCACGTCGCTGCGCAGAGCGCGATCGAAGTAGTCGGCGTCGAGATACGTGTCGATCCGGGGGTTGGTCACGGGATACTCCTGTGGTGGGCGAAGAGCGGCGATGAAGTTCTAAGCGTCTTGCGCGAGGCGGAGCCCGCTGAACATCCATCGGCTGTGGGTGGGAAAGAAGTTTCGGTAGGTGGCGCGGGTGTGGCCTGCGGGCGTGGCGCAACAGCCTCCGCGCAACACGTACTGGTTCACCATGAACTTGCCGTTGTACTCGCCAACAGCACCCTCGGCGGTCCGGAATCCGGGGTAGGGCGCGTAGCTGCTCGACGTCCACTCCCACACATCGCCGAACAGCTGATGAGGATGGTCGGCGGGCCCGCCCGTGATCGGAGTTGGGTGGAGCCGACCGGTCGTGACGAAGTTCCCGTCGATCTCGGCGGCGTCGGCCGCGTGCTCCCACTCGAACTCGGTCGGGAGGCGGGAACCGGCCCATCGGGCGAATGCGTCTGCTTCGTAGTAACTGATGTGTACGACCGGCTCGTTGCGATCGACGGGCTGCATGCCGTGCAGCGTGTGAATCTGCCATCCGGTCTCGGACGTCTCCCAGTACATGGGTGCTTCCCAGTTCTCGCGCACGATCGTGGCCCAGCCCTCGGAGAGCCAGTGGGCCGGCTCGTGGTATCCATCGTCGGCCATGAAGTCGAGCCAGTCACCACAGGTGACGAGCCGATCGGCCAACCGGAACGGTTCCAGGAAGACACGGTGGCGAGGAGTCTCGTTGTCGAAGTGAAAACCGTGGCCGGGGTGGCCGATCTCGACGACACCACCGTCGTAGGCGTGCCATCCGATCGGTCCGACCTCGATACCGGCGATGACCACCTCGTCGTGGTAGGCGGGCCGGAGGGGGTTCTTCGAGAAGACGTGTTTGATGTCCATGAGCATCAGTTCCTGATGCTGCTGCTCGTGGTGAAGACCGAGTGTCACGAGTTCGGCGAGGTCGGACCGGTCCGGAACGACGTCGTCGATGAGCTCGTGCATCGCCGCGTCGACGTGGCGGCGGTACGTGGTGACTTCGTCGGCGGTGGGCCGCGACACCAGGCCACGCTCGTGGCGAGGATGTCGATCGCCCACCGCCTCGTAATACGAGTTGTAGAGGTACCCGAACTGGGGGTCGGGGGTTTCGTAACCGGGAAGGTTCGGCTGGAGGAGGAACGTCTCGAAGAACCACGTGATGTGCGCCCGATGCCACTTGGCCGGACTCACGTCGGGCATCGACTGGATCTGCTGGTCCTCGGGTGTGAGATGGGCTGCGAGGCGTTCGGTCTCGTCGCGGATCGCCTGGTAGTCGTCGAGATTCACGGAGGTGCGCACGGGTGCGGGCACGAAAAGACCTTTCGTTGCTGAGGATCCGCCAAGTGCAGTAACACGGAGCCTCGCGCGTTTGTTCCGAGGCTGCTGCGCGCCTGATCGGTCGTTCAGCGTTTCCCGCTCGTTCCTCGCTCCCGGCAATCGCCGCTTCGTCGCTTCGCTCCTCTGGCTGCTCTGCGGACTGCCGGAGGCCGGCCTCCGCTCCTCGTCCCTCGTCGCTGTGCTTGTTTCCCGCTCGTTCCTCGCTCCAGGGCTCGGATCCGTCGCTGCGCTCCTCGACCTCGCGCCTGCTGCGCCGGAGGCGTCGAGCCGTCGCTCGTCCCTCGCTCCTGGGGTGCGCTTGTTTCCCGCTATCGGTAGGGGCTTGGGGGAGCGGAGCCTCGCGGAGCGACCGGCAACCCTTCGGGTTGCTTGCGAGGTTGCTTCGCAACTCGTCGAGGGAAGCGCTCTGGGGGAGCGGAGCTTCGCGGAGCGACCATGCTGGTCTCCGCGGATGTCGGGCGGAAGTCCCGACGTGTTACAGCAGTTCTAAAGGGATGTCGACGATGCGCGCGCGGAGCCACTCGCCGAGGCTCTTCGCTTGAGCATCGGGTCGGGTGCTGGCAGCGACTCCATCGCCGAGCAGGTCGTGGATCACGAAGTTGAGGGAGCGGATCCGAGGCAACCGGTGCCGCTCGATGTGGAGGTCGAACGTCTCGGGAAGCAGCTCGCGGAGTCGTTCGATCGTCAGGAAGTCGTCGAGCCAGGTCCACCCTTCGTCGGTCCGAGCAAACACGCCCACGTTTGCGTTGCCTCCCTTGTCCCCCGAACGGGCGCCCACGATCGTGCCGAGCGGCGCGCGAGCGGTCGATCCCGTGGGAGCGTGCCCGGTTCGGTCTAGGTCGACCCTCGCTGAGACTCCGGCCGGCGCGACCGACGACACCTCCTTGGTCTCACCGCCGATGTGCACGTACTGCGGGACGGCGACCGCGTCGAGGTACTCGGCGCGGAACACGCCAAAGGGTTCGGCGCCGGACGGTCCGCCCGACAGGCTGTGCATACCCGGGATGCTGGCCAAAGCGGTTTGGAAAACGGCATTCGAAAACGCCCTGCCGACCATGTCGGGATCGGTGCTCTTCACGGTGATCGTCCAGCGGGCGGTGGCCTGGTCGTTCGTGTGCGGATCCTCGTGATCGGTACGGCTGAGCTC
>JBPCTR010000200.1:0-8700 GCA_051011575.1 Acidimicrobiales bacterium | reverse complement strand
GTTCTGGCCGCTCGCCGCGCACCCCGACCGCGCCGGCGCGGCGCATCGTCGGTTTCGGTCGCTGCGGTATCGGTCATGTACGGGTCTCGACCAGCGCGGCGGTGAGTGTGTCGCGTAGAGCACCGAGGATCTCGGGGTCGCCTCCCACGCCGGTGCGGATGACCTCGCTCAGCTCGGGCAGGGGGAAGCGATCGGAGGCGTCCCACACAATCATTTGGTCGGTGAGGTTTCTCGAGTTCAATGCGGCGACGCCGAGCCCCGCTTCGACCGCCGCCTGAACACCCGACAACATCGGGCACTCCAGAACCGTCCGGGCGCGAGCGCCGCCTCCCGAGAGTGCCTCGACGTGGGCGTCGAGGTACACGAGCCCGGGACCGAAGGTGACCACCGGTACGAGCTCTTCGGGATCGAAGCGATGTGCCACCCCGTGAGCCCAGTGAATCGGCTCCGTCCACAGAACGACGTCGTCCGGGCGTGTATCCGTGGTGGGGATCTGCACGACGGCGAGGTCGACCTCGCCGTCGTCGAGCCACTCGTGCACGATGCCGCTGAGGTGTACCCGTACGTCGAGATGAATTTGGGGGTACACGCGACCGAAACGGGCGAGAACATCGGCGAGCTCGCCACCCCGAAGGTCTTCGTTCGCCCCCAGCCGGACAACACCTTCGAGGTCGGAGCGGCTGAGGTGTTCGACCGCTTCATCGTGCGCATCGAGCATCCGATCCGCGTAGAGGAGGAGATCGCGACCGTCGGGTGTGGGCTCGATCTCCGATCCGCGTTTCACGAGTTCCAGACCCACGCGCTCCTCGAGCCGCTTGATCTTCCAGCTCACTGCGCTCTGCGTCATCCCGAGCCGAGTGGCCGCTTCGGTGAACGTGCCGGTGTCGACCACGGATCGCAACGCCCGCAGTGACTCGACATCCAGTTTCATGCACGACCTCGCTGAGCGACGCACAAATTTTCTGAAGGGCTAGGGCCAACCATGTCGCTACTATGACACAACTTGACGAGAATGCCAGTTGAGCATGACAATCTCTTCTATGCCTGAACCCGCCGCGAGCACATCCGCGTCCAGCTCGAACCGCGTCGACTTCCGCGGCGTCATCGTGGCCGTGGCGATGCCCATGACCGATGCCGGCGAGCGGATCGACGAGCCCGCGCTTCTCGACCATCTCGACTGGCTCATCGACGCCGGCGTCCATGGCCTGCTCGTGCTCTCCGGCACCGGCGAGTACGCCTACCTCCGTCCAGAGGAGCGCCGGCGGGTGGTCGAGATTTCCCTCCCGCACATCGACGGCCGAGTGCCGGTGATGGTCCAGACCTCCGAAATGAGCCTGACCGACACCATCGACACGTCAAACCACGCGGTCGATCACGGCGCCGACTCGGTGATGGTGCTTCCACCGTGGCTCGAGAGCCCTTCGGAGCGTGGGGTCCTGTATCACTACGAACGTGTTGCCCAGGCCGTGGCCAGCGACATCGTGCTCTACAACACGCCCGCGGCGAGCGGTGTCGAGATCACCCCGGCGATGTATCGGCAGCTGGTGAGCGTGGAGAACATTCGCTACATGAAAGACAGTCAGGGCGACCTCAGCCGAATCCAGAAGTTGGCTGCGATCAGCGAAGGAACGAACGCACATGTTTTGTGCGGCGTCGATCCGCTGGCGCCGTACGCACTCATGGCTGGTGCAGTCGGCATGATCTGGGGTTGCGCCAACATCATGCCGCACGAGTGTGTGCAGCTTGTCGAACACCTCGATACTGGCCGAATCCCTGATGCGCTCGAGCTTTGGAAGGCGATGTGGCCGATCAATGCGTTCATGTGGGAGAACGAGATCGACGTCGGATTTCTGCCGGGCGTGAAGACCGCGACCGAGATGATCGGCCGGAAGATGGGTCCGCTTCGGCGGCCCCAGATGCCGATCACCGGCTCGGCTCGGCTCGCGATCGAAGCCGGCCTGTCCACCCTCCCGATCAACGGGATCGATCGCTCGCGTCTGAAATGGCGTGAATGGGACGACGAGCAGGACTGGCTCGTGAAGCGCACCGAACGAACAGGAACCGACCGATGACCTCCGCCGCCGCCCAGCTCGCCGCATCCCTGCACCTTCCCACGAAGGCGATGATCGGTGGACGCCCCGCCGAGGCCGCGAGCGGCAAAACGTTCGCCACCATCAATCCCGCCACTGGTGAAGAGATCGCGCAGGTCGCCGACTGCGGCGCCGAAGATGTCGACCGCGCCGTGGCCGCAGCGCGCGCGGCGTTCGACGGTCCGTGGGGCCGAATGAGCCCGGGAGACCGCAAACGCCTGCTGCTCCGATTCGCGACGCTCATCGAGAGTCATGCCACCGAGTTGGCCACCATCGAGACGATCGAAGGCGGCAAACCGATCGATGACACTGCCAACATCGACCTCGTCGAGACGATCGACGTCATCCGATGGCATGCCGAGGCCGCCGACAAACTGAACGACGAACTCACTCCCTCTGGACCCGGCGTCGTCTCGATGGTCGTGCGTGAACCGATCGGTGTGGTCGGATGTGTCCTTCCGTGGAACTTCCCGCTGCTGATGGCGGCGTGGAAGCTCGGCCCGATTCTCGCCACCGGGAACACGTGTGTTCTCAAGCCGGCAGAGCAGACGTCTATCACAACTCTCCGCATCGCCGAGCTCGCCACCGAGGCCGGAATCCCCGACGGCGTCATCAACGTGACCCCCGGATTCGGTCCAACGGCTGGTGAGCCACTTGGTCGTCACATGGACGTGGACGCGCTCGCATTCACCGGCTCCACCGAAACCGGGCGGCGGTTCCTGAACTACTCGGCCGAATCGAACCTGAAGCGGGTTCTGCTCGAGTGCGGCGGCAAGAACCCGTTTGTGGTCATGCACGACGCTGACGATCTCGACGCCATCGCCGATCACGCGGCCACGAGCATCTATTGGAACGGCGGCCAGAACTGCTCGTCGAACTCGCGACTCGTCGTGCACCGCTCGGTAAAGGACGAACTGTTGGCCCTGCTCCTCGAGAAAAGTCGCGACTGGGTGGTTGGCGATCCGCTCGATCCGAACACAAAGATCGGCGCCATGATCGAGGGAGACCACCTCGCCAAGGTCCTCGACAACATCGAGTCGGGTCGCTCCGATGGGGCCGACTGCGTTCTCGGTGGCAGTCGTGTGCGGCAGGACTCGGGCGGGTTCTTCGTCGAACCGACGGTGTTCGACAACGTGAAGCCCGGGATGCGACTGGCGACCGAAGAGGTGTTCGGGCCGGTGTTGAGTGTTATCGACTTCGCCCAGCCCGAGGAGGGCATCGCCATCGCAAACGACACCGCGTACGGACTGGCGGCCTCGGTCTTCACCTCCGACCTGCGAACGGCACACCTTGCCGCGCGCGCGATCCGCGCCGGCACCGTCACCGTGAACACCTACGGCGAAGGCGACGTGGCCACCCCGTTCGGCGGATTCGGTCTCTCGGGCTTTGGAGGGCGGGACAAGAGCCTGCACGCCCACGCGCAGTACACCGAACTCAAGACGGTGTGGATCGACCTGGGGTAGGGGTCGGCTCGGAAGAGATCAGCACCAACGCAAGTCGTGGACGCCGACCACCTGGACCGAGCTGGCGCTCGTCCGATCGAAGTAGTCGAACTCGACCCGATCCACCGGCCTCGGCGCGTTGAAATCGGCGTTGGCGATGCTCTGGCTGTTCCGAGCATTGCGGCGACCGCGCAAGCCGTTCTGTCCGACGTACCTGACGCCGTTCCCTTGCAAGGCGATGTCGGCGCGGCTGATCGAAACGGCTGTGCCGCCCACGCTGGCGCGGAGTGTGATCGAGTCCTCCCACCCCGGACGCCATCGGTCGACGTCCAGGAGCATGAAACAGACCTGGACCGGGCGGCTGAACGACATTGCAAGCGTCACGCCCGCGCCGTTTGTAGCGCCCGACATTCCGAGTGCGAGATAGTCGTTCAGGCCACCGCGCTGCCCCTGTCGAACATTCCCCACATAACCCGGTTGGAGCAGATTGGTCGAGCCTGTCAGGGAGAGGGAGACGACGGTTCCGTCGTTCGCCGTGACCGACGCGGGCATGGTCGTGGTCGGCGCAAAATCGGTCCAGTCCACCCGGGTCACGGCGAGTCCGCACGACCCCGTTGCGGCGGCGACGCGGTCGAGCTTCACAACGCTGGGCGTGACCCAGGCGCCGGCGGTGCCGGCCGCGCCCACAAGGACGTGTCGGCGCGTGAGGACGGGGGCTGGGCGGCGGGTTCCCATACCGATGAGGTCGGCACCGAACGGGCTGTTGTTAGCTCACCTGCATGAGCGACTCCACCCACTCATAGAGTGCTGCGGTGCCCGTGCTCTTCGGCTTGGCGGCCTCACTTCTTGTCGGTATCTCCGACACACTCGGCCGGTTCACCACTCGGCGCGCCACGGCGGTTTCGCAGGTAGCGACCGCCATGATCATCGGGGTCCCTACAGCAGCCCTCGTCGCGGTCGTTGCGGGCCATGACCTGATCGGAAGCGACCTTGCCCGCGGACTGGCTTCGGGTCTGCTGCTCTCGACCGCGCTTGCCGTGATGTATCGCGGAATGGCCGACTCGTCCGCTGCGATCGTTTCGCCGCTCGCCGCCGTCTTCGCCGCATTGGTCCCGTTGACATGGGACATCGTTCGGGGGCTTCGGCCGAACGCTGTTGTACTGGCGGGCTGTGCGGTGGCGGTCGCGGCGCTCGCACTCACGACCTTCAATCCCGACATTGGCGAGGGGGTGCGTCGAGGGCTGGCGTTGGGTGTCGTGGCCGGCGCTCTCTTTGGCGCATCCATCATCTTCGTCGGCGAAACGTCCGATGCGAGCGGCGCATGGCCGGCGGCCGCCCAACGACTCATGGGAACGGTCACGATGATCGCCGTGGCCCGCGCGCAAGGCGCCCCTGTCCTCCTTCCACGCTCACTCATGCGGCTCGGACTGCTTTCGGGCGCGGTCGGAACGGTCGGCATCGTGTTCCTCACCATCGGAGCTCAGCGGGGCGACCTCGGCATCGTGTCGGTGGCCGGATCCATGTTCCCCGCGGTGGTCGCGGTGCTCTCCGCACTGTTCGACGACGACCAGCTTCGCTGGTGGCAACTCGTTGGGATCGGGGCTGCCGTTGGCGGCATGGCCATGATTGCGCTTGGATGACCGATCTCTCCTTCGACGCCACTGCGGCTAGATCCGGGGCACGAGCCGTTTTCGCGCTCGCGGCGCCCGGCATTCCGTTTGGTCTCGTGCTCGGTCTTGCGGTCAGCGAGGGCGGCCTCGATCGGCTCGCCGGCTGGTCATCGGGCTGGCTCATGCTCGCCGGCGCCGCTCAGTTGGCGGCGATCGACCTGCTCGTAGACGGTGCCTCGGCCGGCGTGATTCTCGCAACGGTCGCACTGGTCAACTCGCGTCATGCGATGTACTCAGCGGCGTTGCGGCCCAAATTCGCCGATGCGCCGCGCTGGTTCCGACTGGCCGCGCCCTACGTTCTCATCGACCAGGTATTCGCGGTGGCCAATGCGCTCGAGGACGTCCCGCTTCGTACGCGTATGTGGCACATGCTGGGAGCCGGTGGAGTCATATGGACGCTCTGGCAGGTCGCGGTTGGTGTCGGTGTGCTCGCGGGCGCGGCGATTCCCGACAGCTGGTCGCTCGACTTCACCGTCCCGCTCATGTTCGGCGGCCTCATGTTGTTGTCGATTTCCGATCGCCCAGGCGTCGCTTCGGCACTCATCGGTGGTGTTGTCGCGATCGTCGCGCGAGACCTGCCTCAGGGGTCAGGCCTTCTTTTGGCAATCGTTGCCGGGATGGCCGTCGGCGGAATTCTCTCCGAGCGAACCGAACGATCCGGGGCGACAAGACCATGAGGATCTGGCTGATTCTTATCGGTGCCGGTCTCATCACGTACCTGACGCGGGCGTCGTTCATTCTCGCCGGTGATCGGATTCAGATGCCAGCGTGGGCGGAGCGTTCGCTCCGCTACGTGGCGCCAGCCTCGTTCGCAGCGATTTCAGCCCCCGCTCTCTTCGGTGAGGGTGGGTTCACTGGAGTCCCCGACCGGCTCCCATATCTCATCGCCGCAGTGGCAACATTGCTCGTGGTACACAAACGCCGCAATCTCCCGGGCGCCCTCGTTGTGGGAATGACGTCGCTGTGGCTTCTTCAGTGGGCCGGCCTGTAGGCCGGCGGGTACCTTCTCCGCTGTGAGTGCACCGCTATCCCTCGCCGACCTCGAGAACGTTCGCCGATATCGCCAAGTTCGGGTTCGACGCGAGATGCACCGTCGCGACATCGACGCCCTGATCCTGACCGACGCCGTGAACATTCGATATACGACCGGCACCCGGAACATGCAGGTGTTCACGTCGCGCAACGCGCCGAGTCGCTACGCCTTCGTCCCACTCGAAGGGCCCGTGATCATGTTCGAGTTCATGGGCGCACTCCACCTGTCGGAGGGGTTGTCGACCGTGCAGGAGGTGCGCCCAGCCCGAACGGCCAGTTACGTCGCTTCCGGCGCAGAGATCGCCGAGGTGGAGACAGCGTGGGCCAATGACATGGCGGAGCTCATTCGTGAACAGTGCGGAGCGGCGGCCCGGGTGGGAATAGAGCGGGTGAACGCCGGTGCCGCCATTTCGTTGGCCGGGCACGGCTTCACGCTCGTCGATGCCCAGGAACCCGTCGAACGTGCGCGTGCGATCAAGTCCGCCGGCGAGATCGCGTGTATCCGGGAATCGCTGCGTGCCACCGAGGCGGCGATGCACGCGATGCGTGCCCAGATCCACCCGGGCATCACGGAGAACGAGCTCTGGTCGATCTTCCATCAGCACGTCATCGCCGCCGGGGCCGACTACATCGAGACCCGGCTGATGACCGCCGGGTCCCATACCAACCCGTGGTTCCAGGAGACGAGTGACCACGTGATCGAGCCGAACGTGCTCGTCGCCTTCGATACCGACGTCGTCGGTGTTCACGGCTACTACAGCGACTTCAGCCGTACCTTCCATGCCGGTCCCGACGCACCGACCACCCGCCAACGCGAGCTGTACCGGATCGCCCACGAGCAGGTGCACCACAACATGGGGATCATCGAGCCGGGGCTCACGTTCGAGGAATACTCCAAGCGAGCCTGGGACCTGCCGGACGAGTTCGCTGGCAACCGCTACTACCTGAGTGCCCACGGCGTCGGCATGACCGGCGAGTATCCGTACCTGTACCACTACCGCGACCATCTCGAATGGGGCTACGACGGCGTGATCGAACCCGGTATGACGCTCTGTGTGGAGAGTTACATCGGTGCGCCCGGGGAGTCCGAGGGTGTCAAGCTCGAAGAACAGGTGCTCGTGACCAATGAGGGAACCGAACTGCTCTCCGATTTCCCCTTCGAAGCAACCTTGCTCGCTCCCTAGCGGATCGAGAACAGCGGCTCGCCCAGTGTGTCCCAGAGCGGAGTGACGCCAAGCCCCGGTGATCCGGACACGCTCATGAATCCATCAGCAACCTCCGGGCCACCGCTTGCGATCGGGTGGGTGTGATAGTCGTGGAACGCACTCGACTGGAAGTGGAACCCATCCGGCGTCGATGCCGCGAGATGAGCAATGGCAGCCGTTGCAATCTCTCCTCCCCAGGTGTCCTCGATCGTCATGGCGATCCCGAGGTCGACACACAGATCCCTCGCTCGACGTGACCCGGAAAGTCCGGCGAATCGACTCATCTTGAGGTTGATGACATCCATCGCTCCATCCGCGGCGCCCTGTCGGATCGCCCCGCGCGAGTCCATCACCTCGTCCAGGATCATCGGACGACTCAGATGTGGTCTGACCGCGAGGCATTCCTCGTAAGTGAGGCATGGTTGTTCGATGTAGATCGGCAATCCCTCGACCGCGGCTGCGACCCGCATGGCTTCGTGCTGACGCCACCCGGTGTTCGCGTCGGCGGCAAGCGTTTCGGAATCGAGGAGGGCGCCAGAAACCGCGTCGATCCGCTTGAGGTCGGTGTCGAGCCGCTCCCCCACCTTCATCTGGAACTGAAGGAAACCTTCCTCGCGATATTCGAGGAGCTTCTCGACCATCGCCCGAGGCTCAGCTCGGCTGATGACCCGAAAAAGCTTGACCCGGTCGCGAAACGCGCCACCGAGCATTGACGACACCGGGAGCCCGGCCGCCTTGCCCGCAACATCCCAACACGCGATGTCGACCGCCGACTTCGCGTACGGATGACCCTTGAGCGCGTCATCCATGCGATGAGACACCACATCGAGAAGGCGAGGATCGAGACCGATAAGTTCCGGTGCCATCACGGCGAGTCCGGAGCGGACGCCCGCCGCGTACGAGGGCATGTATCCGGCACCCAAAGGGCACGCCTCCCCGTACCCCTGGATTCCCTCATCGGTGTCCAGCACGATTACCGTCGAGTCGAATGCCGGGAACGACTGGGTGTTCCAACTGTAGGACCCCTCGGACAGGGGCAGTGCGACGGCGTAGGCCGTGATGCCGGTTATGCGCATCCCGACCTTCTAGCCGATCGCCTCGTACGGGAGAAATCTCTCAGGCGGCAGAGATCGCGCTGAGCACATCGGGCCAACCCGCCTGACGGGCCATCGCCACGGCCTGGATCTGAGAAGAGGCTTCCAGCTTCCGCAGAATCGACTTGATCTGACTGCGAACGGTTGAGATCGAAACGAAACCCAAA
>JBPCTR010000199.1:0-5803 GCA_051011575.1 Acidimicrobiales bacterium | reverse complement strand
GCGAGAAACCGGCACCTACCATTTCTCGCTTACACGACACTTTGATAGGGGTATCAATGCGACGAAAGTTCCTTCATTCCCTCGTGGGAATGTCTCTTGTTGCGGCGCTGGTCACGGCACCGCAGACGTCAGCCGGAGCGCAGGCCTGGCTGGGCTTCACTGCGACCGCCATCGACACGAACATCGTGTTGAACCCGCAGGTCGAGCCACCAGGCTGGGGCGCTGCGATAACCGAGGACCTGGGTGGTGCCGGGACCGATGTCTGGACCGGCAATCACGCCAACCGTGGCGAAGCCCACCTCGACTTCGGAACCTCCGACTTCACGGGTCAGTACCTCGGCCCGACCGGGATCGATGCCCACGGCATGGTCTTCTCCGACCTCGACGCCGACGGTGACGATGACGCCATCGAACTCGGCGGCGTCAACAGCGAGAATCGCGTCTATCGCAACGACAACGGCACGCTCGCCGTGGTGCAGACCACCACCGGCCTCGAGGACATGACCGGCCGTGGCCGTCAGCCGTTGCTGCTCGACTTCGACAACGACGGCGACATGGACGTGCTCGTCGCGAACCTGCTCAACGGCGGGACTCCTTCACCGAGCGAGCTCTACCTGAATACCGGGTCCTTCACGTGGTCGAAGGTCAATGACGCCGCCGGTGCGCTCACCGATAACGACATCATCCTCGCCCACCAGACCGGTACCGGCCCGGGTTCGGACAACGTCGTGATCAGTTCGAGCAACTTCTCGATCGCCATGGACACGATCGCCACCGGCGCCACAACCATGGCCGAGAACGCTCGCCTCGTGAAGCCGCTCACGGGTCCGACGAAGAACGCGACGCACATCCGTGACATCGCGCTCGGCGACCTCGATGGTGATCTCGACGCCGACTTCGTGGTCGCCCGTCAGGACAACAACCTCGAAACCGACGACCTTCCCCCCGAAGACCCCGGTCCGCCGGTCGTGCCGGCCGGCGACGGCATCCCTGATCTCGAGGGCATGCTTCCCATCGGCACCGGCGCCATCGAGCTCGCTCAGGTCGATCAGTTCGATCTGTTCACCGCATCGCCGATCGCTCCTGTGAGCAACGATGCACTCGCCGACAACTGCCGTGCAGTCGCTCTGGCCGACTTCGACAACGATGCCGACCTCGACATCTTCGGTGGGTGCACGTTCGACGACGTCAACTCCGGCGCCGGTCAGAACCGCAACATCGTCCTGCTGAATGACGGCAACGGAAACTTCACCCTCGGTTCGGCGGCGCTCCTGCCAGCGACGGTGACCGACACGGCCGTGGCCGTGGTGGCCGGTGACCTCAACGGCGACGGCTGGGTCGACACGTACGTGGCCGGCGGCTACGACTCCGAGAATGGCGACGACTACGTGTTCATGAATCAGGGTGGCAACGGAAACCACTACCTGCAGATCGAACTCGATGGCGCGAACCCCGATGCTGCTGGCGCCCGCGTGTACGTGGGAACCAACAAGTGGCAGGTCCGGGAGATGAGCCACGCTCAGCACCAGGGCCAGGACAGCCGGGTCATGCACTTCGGCCTCGCTGATCAGACCGCGATCGCTCAGGTGCAGGTGCACTGGGGCGACGGTTCGGTCGAGGCGTGCTGGGTCGACGGTGGCGTCGATCAGCGAGTCATGATCACCAAGGGCAGTGTGGACTGCGAGACAAGCTCCGTCGGCGAGCTCATCACGACGCTCGGCGCTACGCCGGACACCTCGCCCCGTCCGCCGTCCGGTCCGTTGTGTGGCGACCTCCAGGTCACCGTTGATCTCTCGATGGGTCAGACGCCCACGAGCGGCAACGATGTGATCCTCGGAACCGCCGGTCCCGACGTCATCAACAGCCTCGGTGGCCGCGACATCATCTGCGGTCTGGGAGGCAACGACACCATCGATGCCGGTGACGGCGACGACAAGGTGTTTGGCGGCGACGGTGACGACACGCTGATCGGAGGCGCCGGAAACGACCGCCTCTTCGGCGAGGATGGAAACGACAACATCGACGGCCAGGATGGACGTGACGTCCTTCGTGGCGGCGCCGGAAACGACATCATGAACGGTGGCAAGAACAACGACCGGATGTCGGGCAACGGTGGCAAGGACACGATGACGGCCGGCAACGGCCGAGACCGGATCGACGGCAACGCCGGCGCCGACAACCTCGACGGTGGCGGCGGCAACGACCGGATGCTCGGCGGTGGCGGCAACGACATTGTCGACGGCCGGATCGGAACCGACTTCTGCATCGAGGGTGAAACCACTCTGCGCTGCGAGTTCGACTTCATCCCCTAATCATCTGAACTCACCCCGGTGAGGGGTGTGGAGGAAACATGGAGTGCCGGCCCGGTGGGGCCGGCACTCTGGGTTTTCCGACTCATGGACGGGGCGGGCCGATCTCGGTACCCTCGGCTGACGAACGTCCCCTTGTCCCGCCCACCCCCCCGATCGGACCCTTCAATGCGGCGTATTTTCCTGGCGGTTCTTCCTGTAGCCCTCGTGGCTTCGGTCGTATCACCCCTGTCGCCTTCCGCGGTCGAAGCCCAGGCGGCGTGGCAGGGGTTCGCGGTCTCGCAGCTCCCGTCGCTGGTCGCGGCGGGCAACGCCACGAGCTGGGGGCTCGGTATCACCGAGGATCTCGGAGGCGCGGGCATCGACGTCTGGAACAACAACCATGGGCTCGAGTCCGAGGCGATCGTCGATCTTGGCACGCCCGGTCAGGCGCTTCATCTCGCTGAGGGCACCTACGGCGCTCCGAACGTTTCGGGCCCCGACTCTCACGGCATCACGTTCTTCGACATGGACGGCGACGGCGACGAGGATCTACTCGAGGTGAACGGCCGCAACAACGACAACCGGCTGTTCCGCAACGACAACGGCGTTCTCGTTCATGTTGACGCCGGCGGGCTGAAGGACTTCAACGGAAGGGGGCGCCAGGGGCTCGCTTATGACGCCGATGGTGACGGCGACATGGACATTCTGGTGCCCAACCTGGATCGTGTCCCGATCGACGGCCTGGCGGCGCCGAGCGAGCTGTACCTGAACAACGGCTCCGGAACGGGGTGGGCCAAGGTCGCCGACCCGAGCAGTGTGATCAGCAACGGGAATTTGCGGATCGCCCAGCAGACATCGACGGGACCGGCGACACCACAGATCGTCGTCACCCATGCAAGTTTCGCCCTCGCGATCGACTCCATCGCCACTCGTACGTCGGGGCTCGAGGAGCCGAGCAACGGTGCCACCCGACGCAACTATCCCTCGGGCACCGGCTTCGTGCGCGAGGTTCTCGTGGGCGACTTCGACGGCGACCTTCACCCCGAACTGATTGCGTTACGTGGAAGCGCGGCGACAAGCGCCGGCAACTGGCCGATCGATGCTTTCGACCTGATCGGAGGCACCGGCGGACGGTCGGTCACGCTTCCTGTCGGCTCGCTCGTCGACAACTGCCGATCGGGCGCCGCAGCCGACTTCGACAACGACGGCGACCTCGACATCTTCGCGGGCTGCGCGCAGCGGCAAGAGGGGCAGACCCGCAACATTCTTCTGTTGAACGACGGACAGGGTGTCTTCTCCATCGCGGGTGCCGGGCTGCTTCCCGCGACGATCGCCGAGACGCCGGCTGCCATCGTCGTGGCCGACAGCAATGGCGACGGCTGGATGGATGCCATCGCCGCCAACGGCTACGACTTCGAGAATGCGATCGATCACGTGTTCACCAATGGCGGTGGCTCCAACCATTGGCTGCAGATCGACCTCGTAGGCTCGAATCCCGACGCGGCGGGCGCTCAGGTCTTCGTGGGCACCGACGACGGATGGCAGGTGCGAGAGACCGGGCATCGCAATCACCGATCGCAGGATAGCAAGACGCTCCACTTCGGATTGGGCGGCCGGAGCGCTGTCGCCGATGTCGAGATCATGTGGCCCGACGGCATCTTCCAGACGTGCACCGTTGCCGGCACCGACCGACGAGTGACCATCACGAAGGGCAGTCCCTCGTGCTCAGCGCAGACGAAGGCCGGACTCCTGGCAGCGCTGGCGACCGACCCGGTCACCGGACCACCGCCTGCCCCTCCCGAGTTCTGTCAGGGCCGCGTGGTCACGGTCTCGATATCGAAGGGTCAGAGTCCGACCAACGGGTCCGACGTGATCCTCGGAACATCGGGTGCCGACTCGATCAACGCGCTTGCGGGTGACGACTTCGTCTGCGGGCTCGGGGGTAATGACTCGATCGATGGCGGCCCGGGCAACGACCGGATCCAGGCCGACGATGGTGATGATTCGGTCGAGGGTGGCGACGGTCGTGACGTGATTCGGGGGGGAGCGGGCGTCGACACGATCAACGGCGGACGCAACAACGATCGCGTGTCGGGCAACGGCGGGTCCGACATCATCCGCGGCGGCAACGGACGGGACGTTCTGAACGGAAACGCAGGCAGGGACACCATCATTGGCGGCGGCGGAAACGATCGGATCGACGGTGGCGGAGGACGCGATACGGTCGACGGCTCGATTGGATTCGACTTCTGCAACCGTTCAGAGGTCGTGCGGAAATGCGAGGCCTGACCTCGCGGGTCGGCCTTTTGGTTGCCCTCGGCGTGGTCGCCTCGGTCATTGCAGTCGGTGCTCCCGCGGGCGCGGCGAACCCTGTTGTAGCTCCGATCGTCGATCGGGGCGTGACCCTCGAAGTCGAGCCGTGGGTTCGTCTTCCGGACTCCGGCGCGGGAAGACCACGGCTGAACGCCATCGCAGTCGCCGGAGATCGCCTCTTCGTGGTCGAGGAATTCGATGGTCTCATTCACGAGATCTCGACCGAGTCCGACAATCGGTCGTCGTCGGTGTTCTTCGACGTGAAGTCAGCGATCGCCGCCGCCACGGATCGCTCGCTCGACAACGCCAACCTGGTCCACGGCGGGCTGCGAGGGGTTGCTTTCCACCCCGATTTCGCGACGAACGGACGTTTCTACACGTCGGTGATGGAGACGAGACCGACCACGCCTGATCCGGCGGATTACCTGAGCGATGCTCTCTCCCCGATCGCTGCCGACAGCGTGCTCATCGAGTGGACCCACGACCACGGGACTGGCCAGACGTCCGCGTCGACCTATCGCCAGGTGTTCCGCGTGGGTATGCCGGTCTATGACCACCCGATCAAACAGATCGCGTTCAACCCGTTTGCACCTCCTGGCGACTCCGACCACGGGATTCTCTACGTCGCGCACGGAGACGGAAGCGTCCTGTCGGCGACAGCGGGTGGCGGTCAGAACAACGATGCCCTCGGCAAGATCCTTCGAATCGATCCACTGCCGGATGGAGGAGCGCCGTTTCGGATTCCTCCCGACAATCCGTTCGTCGGCGATCCCGAGATGAGCGACGAGGTCTGGTCGCTCGGACATCGCAACCCTCACCATCTCGCGTTCGGGCGAGACTCCACCGGTGAGGTACATCTCATCGTGGCCGAAGCAGGTCGCGACAATGTCGAAGAGGTGAATCTGATCGATCGTGGCGGTGACTATGGCTGGAGCGAGCGCGAGGGAACCTTTGTGCATCTGCCGTCGGGAGATCTGTTCGACGGCATCGCGCCGCTGCCGGCCGACGACGCCCAGAACGGCTACACGTATCCGGCCGCGCAGCTGGGTCACGATGGCGAACCGGGAGACATGTTCACCGGCGAGGCGATCGCCGGGGGCTTCGTCGTCGACAACGGTTCGGGGCTGTCGGGACGGTACTTCTACAGCGACTTCCCGAGGTCAGGACGGGTCTTCGAGTCGGCGGTCGATGAGTTGGCG
>JBPCTR010000198.1:0-20057 GCA_051011575.1 Acidimicrobiales bacterium | reverse complement strand
CGAGTGCACATGGCGAGGCCTTCGCCGCGATGGTTCACGACGATCGGGTCGAGTGGGAACGATCGCGTGATCGAATCGCTCCCGGTCAATCGTTGGTGTTCTACGACGGAGATCTCGTTGTCGGTGGCGCGATCGCCACCTGAGGGTTGTGTCAGCCCACCGGGTACGAGCGAGTTTGTGCGTGGGCGACCACCGCGCCCGGTCGATTCGGGCTCACCACGAATCCCTCGATGTCGGTGAGCTCGCTCGTCGCTCTGCCCGTCTTGCGGTCGATCTTCGATTGGGAACGCAGCGAGACCCTGAGGGCCAATCCAACCGAGTCGAGGCTCAGGTCCGCCAGGTCGGTGTCGGCAGGAGCGGGGCCCAGAGCGTCGATGTCGGCGACCCGGAAGAGTTGCGGCTGGGCGAGCGCCGTCTTGTCGTGTACGACCAGCCCCGCGGGTACGAACACAAGCCAGCGATACGAGAGGCGGTGGATCGTGGGGACGAGCAACGCCGCGAGCGGCAAACCAAAAGCCGTGATGATCCCGCCGAAAACCCACTCGCGATCGAGAACGAGAAGCGGGCCGGCGACCGCGGCGACCACGATGAACGCCCACACGGCGAAGATCGGGCCGGTCAGCAACGCTCCCGGTGTGCCGAGCAGGAAGCGGGTTTCATCGCCGTAGGACGATCCGTCGACGAAGGTGTCGCCGACAGGAGCTCGCAGGGCCAGCATCGATGCGACTGCGGCGACGGCCAACGCGAGTAAGGATTCACCAGTGCCTCCATCTTCGGCGGTCACGACCGCCCACAGGGTCGCGGCAAATGCCGCAGGAATGACGATCCGGACGGCGGTCAGCGTGGTCGCCCGCGGAACCATGAGAACCACGAGCATGAGCGCCCACAGAAGCCAGAGAGCCATCGACGTTCCTTGCTGGAACAGACGCCGCGTGTCGGCGAGTGCCTCTTCGAAAGCTCGCCCCGCGGTGAACGGCATGACCAACCACACGGCGCGCAGCGCCCACACCTCTCGATCGATCACGCCCCAAAAGGTACCGACAGTGGCGAGGGATAGCATCGCCGTCGTGACCAAGGAATCTGACGTGGCCGAGGACGCCGCCGCCCGCATTCTCGAACTGCGCGAGAACCTCTCCCATCATGCCGAGCTCTATTACGAGCTCGACAGCCCCGAGCTTCCCGATGCCGACTACGACCGACTCGTTCGTGAGCTGCGCGAGCTCGAGGAGTCACATCCCGATCTCGCCGACGACGCTTCGCCGGCGCAACGTGTGGGCGGCGCTCCGTCGGAGGCCTTCGCTGCGGTCGTTCACGAGGTTCGGATGATGTCGCTGGACAACGCCTTCGATCTCGAAGAGCTCCGCGCCTGGGGCGAGAGACTCGAACGCCGACTCGGCGACGACCGATCGATCGAGCGATACACCGTCGAGCTGAAGTTCGACGGACTGGCGCTGTCGGTTCGTTACGAGAACGGCACGCTGGTCCGTGCCGCAACCCGAGGTGATGGCGGAACCGGCGAGGACGTGACGCACACCGTGCGCACGATCGCCGACGTTCCCCACGAGCTGCCCGACCCGGCTCCGGCGGTGCTCGAGGTTCGGGGGGAGGCATACATGCGTCTGTCGAACTTCGACGCGCTCAACGCCGCTCAGGAAGCTGCCGAGCTCAAGCCGTATGTCAATCCGCGCAACGCCGCCGCCGGATCGATCCGCCAGAAGAACGCCGAGGTCGCGGCCTCCCGCAACCTGTCCTTCTGGCCTTACCAGCTGGGGCAGGTGGTCGACGGGCCCACGCTCGAATCGCATTCGTCTACCTTCGAATTTCTCACCTCGATGGGTTTCGATGTCAACGAACACACTCGGATCGTCGAGTCTCTCGACGACGTCGTGGCGTTGATCGACGAGTACGCCGCCAAGCGCCACGACCTCGACTACGAGTTCGACGGTGTGGTCGTGAAGGTCGACAATCTTGATCTACAGCGAGAACTGGGCTCGACGGCACGGGCGCCGCGGTGGGCGATCGCGTACAAACTTCCCCCAGAGGAGCGCTCGACCCGACTGATCGACATCCCCATCTCGATCGGAACCAACGGGTCGGCCACGCCGTACGCGCTCCTCGAGCCGGTTTTTGTGGGTGGGGTCACCGTCACGAACGCCACCCTCCACAACGAGGATCAGGTGCGGGCCAAGGACGTGCGGCCGGGCGACATGGTGATCGTGCGTCGTGCAGGAGACGTGATTCCCGAGGTGGTGGGTCCGGTTCTGTCCGAGCGCCCGAAGGGTTCGTCCCCGTGGGAGTTCCCGGCCGACTGTCCCGTGTGTAATCGACCTCTGGTGCGCCCGGATGGCGAGGCTCGCCACCGGTGCCCATACGCCGACTGCCCGGCCCAGGTTCGTGGTCGGATCGACCACTTCGCTCAGCGATCGGCGATGGACATCGAGTTCTTCGGCGAGCGCACGGTCGATCTGCTCGTCACCGAGGGCCTGATCTCCGATGTCGGCGACGTTTTCCTCTTCGATCCGGACGCACTTCGGAACTTCGAGGGATTCGGCGACACATCGATCGAGAATCTGCGCGGCGCGATCGAAATCTCACGTACCCAGCCTCTCGGCAAGCTGATCTTCGGCCTCGCAATTCCGCATGTCGGGTCGACCAACGGCGAGGTCCTGGCGAAGGCCTTCGGGTCGCTCGACGCGGTCGCAGCCGCAACGGTCGAGGAGATTGCCGCCGTCGAGGGCATCGGGCCAATCATCGCCGAGAGCGTCGTCGAGTGGTTCGCGTCCGACGCCGGCCGCGAGATCGTTCGCAAGCTCCACGAGGGTCGGGTGCAGCCCGAAGCTCCGGTCGCGCCGTCGCTCGCCCCGATTCTCGAGGGCAAGTCGATTGTCGTGTCAGGAACGCTGGCCAACTACGGCCGATCCGAAGCCAACGAAGCGATCACCGATCGAGGCGGCAAGGCCCCCGGATCGGTCTCGGCCAAGACGTTCGCGCTCGTCGTGGGCGCCGACCCCGGTGCATCGAAGGTCACCAAGGCCGAAGACCTCGGTGTCCCGGTCCTCGATGAACCCGCGTTCGAACACGTCCTCCAGACCGGCGAACTGCCGTAGCACGCCGCTAGCTCCCGCTCGTCCCTCGCTCCCGGGCTCGGATCCGCCCGTGAGGGCGGATCGAGCCTGCGGCAAGTTACAACACCTCGAAGCACCAGCGGATGGTGCGGACGTCGTCACGGTCTTCGACGGGCCAGTAAGTGGCGATCACACAATTCGACTGGGGTGCGAACGCCTCGATCACGCGGTCTTCGCCAGGCCGGAACAGAAACCGTCCGAGGGCTCGCTGGTTGGTATCGAGTTGATCGGCCGGGACTGGTGTCGACTGCCCGCCGGACTCGATCGTGAGCGCAGCCTCGAAACCCACGGCGAGGTCGATTCCGACCTGATCGCGCTGGAGAATCTCCGATTCGCGGGCGGGGATCAATTCGTCGATCGCGGGGTTGCCGGTAACTGTGATGTCGTTCTCGCTTCCACCGGCGAACAGTCCGGCGAGCACGAGGAGGCCGATGCCGGTGGTGAGGACGACCGAAATGACCAACCGCTGCTTCGTGGACATGGCTTCAGCGTAGGAGACCGATGTTGGCCTCAACCGGTCGAGTGTGCGTGATTTGTGTGACAGGTGCCGCGGACACCTGAAATTTCCCGCGTACCGTGAGGGCGTGTCTTCGACCACTCCACCGACGGCAGATTCGTCGTTCGAGGCCGCACCGCAGGCGGAGCTGGGCGGTCGATACCGACTGATCGCAAAACTGGGCTCAGGAGCGTCCGCATCGGTCTGGCTCGCCGACGATCTCTCGCTCGATCGCAAGGTCGCGGTCAAGATTCTTCACGCCGGACTCTCCGACGATGCGGCGTTCATCGAACGGTTTCGGGCCGAGGCCCGTTCGGCGGCATCGCTCAACAATCCAAACGTCATGGCCGTTCACGACTGGGGTGAGGACGAGGTCCCGTATCTCGTGATGGAGTTCCTCAAGGGTGGGTCGCTGGCCGCACTGCTCGACACCGGCCGAACGCTGAGCCCGTCGCAGACGATTGCGGTCGGCCTCGACGCCTGTCGTGGGCTTCACTTCGCGCATCGTCAGAATCTCGTCCATCGCGACATCAAGCCGGCCAACCTCTTGTTCGGCGACGACGGCCGCCTACGCATTGCCGATTTCGGACTGGCCCGCGCCCTCGCCGACACGGGCTGGACCCAGAGCGGAACGGAGCTGGTTGGCACGGCCCGGTACGCCTCACCGGAGCAGGCTCAGGGTCACCGGCTCGGCGCCTCCAGCGACGTGTATTCGCTCGGACTGGTACTCGTCGAGTCGATCACGGGCGAGCCGTCGTTCTCCGCGGACACCATGCTCGGCACGCTCGCCGCGCGGGTCGATACGCCTGTCCCGCTGCCCGATCTACCTCCCAGGCTCGCCGGAGCACTCGAGGAGATGACACGGATCGACCCCGACGAGCGATCCTCAGCAACCGATGCCGGGCTTGCTCTGATGAAAGCTGCCGAGGGTCTGCCGCGTCCCAAGCGGCTGCCTCTGGTGGGAGCGATGTCGGCAGCGCGTGTCACCGACGACAACGATGCGACCCAGCACGCCGAACCAGAGGCCACACAAGTGGCCGGTACCCCGACCGTCGCGGTCGACGACGGGCCGGTCCGCCGGTGGCCATGGATGGTGCTCACCGCGATCGGAATTGCGATCGTGGCGTGGTTCGTGTGGAACCAGCTCGAGGCGAGCGTGCCGTCGGACATCACGGTGCCCGACGTGGTGAACATGACCCGTGAAGACGCGCGTGAAGCGCTCGGTGACACGTGGGCCCTCGACGAGAAGTTCGATCGGGTCACCGACGTCGCCCAGGGGTCCGTGATTCGTACCGATCCACCGGCCGGGGAGGCGCTCACCGAAGGCGAAACCCTCGACTACTGGGTGTCCCTCGGGCTCCCGCTGATCCGCGTAGATGATGACGAGCTCGTCGGCCGCAGCATCCAGCAGGCGAGTGCCACGCTCGAGGCCGCTGGTCTCACAACAGGTGTGGTCACCGAGATCCCGAGCGAAGACGTTGGCGCCGGGCTTGTGATCTCGGTTTCGGCGCGCGCGGCGGAGCTTCCGCAGGGCGAGGCCGTCGATCTCGTCGTGTCCCTCGGTCCGCCGCTTCGTCAGGTTCCCCGCCCGGTTGCGTCGGAGCCCGCCGAGGCCTACCTGAACCATCTCGCCGAGCTCGGACTCGGCGCTGATTTCTCCGAGGCATTCGACAACGACGTCGCGGCCGGTGAGTTCGTGACGATCGACCCGGAACCCGACACCGACATCGAGCGTGGCGAGCAGGTCACGGTCGTGGTGTCGCTCGGACCCGAGCCGGTCGCCATCCCCGACACCGCCGGCGTGCTCATCGGCGAGGCGATTGCCCGACTCGAGGATGCCGGCTTCCTCGCGGGCGAGATCGCCGGAAACGACAATCTCCAGTGTGAGCTCGTCGGCACCGACCCTCCAGCGGGAACGCCGGTGCAACCGGGGAACGCGGTCACACTGATCATCTCTGAGTGCGAATAGCCTCCTCCGGGTGACCGTGCACGAATTCCTCTCCGGCGAGTGGATCGACGCAGCGCGCGGGATTCGAGCGGAATACGCCGACCGTATCCCCGACCCAGAGATTCCGATGCGAGCCAACGTCATCGTGCGGGAGACGCCGTTCGAGACCGGTCAGGTCGAGGGATTCATCGACACGAGCGATGGTTCGATCATGCTCGAACTGGGCGAGCTCGAAGACCCCGAATTGACCGTGACCCTCGACTACGACACCGCTCGTGCGCTCTTCGTGACCCAGGACGTCACGAAGGTGATGGAAGCGTTCATGACCGGCCGCATTCTCGTGACCGGCGACGTCGCACGAATCCTGGGCCTCACGCCCCCGTCGGACCCCGACCAGATCGCTCTGGTGGGCGAGATTGCAGAGCGTCTCGACGCAATCACGGCTGGCTAGCCTGCGAGGATGGCCGACGCATCCTCCCCTGAATCCGGCGCGCACCTGACCCGTGCCGAGGTTGCCCATGTGGCAAAGCTCGCACTGCTCGACCTCTCCGATGCGGAGATCGACGAGTTCACAGTGCAACTCGGCGATGTGTTGACGTCCGCCGATGCGATGACGGCTCTCGACCTCGACGATGTGGAGCCTACGCACCACCCGTTGGGGCTCACGAACGTATTCCGACCCGACATCGTCGTTCCGTCCCTCGACCGGGTCGAGGTGCTCTCACAGGCCCCCGAGGTCGAGGACGATCGTTTCAAGGTGCCGCCGGCATTGGGGGAGGAGTGACTGTGCACGCCAGTCCGGCAGCATTCGGGTCCGCTGGCGAGATTTCAACCCAGGTCCGTACCGGAGCCCGTTCTGCGGTATCCGTTATCGACGAACACCTGGCTCGCGTCGATGAACACGAGCCCGAGATTCACGCCTTCAACCTCGTGCTCCGCGACGAGGCCCGTGCCGCCGCGAGCGCTCTCGATGTACGTATCGCTTCTGGCGAAGACGTCGGACCGCTCGCAGGTGTGCCCGTTGCGCTCAAGGACAACATGTGTACCCGCGGAATCCCGACGACGTGCTCGTCGAAGATTCTCGAGGGCTGGCGCCCGCCGTACTCCGGCACCGTCGTCGAGCGTCTCGCTGCTGCCGGCGCGATCGCCGTCGGCAAGACGAACCTCGACGAATTCGCCATGGGCAGCTCTACCGAGAACTCGGCGTTCGGGGCCACCCGCAATCCCTGGGACATCGAGCGAGTTCCTGGCGGTTCGAGCGGAGGCAGTGCGGCGGCGGTCGCGGCCGGGTTCGCGCCGATCGCAGTCGGGAGCGATACGGGCGGTTCCATTCGCCAACCTGCTTCGCTTTGCGGCGTTGTGGGTGTGAAGCCGACCTATGGTGCCGTGTCGCGTTACGGCCTGATCGCATTCGGGAGCAGCCTCGATCAAATCGGGCCGTTCACGACGTCGGTTGCCGATGCCGCGCTCACATACGAGGTCATCGCCGGGCACGATCCGGCCGACACGACCTCGGCGCCTCAGCCCGCACTGCCCGTGTCGTCGCAGCTCGAATCGGGAGTCGAGGGTCTCCGGGTCGGCGTGATCAAAGAGATGGCCGGCGACGTGATCGAGGGAATTTCGGCCGACGTGATCGCCCGCCTTCGTGTGGCGGCCGACGCTCTCGCCGCCGCCGGCGCGATCGTCGAAGAGTGCTCGGTGCCGTCGTCGATCTACGGACTGCCTGCGTACTACATGGTGGCCCCCGCCGAGGCCTCGTCGAACCTGGCTCGGTTCGACGGCGTCAGGTACGGGATGCGCGTCGACGGCTCGAACACAGCGCTCATGAACACGGCGAGCCGCACCGCCGGCTTCGGGCCAGAGGTCAAGCGGCGCATCATGCTCGGTACGTATGCGCTCTCGGCGGGCTACCGCGACGCGTACTACGGCAAGGCGCAACGAGTCCGCACGAAGATCATCCAGGACTTCGATCGCGTCTACGCCGACTTCGACGTGCTGCTCAGTCCGACCGCGCCGGGCACGGCGTTTCACCTGGGCGACAAGACGGCGGACCCGATGCAGATGTACCTGAATGATGTGTGCACGATCCCGTCGAACCTTTCGGGTCACCCCGCCATATCGGTGCCGTTCGGCGAGGGCTCCGACGGACTGCCGGTTGGCGTGCAGGTTCTTGCACCGCTGATGGCTGAAGTCGTCATGTTCCGGGTCGCCGCCGAATTGGAGCGCCGCGCAGGAGGAACATCATGAGCACCGACCACCTCACGCCGAGCGGGATGGCCGAAGTTGTGATGATCGACCGTGGCCCCGATGTGCACGAACCCTCGATCCCCGACGAGTGGGAGCTCGTATGCGGGCTCGAGGTGCACGTCGAACTGTCGACGGCGACCAAGCTCTTCTGCGGTTGCGCCAACGTGTTCGGCGCGGAACCGAATACGAACGTTTGCCCAACGTGTCTCGGACTTCCCGGATCGTTGCCGGTCGTGAACGAGCGAGCGGTCACCGATGCGATGCGCCTCGGTCGGGCGCTCAACTGCACGGTGAGCCCCTCGGTATTTGCTCGGAAGAACTACTTCTACCCGGACATGCCGAAGGACTTTCAGACCAGTCAGTACGACAAGCCCACAAATGAGAACGGCTGGCTCGATCTTCCCGATGGCACTCGGATCAACATCGAGCGGGCGCACATCGAGGAGGACACGGGGAAGTCAACACACGTCGGCGGCGACGGTCGCATCACGTCTGCCACGTACTCGCTCATCGACTACAACCGCGCCGGCGTTCCTCTCCTCGAGATCGTGAGCCGCCCCGACATTCGGACCGCCGACGAGGCCAAGGCCTACGTCTCCGAGCTGCGGGGCATCGTTCTCGCACTCGGCGTGTCCGACGCGAAAATGGAGGAGGGCTCGATGCGGGTCGACGCCAATGTGTCGGTGCGACCGCGTGGCTCCAACGAAGTCCGCACCCGGTGTGAGATCAAGAACATCAACTCGCTCTCGTCGCTCGGCCGGGCGATCGCCCACGAGGCGAACCGCCACATCGACCTCTATGGCACGGGGCACCGCCCTATCCAGGAGACCCGTCACTGGGACGAGGAGGCCGGTCGCACTCGTGCGGGCCGTTCGAAGGAAGACGCCCACGACTACCGGTACTTCCCCGAGCCCGATCTCGTTCCGCTCGAACCCACCGAAGCCGAGCTCGGGAGGATCGACGACGCACTTCCGGCGCTGCCGGCGGAGATTCGATCGCGGCTGGCGGAGGCGGCCGGAATCGCGCCGTCGGAGGCATCACTGATCGTGGATCGAGGCGATGCCGAGTTCGCCCTGGCGGCAATCGACGCCGGAGCCGATGGCGGTCGTGTGGTCGTGCACCTCAACAACAACCTCGCCGATGGCGTCGGCGAACTAACCGCCGAAAGCTTCGCAACCCTCGTCGGAATGGAGGTCGCAGGTGAGCTCTCTTCCACCCAGACCAAGGATGTGCTGGCCGATCTGGTCGCGTCCGGCGGCGACCCGAGGGCGATCGCGGCCGCGAAGGGGTTCGAGGCCATGGATTCGAGCGAACTCGAGGGCATGCTCGACGATCTGATCGTCGAGCATGCCGACGAATGGGAGCGTTTCTGCGACGGCGATGACGGCGACTCCAAGAAGATGGCCGGCTTCTTCACCGGTCAGATCATGAAGGCGACCCGGGGCCAGGCTGACGGCAAGGTCGTCGCCCAGCTCCTCAACGCCCGCAAAGGGGTCTGACCCCTTTCTGCGAAAAGGGGTCAGACCCCAATCGGCCTCAGCCTCCGGGCGGGGTGTAGGTCGGCGACATCGCAGAGGCCTCGTCGACCTCAGCTGGCGTCATGAGTGGCGTCAGATTGACGGTCACCCGTCCACTCGAGTTGATCATCAGTGAGACGGCGGTCGCGGCCGCTGGGCTGGGTAGGTCAGCGATGCCATAGACGTCCGTGTCACCGAACGCGTAGTACATGGCGTCCATGCTGCCGCCGACGGACTCGACGGCGGCTCTGGCAGCGGCTTCACGGGCGGTTCCGCCTTGCGCGAGGAGCCCCGCGATTCCGTCCCCGACGTAGTTTCCCCGAATGAGGTATTTGGACATTGATCATCTCCGTTCAGTCGAATTTGTCGACGAACTGAGACCGCAGCTCCGTCCTTTTGCTTCAAGACTCCATTCGGGATCCATGGCCCCAACCCGCGGCATCACCATCCACCCGCATTAGTGCGCTGTCAACGGCCAGGCGCAGTTCCGCCGGTGAAACAAGTGAGCGGCCGGTCACTGAGTTCACCGACCAGGCGTGAGATCATCCACACCAACAGGGAGCAAACAGACGATGAGCGACGACCAGAAGATCACGGCTACCGACGGAGGTCCATACCTCGTCAGGGGTAACGTGCCGATCACATCGAAGACACCGATCACCTCTGAACACGGCGAGCCACTCACCTGGAAGACCGACGCGGTGTCGGACGCCAAGACGAGGGTTGCACTGTGTCGGTGCGGCGCCTCGTCGAACAAACCGTATTGCGATGGCACCCACTCGTCGGTCGACTGGGACGCCTCGGACAATGCTCCTGACGGTACGTACGTCGAACGTGCAAAGAGCTACGGCGGAGAAGGTATGGAGGTGTTCGACGACCGGCCAATCTGCGTTCACGCCGGCTTCTGTGGCAACAAAGTCACCAACGTCTGGAAAATGGCAGATCAGACCGGAGACAGTCGCATCAGGGCCGAAGCGATGGCAATGATCGAGCGGTGCCCCTCAGGCGCGCTCACGTACGCGGTTGACGGCGAGACGATCGAACCAGATCTGCCCACTGAGGTCGCGGTGATTCCCGATGGGCCGTTGTGGGTGAGTGGCGGGGTCGAGGTCACCCGCTCCGACGGCACAGCACTCGAAGTCCGCAACCGAGTCACGCTCTGCCGTTGCGGTCAGTCGGCGTCCAAGCCGCTGTGCGACGGATCACACAAGGAAGTCGGCTTCACCGGATAGCCACAGGAGGTCATCTCAGAGCGGGTTGGAGCACCGGCCGTCGTCAGATCGCGAACGTGCCGCCCGTAGCTTCTTCGCTCTTGCTCCACAGCAGCTCGCGGGTATCCGCGTTGTCGTAGAACGATTCGAGAGCGAACGGCTCCGCCTTACCCTTCATTGCGATCCGGCCGGAACCAGGCCCGTAGAACTGGCCAGACGCGGCGTTGGGTAGGCACATGCAGCTCAAAATGCCCATCGCTCCGTCCTCGGGTGTCTGGCTGAAGCGCATGAAGAAGCCGGTGAAGGCCGCGCCCATCCCACCCTCCTTAACCGAAGTCTGCTGCAGGTGTGTGTTCGCCAACCCGGGATGGGCGACGAGAGCCTTGACCTTCGACCCCTTCTTCTGGAGGCGCTCATGCAACGCTGCAGTGAACGCCGCGTTGGCCAGTTTCGATTGGTTGTATCGAACCCAGCGTGGCCCTGAGAACAGCGTGTTCGAAAGACGCGAACCATCACCGCCGAGCTGTCCGCCCTTCTGTTCCAAGTATTCGGCCTTGAGGGTCTTGCCCGGGCTCATCCGAGCCGCGCTGGAGTGGTTCACGATACGAGCCTCTCCGGCAGCGTCGGCAGCCAACTCGAGCAATGGCATGAGCTCACGGGTGAGTAGGAAATGGGAGAGATGGTTGGTTTGCATCTGCACATCGAAGCCATCGGTGGTGGCGACGTCGCCGAGCGCCATCACGCCCGCGTTGTTGCAGAGCACATGGACGCCCTCGGGGCAGAGCTCTTTGATGCTTGCCGCAGCTGCCTGCACTGAGGCGAAGGACTGGAGGTCACATTCGACGTCATGAAGGTCGGCGTCAGGGCAGGCCTTCGTGAGATCGGCGAAGCTGGCTGTCGATCGGTCTGACGACCGGTTGAGTACGAGGACCTTTGCCCCGAGCTCGGCCAACGTAGTTGCTGCCACCTTGCCCGTACCCGATGTGGTGCCCGTGACAACGACGGTCTTTCCAGCCATCGAGGGAAGGCCGGAACGAAAGGCGGGGAAGTGCGAAGAGGAGCTCGTGGTCATGATGCGGCTTTCACTGAGCGGAAGGCCCGACAGACTAGTGCGAGCTGACTTTGCCGGTGGTGTCGCGGTGGAGCTTCTCGGCGTGGCGGTTGAGGCCCACGAGGTGAGCGTCGATGTCGCGGTCGGCGAACTTGGCGACCACCGTGTCGAGCGCGGCAACTGCTGAGGTGTCCCATATTCGGGCCTGGCTCAGGTCGATCTCGACCCGCCCGACCTTGACGGCGTCGTAGTCGAACGAGTGCACGAGATCGTTCGTCGACGCGAAGAACAACTCGCCGGACACTGCGTAGAGGCGTTCGACGTTGTCGGGGTCAACGACGCTTGTGACCTTCACGACGCCACTCACATGGCGGGCGAAGGAGATGGCCGACAGGACCACGCCGGCTCCGACGCCATACGCCAGATTGTGTGTGAAGACCACGATCGCGACCGTGGCCACCATGATGAGCACCTCGGGTCGAGGAGTGGTGCGCAGTGACGCCGAGCTGACGCTCTTCCAGTTGAAGGTTCCAATCGAAACCATGATCATCACGGCCACGAGTGCGGCCATCGGGATACGAGCCACCAGATCACCCAGCCCGATGATCAACACGAGCAGGAACACGCCGGATGCCAGCGTGGAGAGGCGGCCTCGGCCGCCCGAGCGATGGTTGATGATCGACTGGCCGATCATGGCGCACCCGGCCATGCCGCCGAGGAACCCGGTGATCACGTTGGCGATGCCCTGACCCTTCGACTCGAGATTCTTGTCCGAGTTGGTGTCGGTGAGATCGTCGAGGAGCTGGGCCGTGAGCAGCGATTCGAGCAGGCCGACGAAGGCAAGCGTGAGCGCGAACGGAAGGATTATCTGCAGCGTCTCGAGCGTGAAGGGAACGTCGGGGAGGCTCACCCAGGGTAGGGCACTCGGGAGTTCGCCCATGTCGCCAACGGTCGGGAGCGAGAGACCCGTCGACATGGCGATCCCGGCGAGGACCACGATCGCCACGAGAGGAGATGGGATTGCCATGCTTACACGCGGGAGGCCGTAGATGATCGCCAAGCCCGCGGCGATGAACGCGAGATTGAGTGGCAGCTGCCCCGTGTCGCCGTTGGAGAGCAGGATGTGGGGCACCTGGGCAAGGAAGATGAGGATGGCGAGCGCATTCACGAAGCCGACCATCACGGTGCGTGGAACGAAGCGCATCAGTTCGCCCACGCCGAGCATCCCGAAGATCACCTGCAGGATGCCGGCGAGAATCGTGGCGGCGAAGAGGTGTCCCAGACCGTGCTCTTCGACGAGTGGCACAAGCACGAGCGCCATGGCTCCGGTCGCGGCGGAGATCATGCCCGAGCGGCCTCCGGCAAACGCGATCACGATGGCGATCGAAAACGAGGCGTAGAGGCCGACCTTGGGGTCGACGCCGGCGATGATTGAAAACGAGATCGCCTCGGGAATCAGGGCGAGCGCAACCACCAGGCCCGACAGGAGGTCGGCTCGGGGGTTTGCGAGCCACTGCTCGCGCAACGACGCGCGCGTGAAGGCAGTGGGAAATGGGGTGGGCACGGCAGGGTCCTCTCGAGAGCCGCAAGAAGCATCGGAGTGGTGCGGCCAGCCCTTGATGGTACGGACTGCCCATGAGCGACCGCCCGATCGGGCCTGTCGCCTCTGTCACAGCCACGCATGATTCGACGGGGGAGTCGAATCGGCCCGGCCGATCGGCGACGGTATGGTCGAGCACGTGACCGCACGATCCGTTCCGACGATCGACCTTGGGGGTCTTCGCGATCCACTGCCTTCGCCCGGCGTCGTGGGTGACGTCGCCGACGCGGCCGCAACCTTCGGTTTCTTCCAGATCGTCGATCATGGAATCTCTGAAGCTCTCATCGACGAGGTCTGGACCGCGACTCGCTCCTTCTTTGCCCAGGACATGGAGCAAAAACGCCGGTTGAACCGGACGAAGGAGAACACCCGCGGCTATTACGACCGGGAGCTCACCAAGAACGCACGAGACCTCAAGGAGGTGCTCGATCTGGCGCAGATGCCGTTCCCGGACCTGCCCGAAGACCATCCGAACAACGTCCACGACGTCGATGGCCGCAACCAGTGGCCCGATCTCGCGGGATTCCGCCCGACGATCGAGCGATACCTCACCGCCTGCAACGACGTGTCGCTCTGGCTGCTCTCAGCATTTTGCATGGGGCTGGGTGAAGCGCCCGATCACCTGCACCCGGCGTTCGATCCCGTGCACACAAGTTTCCTCCGGATGAATCACTACCCGCTCAGCGACCTACTGGACCCGGCTGAGGCGAGTCGCGTCACCCCGCTCGGCGACATGGCGCTCCACCACCACAGCGACGCCGGTGCGCTCACGGTTCTTCTCCAGGATGATGTCGGTGGGCTCCAGGTGAAGCTGGATGACGAGTGGATCGGCGTGACTCCGATGCCGGGTGCACTCGTGGTGAACACCGGCGACATGATGCAGGTGTGGTCGAACGATCGGTACCAGGCGGCGCTCCACCGAGTGCTTCCCCGTAGCAACCGGGCGCGGTCCTCGCTGCCGTATTTCTTCAACCCGAGCTACGCCACGAACTATGCGCCGCTGCCCGGGTCGATTTCCGAGGGTGACGTGCCGCATTACTCGGCGATCAACTGGGGCGACTTCCGCCAGGCACGTGCCGACGGCGACTTCGCCGACTACGGCGCCGAGATCCAGATCGCCCACTTCACGCGGGCCTAACCGGTGGGGTCAGACCCCAATTCGCACAATCTGCTCTGACCCCTATTTCCCGAAAGGGGTCAGAGCAGATTTCTTCGATCCGGGTCTGACCCAATTAACACCATCACGGAGCGCGCGCGTAGCGTCACGCTGCATGGGGTATACCGAATTGGAAGTGGAAGTGACCTTGGCCAACGCCGCCGAGCGACGCCGCATCTGGGTCTCGGCCATTCCGGGCATCCGACCCGGACGACGCCTCCGCGTTGACGGTCCCGACACGACACAGTGGTGGCGAATAATCGAGGTCGGTCAGCTCCGACTCCGAGAAGCGGCTGCGACCTTCGAGATCGCCACCTGACGAAGGCGGTTCACCGAGCGCCGGTCACGACCCAGCGTTCCGAAGTGAACCGCTGCCACAGGGTGATTCCGCGCACGACCATCAGCACCCAGATCGCACCCCACAGCCAGCCGAGGCCCAGCCCGAGGGCAGGTACGGCGAGGGCAAGGGGCACGAACACGATCGCCGCTCCGGCCATCGCGAGCGCGAGGAATCGCATGTCGCCCGCACCGATCAGCACGCCATCGAGGGCGAACACCAGGCCGTTCAGCGGCTGCATGAGAGCCAGGTGGATCAGAGCGGTCGTCGCCAGCGCCGCGACCGCAGCGTCGTTGGTGAAGATGTCGGGCAGGAACGGCGCGCCCGCGCCGAAGATCACGAGCGCGACAAGGCCCACGCCAAGACCCCACTGAAGAACGCGGCGGCCGGCGGCGTGTGCCCCCTCCTCGTCGTCAGCGCCCAGGAATCGCCCCATCATCGACTGGCCAGCTATGGCGACCGAGTCGAGCGCGAGGGCCGTGAACACGAAGAGTTGGAAGGCGATTTCGTGAGCGGCGAGCGCTTCGGTGCTGATCCGGCTGGCCGCCGCAACCGACACAGTGAACGAGCCGCGGAGAGCAACGGTGCGGATGAAGAGGTTCGCCCCAACCCGAAGCAACCGCACGATCTCGGTGAAATCTGGAAGCAAGCGAACACCGAGGCTCGTGACGTCGCGTCCGATCCACCACAAATAGGCGCCGGCTGCAAGCCATTGGGCGACCACGGTGGCGAAGGCCGATGCGCCGATTTCGAAGTCGAAGCCGACGATGAGAACCAGCTCGAGCACGAGGTTGATGATCGCGGTGACCACCGCGACCACGAGAGGGCGCACGGTGTCCTGGAGGCCCCGCAAGTAGCCAACACCGCTGAGGGCGATCAGCATTGCCGGCAGACCCCACAGACTCACCACGAGGTACCGCTTTGCCTGGGAGAGAACCGCCTCCGCGTTCCCGTCGTCGGTCTCGCCGATCAGCCGGAGGAGGGGATCGGCCGCGAACCACACCGCAATTCCGAGAATCACACCCATCCCGGCTGCGAGCCACAAGCCCTGCACGGCCTGGTGGGCAGCCTCCTTCTTCTCGCCCGCACCCAGAAGCCGAGATACTGCGGCCGTCGTTCCGTACGCCAAAAAGACCATGATCGCGTGCACGGTGAGGAGCGTCTGCCCCGCCACACTGAGACCGGCGAGTTCATTTGTGCCGAGGAGGTTTCCGACGACGGCGGTGTCGGCGAGCACGTACAGCGGCTCGGCGATGAGCGCGCCGAGAGCGGGAAAGGCCAGGCGCGCGATCTCACCGTCGAGCGAGCGAACGGCAGCCGATCGAGACATCACGACACCCTACGGATCGCGTGTGCGAAGGCACCCGGACCGGGCGTGGGCGAATTTCGTAGGATGTCCTAGTATTCGGACCCGAAGCTGATGAGGCCGAGCGTTTTCGGCCAGGAGGTACCCCACATGTTGGATCTGAACGGCGCGTCCGCGCTGGTCACCGGAGGCGCCTCGGGTCTCGGTCGGGGCTGCGCCGCCAAGCTCGCGGCCGCTGGCTGCAAGGTGCTCATCGCCGACCTCGATGAAGAGATGGGCAACGCAGCCGCCAGTGAGTTCGGGGGCATGTTCGTGAAGGCCGACGTGGCCGACGGCGAGCAGATGCAGGCAGCGGTCGACGCTGCCGGCGAGATGGGTCCGCTTCGGGCGGCTGTTAATGCTGCCGGCATCGGTCATGCCATGCGCACGGTGAACCGCAACGGCGATCCCTTTGATCTCGAGCAGTTCGAGTTCGTCGTCCGGGTGAACCTCATCGGCACCTTCAACTGCACACGCCTCGCCGCCGCGGCGATGTCGAAGACCGAACCGCTCACCGACAACGAACGTGGCGCCATCGTGAACTTCGCTTCGGTCGCAGCTTTTGACGGCCAGATCGGTCAGGCGGCCTACTCGGCCACAAAGGCCGGCATCGCGGGCATGACCCTGCCGATCGCTCGCGACCTGTCGTCGATTGGCGTTCGTGTGAACACGGTCGCGCCGGGTCTCTTCGACACACCCATCTACGACAAGATGGCCGCCAAGGGCGTCGACCCGGCCGAGTTCAAGGCAAAGCTGGGCGAGAGCGTCCTCTTTCCCAAGCGGCTCGGCACATCCGACGAACTCGGCAACCTCGTCTACGAGCTGCTCACGAACAGTTACATGAATGGCGAAACCGTCCGTATGGATGCGGGCGTGCGCCTGCCTCCGAAGTGAGCGAGGAGCCCGACATGGCAGACGAAGTACTCACCGAGATCCGCGGCCGAGTGATGATCATCACCCTCAACCGTCCGGAGGCAATGAATGCCGTGAACAAGGACCTTGCCGAGCAGTTGGCCGCTGCGTGCGATGCGCTCGACGAGAATCCCGACGTCAGCGTCGGGGTGCTCACCGGCAACGGCCGCGGCTTCTGCGCCGGCATGGACCTGAAGGCGTTCGTTTCGAGCGGTATGCCAATCGTGGGCGACCGCGGGTTCGGCGGCATCACGGAACGCTCGGCCAAGAAGCCGCTCATCTGCGCGATCGAGGGGTTTGCCCTCGCTGGTGGTCTCGAGATCGCGCTGTCGACCGACCTTCTCGTCGCAGCGAGGGGAGCCAAGCTCGGTATCCCCGAGACGAGTGTGGGGCTGTTTGCCGGGGCCGGAGCGCTCCTCAGGCTCCAGCGGGCTCTGCCCTATCAGGTGGCCATGAAGATGGCGCTAACCGCCAAGCCGATCAGTGCCGAGCAGGCGCACGAGTTCGGGATGGTCTCCGAGCTGGCCGAACCGGGCGAGGCATTGAACGTTGCGCTCGAGTTGGCGGAGCAGGTGGCGAAGAACGCGCCGCTCGGGCTGATCGCCAGCAAGGAGCTGTTGCGCGAGCAGCAGGGTCGCACCGAGGCCGAGTTCTGGGAGTACCAGAAGGCGCAGATGCGAATCGTCTTCAACTCTGAAGACGGCGTCGAGGGTGCCACCGCGTTCGCCGAGAAGCGCGCCCCGAACTGGAAAGCCCGATAGATCAGCTGGACCTGATCGCCGACCCTGTCGGCGCGGGGTCGGGCTCGACGATCACGCGGCTGCCCCGGTCGTAGGTGACGTAGTTCCACGCCCAGTTCACGAGCACGTTGGCTCGGTTGCGGTAGCCGATGAGCATCACCAGGTGCAGCAGGAGCCACGCGACCCATCCGAGGAACCCACCGAACGCAAGGCCTCGTGGAAGTTCGACAACGGCGGAGTTTCGTCCGATCGTGGCCATCGATCCCTTGTCGCGGTATTCGAAGGCCGCTGGCGGCGCGCTGCGCTCGACCTCAGCACGGATTGCAAGGGCCACGTGTCGTCCACCCTGCATCGCCACTGCAGCCACCTGTGGTGCGAGAGTTCCGCCGGCGAGCTTTGTTGCGGCTACATCGCCGACCACGAACACCTCGGGATGATCGGGCAATCGCAGTTGGTCGGTGACCGTGATCCGTCCTCTCTCCGATTCCAGGTCGAGGGCTGCGGCCAGCGGGTGCGGGCGTACTCCCGCCGCCCACACGGTGGTTGCCGCCGGAATCACCGTGCCGTCGCCGAGTTCGACCGAGTTGTGCGTTACGCGCTCGACCGTCTTGTCGAGCAGGACCTCGACTCCCATGTGTTCGAGGCGTTTGCGGGCCATCGCCGACAACCGGGGCCGGAATGACGCCAGCAACGTCGACTGTCCCTCGACGAGCACGATGCGGTGCCGGGCCTGTTCGACGCCCGGAAAGTCGTGTCGAAGCACGCGGTGGAACAACTCGGCGAAGCCGCCCGCCATCTCGACCCCGGTCGGGCCGCCGCCCACGACGACGATTGTCGAGAGGGACTGGTCGTCGGGATTTCGCTCGGCCCCCTCAAACGATCGAAGCACGTGCGTGCGCAGGTCTGTAGCTTCGGCCACGTTCTTCAACCCGAACGCGTGCTTGGCCACGCCTTGCACGCCGAAGTCGTTTGTCACCGCCCCGATAGCGACCACAAGATGGTCGTAGGGGATTGGGTCGTCGTTCGTCTCGACGATTCGGCGCTCGAGGTCGATCCGGGTTACCAGCGCCTGCATCGAGCGGGCGTTCGGCTGCCGGCTCGTCAGACCCCGGGTCGAGTAGCAGATGTCGTCGGCATCGAGTCCCGCGGTCGCCACCTGATACAGCAGCGGCTGGAACGTGTGGTGGTTTCGCTGATCGACGATGGTGATGTCGACGTCCGCTCCGGCCAGCGCGCGGACGGCAGCCAGCCCGCCAAACCCTGCTCCGATGATGACGACTCGATGCCTCTCGGCCATCCCGGACCTCCGACCTTGTGAATCTCTTCACAAGGACTCTATCCGAGCCACGCGATTGTGGGTAGGGGAGAATCCCGACGATGAGGGAACCGTTTCGTCGCCACGAACGTCACGTGAACATGGACGATCGCCGACCCGCCGACCATCTTCTGCAGCGCTTGGCTGCATTGTCGGTGGTGGCGCTGATCGCCGTGGCGTGTGGTTCAACGGTGAGTACCGCAGTCGGGGAGTCGACCCCCACGGTTGCGCCGGTGACCGCCACGATGACGCCCACGACCTCTGCCGCCCCCGCGACGACGATCGCACCCGACGACCCGATGGACGAACAGCGGAAGCTTCTCGCTGACGCCCGAACCCGATGGGAGTCTCGCGACGTCGAGGCTCGCTCCACGTACTCGTTTCGATACACGCTCGCGTGTGAGTGCTGGCAGGGGCCGTTCGACGTATTGGTCGACAAGGGGGTCGCCGTCCACGTCGACTCGGGCGCCGGGCCAGGCGATGCGGCGCCGTATCTGACGGTTGAGGATGTGTTCGACGAGATCGAGCGAACACTCGCCGAAGGCCGGATCCCTGTTCGCGTTTCCTATGACACATCGACTGGCGTGCCGGTCGAGTACATCTTCAACGAACCCGAACTGCCGGTCGACGGTGGTTTCGTGTTCGTCCTCGAATCCTTCGACGAGGACCCCGTCCCGGAGAATGGTGATCGGTCGGAGGCAGTTGCGGCCCTCGCGGTGTGATCAGATCGAGGGTTACCCGATAGTAGGATGTCCGACTATCGGGCGCGTAGTGTAATCTGGCGTCAATCAAAGCCAGGGGGCGCAGTGAGCAACAACAACGGGTCCGAAGCGCACGAAGGCATGGATCTCGTGGCCGAGGCCCGCCGCAACTGGGAGGCCCGCAGCCTCGGGGAAGTCGATGCGATGGTGTCGGCCACGTCGCTGGCGCGAGCGCACCAGATCGTGCTCGGCCGAATCAATCAAGCCCTTTCGCCCTTCGCCCTCACCTTCAGCCGCTACGAAGCGCTCGCGCTGCTGAGCTTCGCCCGCGGCGAGTCGATGGCCATGGCCCGTAT
>JBPCTR010000197.1:0-15379 GCA_051011575.1 Acidimicrobiales bacterium | reverse complement strand
TGAAGCTGCTGGGTTCGCCCGCGGGCGGACTGTTGCTGTTCGGGCGCCCAAAGGCGTTCTCGAAACTTCCCGCGGCCGAGCGAGCACGCGCCGTACTGAAGATGGAAGGTCACCGGCTCGGTCTGATCCGCGGTGGCATCCGAGCCCTGAAGACCCTGACCGCGTTCCTGTGGGTGTCGACCGAGGACCCCGACGACCAACCGGCTGCATGGTCGGCGATGAGCTATCCCGGACCGGACGGCCCGGCCCCGGCAACCCCGAAGCCGATCCAACCACTGACGATCACCAGCGAGACCACCCTCACCGCCGACGTCGTTGTGGTGGGCAGCGGTGCCGGCGGCGGAACGGTCGCCGGCGTCCTCTCGGCAGCCGGCCACGACGTGATCGTGCTCGAGGCGGGCGGTTACCGCAACGAAGCCGACTTCACCCATCTCGAGGCGGACGCCTACCGCGACATGTACCTCGACAAGGCGCTGAACACCACCGCCGACGGCGGGATCTCGATCCTCTCGGGTGCAACCCTGGGCGGCGGTACGGTCATCAACTACACGACATCGTTCGAGACACCACCCGAGGTCCGCAGCGAATGGGATCGAGAGGCCGGTTTCGACGGCGTCTTCAGCGGCGACGACTACGCGGCATCGATCAGCGCCGTCAGCGCTCGGCTGGGGGTCAACTCCGATCACGGTTGGCCTTCGCCCCGAGCACAGCTCATGGAGAAAGGCTTGCGCGATCTCGGTTGGCACGTCGACGAGATGCCTCGCAACGCGGTGGGTTGCACCGAGACCGACTGCGGTTACTGCACGCTCGGTTGCCGAATCGGCGCGAAGCAGTCGACGCTGGTGACCTGGCTTCAGGATGCAGTCGATCGCGGCGCCCGCATCGTGACGGGTGCCCAGGTGGAACGTGTAACGACCGCCGGCGAACGGGCCACCGGTGTGGAGGCCCGAGTGGGCGGACATCGTCTGACCGTGCAGGCCCGCGCCGTCGTGCTCGCCGCCGGTTCCCTCAACACGCCAGCAGTTCTCCTGCGGTCCGGACTTGGTGGGCCCGCCACCGGGCGCTACCTCCGACTCCACCCGGTAACCGCGGTGTGGGGCCGTTTCGACGAACGGGTCGATCCGTGGACCGGGATTCTGCAGACCCGCTACAGCGACCAGTTCGCCGACCTCGACGGCGACGGCTACGGGTTCAGGTTCGAGACCGCTCCGGTACACCCGCTCTTCCCGGCAGCGTTCCTCGGCTGGGAGGACGGCGCGTCGTTCAAACGAGACGTGCTGGGATTGGCACACCTCGACGTGGGCGGGGTTCTGCTACGCGATCGCGATCACGGGCGAGTGGTCGTACGCCGCGACGGAACCCCCGTGTGGAAATACTCGATCAGCAAACACGACCAGGGCCACATCCGCGAAGGCGTACGACGCGGAGCCGAGATGTACCTCGCGGCCGGCGCCTCCGAAGTCCTCTCGTCGACGATCCGACCGGTTCGCATTCGCGCCGGTCAATCACTCGATGCCTTCATGGCCGGCGTCGATTCCATCGGATACGGCTCGAACCAGACCTCGTACTTCAGCTTTCACCAGATGGGATCCGCCCGGATGGGAAATGATCCCGAAACGTCGGTGGTGAACGCTCAGAATCGGGTCCATGGGGTCGACGGGCTGTTCGTGATGGACGGGTCGTGTTTCCCGACAGCGTCCGGAGTGAACCCGATGCTGTCGATCGGGAGCGTTGCCCACCGGGGCGCCTCGATCCTGGCCGGCGAACTCTGAGGCTCTCCCGAACTCAGCTCACCCGCGACGTCTCCCGGCGCGATGCGAGCAATGCGCCCCCGATCGTGAACACGGCACCGACGATCGTGAGCGCGGTCACTTCGTCGTCGCGGAAGATCACCCCGAGCACAAGGGCCACGACCGGAATCAGGTAGGTGGCAAAGGACGCCCGGATCGCGCCAACTCGACCGACCAGCGTGGCCATGACCCAGTACGCAAGTCCTGTTCCCACGATTCCGAGAAACGCCACCGCAGCGACCGTTCCAACTGCGGGATCGTTGTCTCCGAGATCACGAAACGCGAGTGGTATCACCCAGATCGTCGCCAGCCCCAGCATGTTGCTCATGAGGGTGATGGCGCCGTATGAACGTTGGAGCGGAACCGCGACGTTCACCGCGAAGCCGTAACAGACCGTGGCGGCGAGGATCATAAGCACCCCGAGTGCCTCGTTGCCGCCGTCGCCACCCGAGCCGAGGCTCACGAGAACGATTCCGACAAAACCGATCACTATTCCAGCGAGCTGCACACCCTTCGGAGCGGCCTTGAGGAACACGGTCGACACGATCGCGGCGAAGATCGGCATCGCCCCATTGAGCAGGCCGGTGACCGCCGAGTTCACGTATTCCTGTGCCAGGGGGAAGAGCGTGAACGGGATACCCACCCACAGCCACGACAGGAGGAACACGCGAGCGCGGTCCGACGGCGCGATCGGCGTACCGCCGCCGCGGAGGCCCCGGATGATCCACAGTGTGAGCGCCCCGAGCCCGACTCGACCGAGCGTGATGATGCCGGGCGTCAGACCATCGAGCGCGATCGCGATGAAAAGGAAAGAGCTGCCCCAGACAAAGGCGATACCAAAGAAGAGGGCCCAGTCGACAGTGCCGAAATCCCCACGATTCTCGACGTCGCTCGTCTGAAAGATCTTCGTCGACCCATTCGCCACCGAGTCACTCTGCCAGCCTGCATCCGGTTTGCCGCACATGTCAGACTGCTCGCCATGCCGCTCAATGAACAGGCCCAGTTCCTCATCGCCGCCAGCGCCGCACTCGAGCTTCCGGTGCCGCCCGAACTCGGTGTCGAGGAGGCCCGACTGAACTACGACGGCCGTACCCGCGACGTACGCGATGCCCCCGACGTCGGGTCGATCGACGACCGGACGATCCCGGGGCCGGGCGGTCCACTGGCAATCCGCATCTACCGGCCAATCGACGCACCCGAGCTCGCGCCGGCGCTCGTGTACTTCCACGGCGGTGGCTGGGTTTTCGGCACGCTCGAGACCCACGACGCCGTATGCCGGGCGATGTGTGCGCTTAGTTCCGCAGTCGTTGTCTCGGTCGACTATCGGCTCGCGCCCGAGAGCCCGTTCCCCGCGGCGCCGGACGATGCGGAGGCTGCCACCGTCTGGGTGATCGAGCACGGGGACGAGATCGGTGTCGACGGCGCGAGGGTCGCCGTAGGCGGCGATAGCGCCGGAGGGAGTCTGGCCACCGTTGTCGCCCAGCAGTTCTCCCGGGCGGGCGGTCCGGACCTCGCAGCGCAGGTTCTTGTGTACCCGTCGACCGAACTCGCCGATGTCGGCCACGGTTCCCACGTCGAGAACGGTGAAGGGTTGCTACTCACGGCGGCCTTCATGCGGTGGTTCTCGGACCACTATGTGCCCGACCCGGCGGATCGCACCGATCTTCGTGCCTCGCCGGCTCGCGGTGAGCTGGCCGGGCTTCCGCCGGCGTTCGTGCTGACCGCCGAGTACGACCCGCTGCGCGACGAGGGCAACGCCTACGCCGCGGCACTCGCCGCTGCGGGCGTCGATGTCGAGCACCACGTGTTCCCCGGACAGGTGCACTCGTTCTTCACCCAGTACGGATTGATCGACGACTCGAACGACGCGGTCGCGCGCATAGCGGCGTTCCTGTCGAGCCGTTTGTAACGTCAGTCCGTCACGGCGACCGTGGGGGCCTCGAACAGACGGGTCGTCTGTTCGCCCGAGCCTGCGAGTCGGTCGCGCGTACGCTCTCGCGACGCCACGAGGGTTCGCTCCTCGAACGTCGAGATCTCGAGGTCGGCGAGAGCATCGAGCACCGGCACGATCGTGAAGTCGTCTCGATCCACCCGGGTCGGAACATAGGTGAGCCACGTGCGGAATCGGTCGTCGTCGGGGCCGGCGTTACGGATTTCCTGGATGTTGACCTGCATGATCACGCCGTCCTGCGAACCGACGTCGCAGCAGTTGGCTGACTGGTTGGAAAGAAAATTCCCGAGGCCGAAGACCACGGTCTTTCCGTCGACCTCCTCGACCGCCTGCACGACGTGGGCGTGGTGACCAATAACGATGTCGATGTCGGGATTCGGAAGCAGCTGTTCGGCAACGCTTCGCTGCTCGGCACTCGGAGCCGGCCGGTACTCGATCCCCCAGTGCAGTGACACCACGACGTACTCGGCTCCGTCGGCCCGCGCCCGAGCGGCGTCGACGGCGATCAGGTCGACGTCGATCAGGTTCACCATCCAGGGCGAGTCACTCGGCACGCTGAATCCGTTCAGCCCGTAGGTGTAGCTGAGGTTGGCAACGGAGATGCCACCCGCGTCGTACATGCGCGTGCTGTTCCGCTCCTCCTCCGATCGGGCCATACCGGTGTGTGACAGCCCGACTGCGTCGAGTGCGTCGAGCGTCTCGACCACACCCCCACTCCGCTGATCCATGCTGTGGTTCGACGCGGTCGTGCAGCCGTCATAGCCGGCCGCGACAAGCCCCGCCGCGATGTCCGCGGGAACGTTGAACGTGGGGTACCCGCTTAGGCCGCGATTGTCTGCGGAGAGGGGAGTCTCGAGATGGCAGATCGCCACGTCGGCTCCGGTGAGGTACGACTCGACCAGGTCGAACATGGGAGCAAAGTTGTACTCGCGGTCGGGATCGTCGGCGGCGTAGGAGCGCGCCTGTCGCACCACCCCGGCATGCGCGAGCGTGTCGCCCGTGAACGCAAGCTGGGCGGTCCGCAGTGGCGGCGGAGGTGGCTCCGTCGTCGTGGTCGGCGGGAGTGAGCTGGTCGTCGGCGGAGTGGACGTGGTCGTGGGTGCTTGTTCCGCCCGGGCTGTCGCGCCAGCAACCTCGGTTCGAGCCGACGCCGATTCGTCGAAGCGGCCGGCCGCCCACACGCCTCCAACAAGCAATGCGAGAACCGCAACCAGGGAAACGAGGCCGCGGAGGATCCGTTTGGGCCACGGGGATCCGAGCATGCGCTCGACGGTACCTCGTGCTCAGATCGCGCCCGTGCCCCTGAGGCGTTCGATTTCGTGGTCGTCCGCCCCCAACACGTCGCGAAGTACGTCGTCGGTGTGCTCGCCGAGGAGTGGCGGCGCGTTGCGGTACTGGACAGGTGTCCCCGAAAAGTGAATCGGATTGGCGATGCCCGGAGCCGTGCCCGCGCTGCCGTGCGGCAGGTCGATGCGGCCACCGCGATGTTGGATCTGCGATTCGTCGAACGCCTGGCCGATGTCGTTGATCGTCGCCGCCGGCACGCCGAGCCCCGGTAGAGCTGCGAGAGTCTCAGCCCGGGTCCGGACAGTCAGTTTCTCCTGCAGGAGCCGTGCCAGCTCCTCCCGGTTCTGATTCCGGGCCGGGTTCTCCGAGAAGCGAGAATCGGTGACCAGATGATCGAGGTCCAGCCACTGGCAGAACGCGGAGAACTGTCGGTTGTTACCAACCGCCACCACCACGCGGCCGTCGGCCACATCGAACGGTTGATACGGCGCAAGGTTCGGATGCCACTCTCCACTGCGGGTCGGGGGTGTCCCGCCGACCAGGTAGTTCAGGCCCTGGTTCACGAGAAATGCGAGCTGACTATCGAGCAGCGACACGTCTACGTGCTGGCCCTCGCCCGTGCGCTCCCGATGGACCAGGGCAGAGAGAACGCCGACCGTCGCGTACAGCCCGGCGCTCTGGTCGGCCGTGGCGACACCTGCCCGCAACGGACCGCCGCCCGGCTCGCCGTCGGGGCGCCCGTTCACGCTCATCATTCCGCTCATCGCTTGTGCCAGGTAGTCATAGCCCGGCTGATCCGCCATCGGCCCGTCCTGGCCGAATCCGGTTATGGAGGCGTAGATGATGTCGGGCCTCAGGGACCGAATGCTGTCGTAGTCGAGGCCCTTCCTGGCGAGCGAACCCACCTTGAAGTTCTCGACCAGCACGTCGCTCTCGGCTGCGATCCGGCGGACCAGGTCGAGGCCGTCCGGTGTGCCGATGTCGACCGTGAGCGACCGCTTTCCCCGATTGGCGCACAGGTAGTACGACGACTCGCCGGTTTCATTGCCGTCCTCGTCGATCAGCCAGGGTGGACCCCACTGCCGGGTCTCGTCGCCCACGCCCGGGCGTTCGATCTTGATCACGTCGGCACCGAGGTCGCCGAGCAGTTGGGTGCATGCCGGACCGGCGAGCACGCGGGAGAGGTCGAGGACGCGGATCCCCGAGAGAGCAGCTTCGGTCATGGCGAGAGGCTACCGGCGGGACTCGTAGGCTCTCCGACATGAGTGCGGCCGAAGCGATGTCGATGGAGGTGTCGCCACCCATCGAGCCGGACGCGCGGCCGGTCGCGCTGTTCGACCTCGACGGGACGATCACCGACCCGGCCGACGGCATCGTCAGCTGTCATCGCTGGGCACTTTCTGAGATCGGCTTGGAGATCCCGATGGATGTCGACACATCCACGTTGATCGGGCCGCCGGTCCAGGAGGCCTACGAGATGCTCGGCGTTCCGAGCGACCAGATGACCGAGGCCGTGCGCCTCTATCGCGAACGCTTCGCCATCGCCGGGTGGCTCGACGACACGGCCTACCCCGGGGTCGTGGAGCTGATCGAGGGACTGGCGGGCGCCGGCTGGGTGGTGGGCGTCGCCACGATGAAGCTCGAGCAGTTCGCCGCCCGCATCATCGAGCGCGTCGGCCTGGCCGATCACATTGGGGTCGTTGCCGGTTCCGACCCGGCCCGGACCCGGATCACGAAGACCAAGGTGATCGAACACGCCCTCGAGCAGCTGGGAAGTCCGACAGCAGGTGTGGCGATGATCGGCGATCGTCGTCACGACATCGAGGCAGCACGCGCTCTCGGCCTTACCGCGATCGGAGTGGCGTGGGGCTTCGGATCGATCGAGGAACTCATGGGCGCCAACGCCCACGCGATCGCCGTCACCCCCGCTGACGTCAGCGAATTCCTGTTGGGCTAACTGCTGCAGCTGAGCATGCTGCAACCGACACGGGTACGGGCCCAGTCCGGGCGCTTCTCGGCGTATTCCTCCCGCCCTGGCTGCTCGTTGTAGGGATCCTTCATGACCTCCAGCAGATCGAGCACCTTCGAATGGTCACCCTCGGTCGATGCGTCGATCGCGATCTGCGCGAGATAGTTCCGCATCACGTAGAGGGGATTGACGGCGCTCATGCGCTCACGCCGCTCTGCCGGTGCGCCGTCGGCGGCAATCCGAGCACCCCAGTCGTCGAGCCAGGCGTCCCAGCGCGATCGGAGGTCGCGGGTGAGCTGGAGCTTCGGCATGTAGAACGCGTCGAGAAGGGGGGCGAAGCGATCGTCGGCGTCGGACGTCAGGTCCACCTCGGCGAGTCGCCGGAAGAAGATCGTCATGTCGGTCTCGGCCGACTGGAGCAGATCGAACAACGCAACCATGAGCGCGTTGTCAGCTCCTTGTTTCCATTCCCTCAGCCCGAGCTTTGCTCGCATCATCTCGTCGTGACCGGTCTGGAAACGATCGGCATAACTCTCGATCGCAGCCTGGAGCGGATCGGCGTCCTGCACGAGGGGGAACAGGGCGTTGCCCAGCTGCGCCAGGTTCCACTGGCCGATTCCGGGTTGGTTGCCGAAGCGGTACCGCTTGCCATGTCGGTCCGTGGTGTTCGGGGTCCAGCCGGGGTCGTAGTCCTCGAGCCAGCCGTACGGGCCGTAATCGATCGTCAGACCATGGATCGACAGATTGTCGGTGTTCATCACGCCGTGCACGAAGCCCACCCGCTGCCAATCGACGATCATGTCGGCGGTTCGGCGCACGACCTCGGAGTAGAAGTCGATGTAGGTCTGTGCCGTGGGATTGCCGTCGGCAGGCCAGATCTCGGGGAAGTACTCGCGGATCGTGAAGTCGGCGAGCGCGCGCAGTTCGTCGATCTCGCCGGATGCGGCAAAGATCTCGAAGTTCCCGAACCGGATGAACGACGGCGCCACCCGACACACGACCGCTCCAGGCTCGAGCGCTGGATGACCGTCGTACAGCATGTCGCGCATGACCTCGTCGCCGGTGAGACCGAGACTCAGGGCTCGCGTCGTGGGGATGCCGAGATGAAACATGGCCTCCGAGCACAGGAACTCGCGGATCGATGATCGGAGCACCGCAAGCCCATCGGCGGTTCGCGAATAGGGGGTGCGCCCGGCTCCCTTCAGTTGAAGTGTCTGACGGGAGCCATCGGGAGTCACGAGCTCACCGAGATTGATCGCCCGACCATCGCCGAGTTGGCCGGCCCAATTCCCGAACTGATGGCCCCCGTAGCGCATCGCGAACGGCTCCATTCCGGGCAGCACAAGATTGCCTGTGACCATGTCTCGAAAGCCGTCAGTACCCACCTGCGCCGGAGTGATGCCCAGCATCTCCGCCACTTCGGCTGCCACCGCGATCAGCTCGGGGTTCTGGGTGGGCGTGGGTTCGACCGTGCTGAACGCCGCACCCGGAACCTGCCGGGGCCGATTCACATCACTTCGATCGCCGGGCAGCGCTGCGGTGAAGCGGTTCTCGAACCGCAGATCGGTCAGATCGGTGACAGCCATGTCAGAAGTCAACCACAGGCCGCGTCGGGATCATCCCGGCGCGACCGAGAAGCCGACGACGGCGCCGCCGGTCGGAGCGTTCTGTGCCCACGTTTGACCCTCGTGGAGACGAGCAACCCGGTCGACGATTGCGAGGCCGATGCCGTTCCCAGGCCGGGTGCGGGCCTGGGGCGATCGGTAGAAGCGGTCGAATACGTGGTCGAGGTCCTCTTCGGGAATCCCCTCACCCCGATCGTGGACCGTGATCCTGGTGCCGTCCACGACCACGCGCACGGGTTCGGCATCGGTTGAATACTTGATCGCATTGTCGAGAAGGTTCGAGACCGCCCGACGGACCATGCGGTCGCGCACGGGCACCTGCGATCCGTTCCCTTCGACATCGATCGTGCGGCCGGTCGTCCGCCGGACCCGCTCGGCGACGTCAGCGACGAGTTGGCCGAGGTCGGTGGGCACCGGCTCCTCAACGGCCATGGAAGGGTCAGAAGCGAGGTCGACAAGCTCGACGACGAGGTCGCTGAGCCGCTCGAGCTCCATCGCTGCACCACTCAACAGGTCCTGCCGCTGTGCTGCCGGAAGGTCGGGGGTGGAATCGAGCAGGTCGATCTTGAGCCGAAGACTCGTGAGGGGCGTTCGCAGCTCGTGGCTCGCATCGCCCACCAATCGGGCCTGCTGCTCACGGCTCACCTCGAGGGCGACGAGCATCTGGTTGAACGACTCGGCCAGGTCTCCCACTTCGTCGGTGCGGTCCACATGGATGCGTCCGGGCATGTCCTGTCGAGCGAGCTGGCGAGCGGCCGTTGCCACCTCGACGATCGGCCGGCTCAATCGGCGGGCAACGAGCGCACCGAGTGCGGCTGCGAGACCCACGCCAAACAGGCTGACGAGAACGATTCGATTGCGGAGTCGAGCCAGGCCGGCCTCGGTGTCCTCGACATTACGAGCGACCTGGAGCACCGCCGGATTGCGGCCGTCCCCCACCTGCGCCACCGCCATCCTGAAGCGTTCGCCATCGACCGCAACGGTCACGACGCGCGGCCGCTCGCTCGGTTCGACGAAGGGCAGCCCTTCGTCCACGACAACGCGGCCGGCAACGTCGGTTATGCGGATGCGGGCGAACAAGCGGTTGTCGGCGACCGCGTCGGCGTCGAACACCCCGCCAGGACCTCCGCCACGCGGGCGCAGCAGGTCCCGCGGATCGCCGCCGGGCCCGACGAGCTCCTGGGCCAAGCGTCGTGGCTCGCTTACGACGTCGAGCAGGCTGCGATCGACTGAGTTTCGCTGCTCCTGCGCGGCGACCAGCCAAAAGGTTGTGCCGAGCAGGAAGATCGCCACCGACGCCGCGGCCGCCACGGTCAGCGCCAAGCGCGCTTGGAGTTTCATGGTGCCAGCCTCGCCACATAGCCAACACCGCGCTTGGTGTGAATCAGACGCGGGCCGCCGCCGGCCTCAATCTTCTTTCGAAGGCTCGACACGAACACCTCGAGTGTGTTCGACGCCGTGTCTTCGTCGTACCCCCACACTGCGATGTGGATCTCGTTTCGTTCGAGCACCTTGCCGGAGTTCTTCACGAGCAGTTCGAGCAGGTCGAACTCGATCTTGGTGAGGTCGAGCTCGCTGTCGGCGCGGCCGGCGCGCCGAGACGACGGCTCGACCCAGAGGTCACCGAGCTCCAACCGGCCATCGACCGCAGTGGCGGCGCCGTCGGGACGGAACGCGCGGAGCAGCGCGCGAATGCGGGCGAGCAGTTCGTCGAGCGCGAATGGCTTGGGCAGATAGTCGTCTGCACCGGCGTCCAGGCCCACGACCCGATCGGCGGTTTCGTGCCGCGCGGTGAGCATGAGGATCGGTCCGGAAAATCGCGCCTCCCGGAGCCGACGGCAGGTCTCGACTCCGTCGATGCCGGGGAGGTTGATGTCGAGCACGATCAGGTCGGGGGTGTGTTGTTCGACCGCAGACAACGCGTGTTCGCCACGTTCGACACCGACGACCTCGTAACCCTGCACCTGCATCACAACCTCGAGCGATTCACGCACACCACGGTCGTCTTCGACCACGAGAACCGTTGTGGATGCAGGGTTTGCGGAGGTCATGGGCACAAACAGTAACGACCCCAGGTGAGAGCAACCTGAAGCATTCCAAGAGATTCCTGAACGCTCTTCGACGATCTTCAGGAAGCCGTCAGGTCCAGCTTCGCGCACAGGCAGATTCTGTTAACCACACCCCCCGACGATGGTGTCATCCCGGAACGACCGGCTGACACACAGACAAGGAACACTCTCACCATGAAGAACATCAAGAAGCTCGGACTCGTCGGCGCAGGTGCTGCCGGCACCGTTGCGCTCACGATGGGCGTCGCCGGGATCGCCTCGGCACAGGATGACGGTCCAACCCTCGAAGAGGGCAACGTGACCACCACGGATGCCGGACACGGTCGACACCGCGGCGGGCACAACGCCCAGGAGATGGTCGACCAGCTGATCGAGGATGGTGTGATCACCGAAGATCAGGCCAACGACTGGGCTGCGGTGCGCGAAGCAATGCAGACCCGAGCTCAGGAGAAGAAAGCCGAGGCAAAAGCCGAGATCGCCCAGGTGCTCGGCATGAGCGTCGAAGACCTCGAAGCCGCACACGCCGACGGCCAGACGCTGGCCGAGATCGCCGGCGACCAGCTGCCCGCCCTCGTCGACCTCTTCACCGACAACGCCACGGAACGGATCAACGAGGCCGTCACCGACGGTCGCATCACCCAGGAGCAGGCCGACGAGCGTCTCGACGGGCTGTCGGAGCGCATCGAGAACCGGCTCGAGAATGGCGGTGGCTTCGGTCGGCGCGACCACGACGGCCGCCGTGGCCCGGGTGCACGCCTCCACAACGCCGATCCGACGGCCGAGGTCCCCCAGCAGCTGCTCGACCGTCTAGCCGAGAACGGTGTCGACGTCGACGGTGTGGAGACGTTCGAAGACCTCCACGCACTCCGCGACAGCGGTGCCTTCGATGGCCTTCGAGGCAATCGCGGCCCCAACGCCGAAGCGGTGAACGCCTGAAGCCTCTCCCCCAACCAGCAATTCCCCTCCACCAAGGGCCCGGCTCGTTCGCATTCGAACGTGCCGGGTTCTTGCATGTACTCCCAGGGTTCAGGTGTAGAAGGGGTTTTCGCCGGCTGTGTGGTCGGTCGCATCGATGACTTCGGTGACCTCAGGAATCGCCTCCATGATGGAGGTCTTGATGCCTTCGCTCAGGGTCATGGCGCTCATCGAGCAGCCCTGACAGCCGCCGCCCATGAACACGTGCACGACCGTGTCGTCCTCGACCTTGACGAGGTTGGCGAATCCGCCGTGCGCGGCAAGCGCGGGGTTGATACTCAGGTCGAGAAGCTGCTGGACCTTTTCGGCGAGGGTGCCGGTGAGCTCGATATCTTCGGGAGCCAGGACCGGCGGTCGATTCGGGTTGCGGATCACGAGCCCGCCCTGCATCGGGTTCGACGGGATGTCGAGGGTCGAGCCCCTCATGTCGTCGACGCTGTCGGCCGGGATGATGACCGTCAGCTCGCCGACGAGGTAGGTGGTGGCACCTTCGGGGGCATCGGCGATGGTTTCGAGCGAAAGGTCGTAGTCGAATTCGACACCGCGCGTTCCGATGATCTCGACCTGGAGGCCGGTCCCTTCGGAATCTTCTTCGCCGTTGCGGATCTCGAGAACCTTCTCGAGGGCAGCGGTTGTGACGTCGAGGATGAACCCCTCGGTGTCCGGAGTCTCGACATCGGTTGCGGTATCACTCATGAGATCAGGGTACGGGTTGATGCCGGTGACCACGACCGCGCCCTGCGATCGCTAGGACTCGAGCTCTTCAGAGAGTTCGAGCCAGCGTTCCTCGAGGCCGTCGATGGACGACGCGATTTCGCCGAGCTCCGCGCCGAGGCGAGCGAGATCCTCGTGCCCCTGAGCCGATCCGAGGTCCGCTACGAGGACATCTCGGCGTTTCTCCAGAGCGGTCATTTCCTTCTCGACCGTCGTCAATCCGTGACGGATGGTGCTCTTCGACCGCCGCGATGAGGGTGCCGCCGATCCCGATTCCGTCGACGCCGGCGGGCGGGCTTGGCGAATGGGCGTAGGGCCGCGCTCGCGTCGCATGCGGTCGTACGCCGCGTACCCACCCGGCAGCCGGGTCGCCTGGCCCGACCCGTCGAACACGATCACGTCGTCGACCGTCCGTTCCAGGAACGCTCGATCGTGGCTCACGATCACGACAGCTCCTGGGAAGTCCTCGAGGAAGTCCTCGAGGGTTCGGAGCGTGTCGAGATCGAGGTCATTGGTGGGCTCGTCGAGCAGCAGCACGTTGGGGCTTCGGGCCAGAGTGACAAGCAGCTGAAGCCGCCGCCGCTCACCTCCGGACAACAACTCGATCGGCGCGTACTGAGCGTCGGAGTCGAACCAGAAGCTCTCCATGAGCGCCTTGTCGCGCCAATCGGGTTTGGCTCCTGCGTCCCCGACGACGGCTTCCCACACCCGCGCAGTGGGATCGAGATGGGCACCACTCTGGTCGAACAACTCGAGGTTGACCGTGCTCCCCACTTGGACCGAGCCCTCCGTGGGCGCGTGCCGCCCGGCGATCACGTCGAGGAGGGTCGACTTTCCGGTCCCGTTCTCACCGACGATGCCGAGTCGTTCCCGGGGATGTAGGGCGAGCTCGACGCCAGTCGCGAGCGGAGAGCCCTCGACATGTCCGAACGTGACACCCTGCAGTTCGACCACGTCGCGGCCCAGGCGGGGCGTGCCGAAGTGAAGGTCGAGATCGCCGGCGCGGGCCGCGGCCTCGGGACGTTGTTCGACCAGTTCAGTTGCCGATCGGATCCGAGACTTCGCCTTGCTTGTTCTTGCCGGCGCTCCGCGCCGCAGCCAGGCCAACTCGGTGCGGGCCAGGTTCTTGCGCACGGCCTCCGCTCGAGCCGCCGCCTCCTCACGGAATGCCCTACCTTCGAGGTAACCGGCATAGCCGCCCTCGTGAAGGTGGGCGCGCCCTCGGTCGAGTTCGAGGACACGAGTCGTGACGCGATCGAGCACGTGGCGATCATGGGTAACGAGAACCAGCCCGCCTTTGAAGTTGGCGAGCCGATCTTCGAGCCACTCGATTGCGGAGACATCGAGGTGGTTGGTGGGCTCGTCGAGGACGAGGAGATCGGCTGGAGCCACGAGAGCCTGCGCGAGCGCAACGCGTTTCGCCTCACCGCCCGAGAGTGTGCTCACGCGATCGTCGAGCCGTCCGCTCATCCCGAGCCGATCGAGGACCGAGTCGATCTCCCAGGATTCGCCAGCCGCATCGGCGAGGGCATCGGCGATCGTTCCCGTGCCGAGATCCGGATTCTGTCGTAGGGCGGCGACTCGAACACTTCGTCCGCGGCGCACCACACCACCTTCGGGATCGCGCTCGCCCACGAGGATGTCGATGAGCGTCGACTTTCCGGTTCCGTTCAGACCGACCAAGCCGATTTTGTCGCCCGCGGAGATCGTGACCGAGACCGCCTCGAGGAGGGGCCGGCCCGGGCGAGTCATGGTGACATTCTCCGCATCGACGAGGATCATCGATCTCTCCGTGGGAACTTCTGGCCTCGCACGCGCGCACGGTAGCGGTAAGGCCTCGACAGGCGTTCGAACGTGGGGTGATTCCCACCCCTTTCAAGTGCCCGGTTACGATAATCCACGATGAGCGACGTGTGGCAAGGCCCAGGTTGGTGGTTGGCGTCGGACGGAAAGTGGTATCCCGCTGATGCCGCGCCGACCGAAGCTGCCCCGACCCCCGTAGTAGACGAAACCACAGACACCGACGGTGCTGCCCGCGAAGGCGAGTCCACGCCGGCCGCGATAGCCGTCGAAGAGGTCGCGCCTTCAGTCGAGAACGGCTCGGAGGCCGCCTTCGCCACCCCCGAGGTCGAGCCCTATGAGGCTGCCGAAGCGGAGGGAACGGCGGGTGCTGGGTGGCAGGAGATCGTCGACGAACCCACGACGCCGACCGAGGCCCCCGATATCGACGTCGTCGATGCGTCGAGCGACTGGGCCGACCCGTCTGCCGAGACCGTCGACGACGGCTGGACGAGCGCATTCGATGAGCGCACCTCAGTGCCCGAGATGCCTGCCGAAGGCGGCGGGTCCGACGCGACCGACAGGGGGTCGGCGATCCCCGACGTGGAACCTGCGCCGCTGGCCCCGGCCGACGAGGTCGCGCCCATGGTCGACACGATCGACATCGACGCACCGATTCCCGATACAGATCCAGCCGTCGACGATCTCGCCGATGCGATTGCCGAAGTACCCGGCGAACCGTCGATCCACCTCGAAGAGCCCGGTTCCATCACCGATCTGCACGACATCGCCGATGCGGACGCACTCCCGGACCTCGACGACGATCCGGGTGACCTTGGCGACCGGCTCGATCTCGGCGACATGATCGCCATGCCCGGCGCAGGCGCACCGGAAATTTCGATCGACGCTCCGGAGGTCGACGTACCCGAGGTGCCCCAGCCGGCCATGCAATCGATGCCCGATGCTCCGATGGTCGACTCGCCCGTCGAACGAAACGAGGCGTGGCGCACGCCCGCGGACACGATCCTGGGCGACCGCGCACCTACCGACCCCGCGACCGGCCCGATTCCTGGTGCTCCCGACGTTGTTGACCTGGCGATTCCTTCGGAATCGCCACTCAATCTCGACGATCTCGAGGAATCGTCCCGGAACACCCGCGGAATCCTGGCGATCGTCGCCGTGTTGGCAGTCATCGTGGGTCTTGCATTCCTCGTCAACTG